>NZ_JBMDWH010000199.1:0-15847 GCF_048595345.1 Allobosea sp.
GAGGCCAAGAACCAGATCGCCTTCGCCGACGTCATCATCCTCAACAAGACCGACCTCGTCAGTGCCGAGGAGCTGGCCGAGGTCGAGGGCGCGATCCGCGCGATCAACCCCTATGCCAAGCTGCAGAAGGCGCAGCGCTGCGATGTCGACATCGCAGCGCTGCTGGACCGCAACGCCTTCGATCTCGACCGCATTCTCGATATCGAGCCCGATTTCCTCGAATCAGGGCATCATCACCATCATTCCGAGGATGTGCGCTCGATCTCGCTGACCATCCCGGGCGATGTCGATCCCGAGAAGTTCATGCCCTGGATCAACGACATCGCCCAGCTGCAGGGGCCCAACATCCTGCGCTCGAAGGGCATTCTCGCCTTCAAGGGCGAGGCGCGGCGCTTCGTCTTCCAGGGCGTCCACATGATCCTCGACGGCGATCTGCAGCGGGACTGGAAGCCGGGCGAGAGCCGCCAGAGCCGACTCGTCTTCATCGGCCGCGGGCTCAACGAAAACGAGCTGCGCCAGGGTTTCGAGGCCTGCGCGGCCTGAGAATCGCGATTTCTCACGCCGTCCTCCCGGACCAGCCGCGAGAGCAGCGCCGATCCGGGATCGGTGCCCGAGCCTTCATCGAAAGCGTTTCGGCATGGATCCCGGGTCGCCCTTCGGTCGCTCGGCGTGACGGCGCGGTTTTCATGAAAAGCAAGCTGCGCTAGACCCCGCCCATGAACACCGCACCCAGCCCGTCCGTCTCGCTGCGCGAGCATGTCGTTCCGATCGAGGCCGGGGCGCATGTCGTCGCCGCACGCTGGCTGAAGCAGGGGCTCGTTCTCGGGCTGGCGGAAGGGCAGGTTCTGCGCTGGCGCGACGGGGCGACCGAGACCGTGGAGGCGCATGCAGGCGGCATTCTCTGCGCCACCGGCGATAGCGAGCGGCTGATCACCGGCGGCGATGACGGGCGCGTCGTCGCTACCCGGATGGAGGGCGCTCCGGAAGAACTCGCCAAGGATACCAAGCGGCGCTGGATCGATGCCATCACGCTGTCGCCGGGCGGGAACCTGGCCTGGAATACCGGCAAGACGGTGCAGGCCCGCGACGAAAAGGGGCGGGTGCGCACGCTCGAGACGACGAGCACGCCGCAGGGCCTCGTCTTCGCGCCCAAGGGCTATCGCCTCGCCATCGCCCAGATGAACGGGGTCTCGCTTTGGTATCCGAACACCGAGGCCAAGCCGGAATTCCTGGAGTGGAAGGGCTCCCATCTCGACGCCGCCTGGTCCCCGGACGGGCGTTTCGTCGTCACCTCGATGCAGGAGAACGCCCTGCATGGCTGGAAGCTCGGCGAGAAGCCGAGCCATATGCGCATGACCGGCTATCCGGCCAAGCCACGCTCGCTGTCCTGGTCGCATGACGGGCTGTGGCTCGCCTCGAGCGGTGCGGACGGGGCGATCGTCTGGCCGTTCCAGGGCGATGGCCCGCAGGGCAAGGCGCCGCGCGAATGCGGCGTGCGCCATGCCCGCGTCACCCGCGTCGCCTTCCATCCGGCGGCTCTGGTTCTCGCCATCGGCTATGACGATGGCTGCATCCTGCTGGTGCGCCTCACCGATGGCTCGGAACTGCTGGTGCGGCCGGCTTTGCGCGGCAGCGGCATCACCGCTTTCGCCTGGGACAAGGGTGGCAAGCGCCTCGCCTTCGGCGCCGAGGACGGCGCTGCCGGCGTGCTGACACTGCCTGCGGGCTGACCGGCGATGCGCCTCTCGCTCTTCGGCAAGGCGGCGGCCGGTGGAGGCGACGGCAAAGCCGTCGCCAGGGCGCAGGCGGAGCGGATCAAGAGCGCGGTGAGGCGCCTCCTCGCCTTGCCGGAGCAGGCGAGCGTCGCCGTGAACGAGATCATCTGCGCCGATCCGGCCTGCCCCGGGAGCGAAACGGTGATCCTGGTGATGCGCCCCGGCGCCAGAACCCAGGCCTGCAAGCTGCAACTGGCGATGACGGAGGTGACGGACGCGGCGCTGGCCGAGGCGCTCGCAGGGCTGTCGAACGGGCCATGACCGGCCGTGCGGCGACGCCACCTGTCTTCGGAAGACCTCGCCGCGCTTGCGGGGGGGCTGCATTCCGCTAAAGCTGTGACTCGATGTCTCTGCTCTCGCTCTATGCCCGCGTCCTGTCCGAACTCGGCCCCGAGCGGCGGCTCGGCGCGATCCTGGCTTTCGCCAATATTCTGCTGGCTGGCGTCGCCTTCGCCGAGCCGATGCTGTTCGGCGCGCTGATCGACCGGCTGACCACGATCCAGGCCGCGGGGGGCGCGCTGACCTGGAGCGCCATCAACCTGCTGATCTTCGCATGGATCGCTTTCGGCCTCGCCAATATCGGCATCGGGGTCTTCGTCGCGCTGCAGGCCGACAAGCTCGCCCATCGCAGCCGGCTGGGCGTGATGGCGCGCTATTTCGAGCATGCGCTGACGCTGCCGCTCGCCTACCACACCCAGACGCATTCCGGCCGCGTGCTCAAGGTGATGCTCGACGGCACCAATGCGATGTGGGGGCTGTGGCTCTCCTTCTTCCGCGAGCACTGCGCCTCGATCGTGGCGCTGTTCGTGCTGCTGCCCTTCACCCTATGGAAGAACTGGCAGCTCGGCCTGCTGCTGATCGGGCTCGTCGTACTGTTCGGTTCGCTGACCGCCTATGTGCTCGGCAAGACCGACCGGCTGCAGCGCCATGTCGAGACCTATCATTCCAACCTCGCCGAGCGGGCCTCCGACGCGCTCGGCAACGTGCCGGTGATCCAGAGTTTCACGCGCATCGAGGCGGAGGTGCGCGGCCTGCGCTCGACGATGGAGAGCCTGCTGGCGGCGCAGATGCCGGTGCTGTCCTGGTGGGCGGTCGCGACGGTGGCGACGCGCGCTTCGGCGACGCTGACGGTTCTGTGCATCTTCGTCGTCGGTACCTGGCTGCTGATGCATGGCCAGACCACGGTGGGCGAGATCGTCACCTTCATGGGCTTCGCCACCATGCTGGTCGGCCGGCTGGAGCAGATCGTCGCCTTCATCAACTTCATCTTCATGCAGGCGCCGAAGATGCGGGAATTCTTCGAGGTGCTGGACACGCTGCCCAGCGTGCGCGACCCGGCGGACGCGCCCGATGCCGGGCGGCTCGAAGGCGCCGTCGCCTTCGAGGACGTCTCCTTCTCCTATGACGGCAAGCGCTCGGCGGTGAGGGACGTCAGCTTCTCCGTCCAGCCGGGCGAGACCATCGCCGTGGTCGGCTCCACCGGCTCGGGCAAATCGACGACGCTGGGCCTGCTGCACCGCGCCTTCGACCCGCAATCGGGGCGGATCGTCATCGACGGCCGCGACATTCGCGAGATTTCGCTGCTCTCGCTCAGGCGCAATATCGGTGTCGTCTTCCAGGAGCCGATGCTGTTCGCCCGCTCCATCCGCGAAAATCTCTCGGTCGGCAAGCCAGACGCGACCGACGAGGAGATGATGGAGGCGCTCGACCGGGCGCAGGCCACCGAGGTGATGGCGCGCCAGCCGGATGGGCTCGACACGCTGGTCGGCGAGCGTGGCCGCACGCTTTCAGGCGGCGAGCGCCAGCGCCTCTCGATCGCGCGGGCGCTGCTGAAGAACCCGCCGATCCTGATCCTGGACGAGGCCACTTCCGCGCTCGACGCCTCCACCGAGGTCAAGCTGCAGAAGGCGCTCGAGGAGGTGATGAAGGGCCGCACCACCTTCGTCATCGCCCATCGGCTCGCGACCATCCGCAACGCCGATCGCATCCTCGTCTTCGAGCAGGGGCAGGTCGAGGAGATGGGCTCCTTCGACGAGCTCGTCGCCAAGGGCGGACGCTTCGCGGCACTGGCGCGAGCGCAATATCTGGTGACCGACAAGCCCGGCCGTCTCCCTGCCGGAGAGCGCAGCAAGCCCTCTCGCCGCGAAGATCGCGTCTCCTTGATTTAGGCGCGGCCGACCAGCCGCTTGTCCGGAACTTGCATGGCTGCCGCATGCGGCCGTCGCTATCGTCGGTGCGGCTTCTGGAGACAATTATCATGCGCGCTTTCATTTCGGCACTGGCGATCGCGGCGTTCGCCGTTTCCGCGACACTTCCAGCGGTCGCGCAGACGGTGTGGGAAATGCCGACCGAATACCCCGCTACCGCGATCCCCGGCGAAGGCGTCGAGACCTTCTCGAAACTGGTCAACGAGGCATCGGGCGGGCGCCTCATGATCAAGCCCAGCTACGACGCCTCGCGCGGCATCAAGTCGGCCGCCATGATCGCGGCCGTGCAGAAGGGCGATGTCGCGGCAGGCGATGCCTTCGTCGGTGCCCTCTCTCCGGTCGATCCGCTGTTCGCCCTGTCATCCCTGCCGTTCCTGACGGCCTCGATCGACGATGCGCGCCGCCTGACCGATCTCGCCCGGCCGGCCTATGACCGCAAACTCGCTCAGTTCGGCCAGAAGATCCTCTACACCACGCCCTGGCCGGCCTCCGGCATCTGGTCGAAGGATGCGCTGGTCGGTCCGGAGGCCCTGACGGGACTGTCGATCCGCACCTATGACGCGACATCGACGGCCGTCATGAACGCGGCCGGGGCCAAGGCGAGCAATCTCTCTTTCGCCGACGCTATGCCGAAGGTGAAGGACGGCTCGGTCACAGCCGTCTTGTCTTCGGGCGATGGCGGTGCCGGACGAAATCTCTGGGACTTCCTGCCTAATTTCGCCGAGATCAACTATGTCTTCCCGATCTCGATCGCGACCGTCAATCTGGCCGCCTACGAGGCCCTCCCGGCCGATCTGCGCAAGATCATTGACGACGCGGCGGTGGCCACCGAGCAACGTCAATGGACCGCGATCCGGACGCGGCTCGACGAGAATTACGCCCGCATGCGGGTCAACAAAGTCGCGATCCAGACGAAGATTTCGCCGGCGATGGCACATATTCTCTCCCAGGCCGCGGCACCGGTGGTGGATGAGTGGCGAAAGAAAGCCGGTCCCGAAGGTGCCGCTGTGCTCGACCGCTACAACAAGCGGTGATTTCCGGGCACGGAACCACCATGCTGGGGGCAGGTTGATGAAGGCAGGCCGTCGCGGACGGCCTGCTTTGCCATGTCCGCATTTATTAGCCGTATCAGGAATTTCTACGCCCGATGATGATCCTTCGCCTCGCCTGCGCCTGGGCTTCCGTTGCCGCCTTCCTGCTCTTCGGCGACACGCTGCTCAGCCAGCTGGGCGCGCCGCTGCCGTCGCTGCTGGTCTTCGCCTGGCTGCTCGGCGTCATCGTCTGGGCGGCTTTCGGCGTGGTCCACGAGGCTGAGGAGCTGGCGCACCGTCTCGGCGAGCCCTATGGCACGCTCATCCTGACGCTTTCGATCGTGATCATCGAGGTGGCGCTGATCTCGGCCGTGATGCTCGGTGCCAAGGGCGCGCCGACCTTGGGGCGCGATACGATGTTCGCGGTGCTGATGATCGTCCTCAACGGCGTGGTCGGCATCGGCCTGCTGCTCGGCGGCCTGCGTCACTTCTCGCAGCGCTATAATCTCAAGGGGGCGACCTCCTATCTGGCGGTGATCATCCCCTTGACGGTCATCGCGCTGATCCTGCCCAATTTCACGACCTCCACCAGTGACGGCACGCTCAACACCGTTCAGGCGATCGCCTTCTCGATCTTCACTCTGGCGCTGTATGGCGTGTTCCTCGCCCTCCAGACCGGGCGCCATCGTGCCTTCTTCCAGGAGCCGGAGGCCGAAAGAAAGCCCGAGCCCCGGGTGACCGAGCCGGACCCCGCAAGGGATGCGCTCAAGCCGGCAAGCGGCTCGGTGACATTCGCCGTGGTCCTGCTGCTGGCCAATATTCTGCCGATCGTCATCCTGGCGAAGAGCCTCGCCGTGGTGCTCGATTTCGGCATTGCGCGCCTTGGCGCGCCGCCGGCGCTCGGCGGCATCCTGATCGCGATGGTGGTGTTTACGCCGGAGTGTATCGCCGCGCTGCGGGCGATCACGGCCAATCAGTTGCAGAGGGCGATCAATCTTTGCCTGGGCGCATCGGCCTCGACACTGGGTCTCACGGTTCCGGCCGTCCTGGCGATCGGCCTCTTCACCGGCCAGCCGGTGGTGCTCGGCCTCTCCAACACCAATATGGTCATCCTGGCGATGACCCTGCTACTGTCGACGCTGACCTTCACCGGCACACGCACCACCATGATGGAGGGGGCGGTGCATCTTTCGGTGTTCTTCGTCTTCCTGGTGCTGGTGTTCAGCCCCTGAGGGCTTCGCTTCAGCCCTTCAGCTCGTCCGTGACGAAGGCCAGCACGTCGTCTGCGGCCACGCCGGGCGCGATGAAGCTCTGGCCGATGCCCCGCGCCAGGATGAAGGTCAGCGCGCCGCGCTTGACCTTCTTGTCCTGCGCCATGGCCGCGACGATCTCCTGCGCGCTGCCTGTGCCGCCCGGCACCTGCTGCAGGCGCGAGGGCAGGCCGACATGGTCGAGATGGCGCGCGACCCGCAGCGCGTCCTGCCCCGGGCAGAGGCCGAGGCGCTGCGAAAAGCGGAAGGCCAGCGCAAGGCCGATCGCCACGGCCTCGCCATGGACGAGACGGGCGGAATCATAGCCGGTCAGTCGCTCCAGCGCATGGGCGAAAGTGTGGCCGAGATTGAGCAGGGCGCGGTCGCCCTCCTCGCGCTCGTCGCGCGCCACGATCGCCGCCTTGGCCCGGCAGGAGACCGCCACCGCATGGTCGCGCTCGGGGCCTCCCGCGATGACGCGGTGCCAGTTCGCCTCGCACCAGTCGAAGAAGGCGGGGTCGTCGATCAAGCCGTATTTCACCACCTCGGCATAGCCGGCCTTGAACTCGCGTTCGCTGAGCGTGTCGAGCAGGGCGGTGTCGGCGATGACGAGGCTGGGCTGGTGGAAGGCGCCGATCAGGTTCTTGCCATGCGAGGAGTTGATCCCTGTCTTGCCGCCGACCGAGGAATCGACCTGGGCGAGCAGGCTGGTGGGGAGCTGCACGAAGCGGACGCCGCGGCGCAGGACGGATGCCGCGAAGCCGGCGAGATCGCCGACCACACCGCCGCCGAAGGCGATGACGAGATCGCTGCGCTCGATCTTCGCGGCCAGCAGCGCATCGCAGACCTCGGCGAAGCGGGCGTAGGATTTGGAGGCCTCGCCGGGCGGAATGGTGATGCGTGTCGCGGCGATGCCGTATTGGGCGAGGCCCGCTTCGAGCCGTGCGGCATGGAGCCCGGCCACCGTCTCGTCGGTCACGATCGCGGCTCGCGCGCCGGGGGCGATGCCCGCGATCAGGGCGCCGGCGCGACCGAGCCCGTCGCGGCCGATATGGATGTCGTAGCGGCGACCTTCCAGCGCGACCGGAACGACGAGGGGCGCCTCGGCAGGCAGGAGATCGGCGATGCTCATGGCGCTACTCCGGGCGGCCGGTCAGGCCGAGATGACTTTCGAGCGCGGTAAAAATGTCGTCGACGACGGCATCATGCGGCACTTCGCGCGAGCGGACCGTCAGATCGGCGAGCGCATAGACCGGCTCGCGCTGCGCCAGCAAGGCGCGCAGCGTTCCTTCCGGGTCGGCCGTCTGCAGCAGCGGGCGCCTGGCGTTGCGGCGCACGCGCTTCATCAGCACGTCGGGATCGGCCTTCAGCCAGATCGAAATGCCGCGCTCCTGCACGCGCTGCCGGGTTTCCGGATGCATGAAGGCCCCGCCGCCGGTCGCCAGCACCAGCGGGGTGCGGCTGTCGAGGATCCGGCTGATGACGCGGCGCTCCCCCTGCCGGAACTCGGCCTCTCCCCGCTGCTCGAAGATCTCGGGGATCGTCATGCGCGCGGCGGTTTCGATCTCGACATCGGCATCGACGAAATTCAGGCCCAGCCGCATGGCGAGCCGGCGGCCCACCGAGCTCTTGCCCGAACCCATCATCCCCACGAGCACGAGGGTGCGCGTGCCGAGCGCGGCGCGAAGCTGAGGTCGTTCCGGAGGGAGAAGCGGGGCGGCGTTCATGGATAGGTTCGTGTTTTGCGGGGCATGTAGCATGCGCATTCCCTCCCGTCATGCTTTCGTCACCGTCCTGGTCCTTGCCCGCGCGCCGGGAGTTGGGCCTTGCCTGCGGGCCTGCGCGCCGGGATAAGGAGTGGATGCCGCCTCTTTCGCCGCGGCAGGGGACCCTTGCCCGACGTGCCGACGCTCTTTCGCTTCCTCCTCGTCATTGGCGTGCTCGCCGGACTGGTCATCGGCGCGATGGTGGCGGTCGTCGCCTTCGTGAAGCCGGAGCAGCGCGAGATGATCGAGATCGTGCCGCCAGCCCGGCTCCAGCCGAAATGAGCCGGCCGGCGCGGCAGCGTCTCGCTGCCTTTCTGGACATGCTGGCGGCCGAGCGCGGCGCGGCGCGTAACACGCTCGAGGCCTATGAGCGCGACATCGACGACTACCTGGAATTCCTCGGAACCACGCCGCTCGATGACGCGACGCCCGGCACCATCCGCGACTGGCTCGCGGATATCGCCAAACGCGGGCTGAAGGCGTCTTCGGCGGCGCGGCGGCTCTCGGCGGTGCGGCAGTTCCACCGGTTTCTCTATACCGAAGGGTTATCCGCCAACGATCCTTCGGCCGCGATCGAGGGGCCGCGGCTCGGCCGGCCCCTGCCCAAGGTGATCTCGGTCGCGGATGTCGATCGGCTGCTGGCGGTGGCCCGCCAAGCCTGCGACCAGCCGGACGCCAAGCCTGCCGCCCGGCTGAAGGCGCTGCGGATGCGCTGCCTCGTCGAGATGCTCTATGCGACGGGTCTGCGCGTCTCCGAGCTGATCGCGCTGCCCCTCTCGGCGGCGACGACGCGCGAGCGCTTCCTGATCGTGCGCGGCAAGGGCGAGAAGGAGCGGCTGGTGCCGCTCAACGAGCCCGCCCGCGCAGCGGCGCGTGACTGGCTGGCGGGGCTGCGCGAGGCGGGGCAGGCGCATAGCCGCTGGCTCTTCCCGTCCGATGGCGAAAGCGGGCATCTGACGCGGCAGGCCTTTGCCCGCGATCTCAAAACCCTCGGCGGCACCGCGGGCCTTTCGGCGCCGGCGCTCAGCCCGCATGTGCTGCGCCATGCCTTCGCCAGCCATCTGCTGCAGAACGGCGCCGATCTTCGTGTCGTGCAGGAACTGCTCGGCCATGCCGATATCGCGACCACGCAGATCTACACCCATGTGCTCGATGAGCGCCTGAAGGCGATGGTGAGGGATCTGCATCCGCTTTCGGATGGCGAGTGACGGTCGTCAGCCCTCGACGCAGCGGATCTGCTGGACGCGCTTGGGCATTTCGCCGACGGCCGGGATGAACTGGCCGGTGGCGGAATCGAGGATCATCAGCACGCCGGTATGGACGGCGAAGAAGGCACCGTGGAGCTGGAGGCGCCCCTTCTCCTCGAGGATCTTCACGCAGGGGAAGGTGCGCAGATTCTCGATCGACTGCTGGATCGACGCCAGCTCCAATCTTGCGAGATAATCGTCGAAGCTCTCATGGCGGCCGCGTCCGCCGGTCCGCTCGGCGGCGGGGCCGATCAGCGTGATCCATTTGCCGATGAAGTCGCCCGGCGAAAGGGCGGCCTGGGCGTCGTCGGCGAAGGCGCGGATGCCGCCACAGCGGCCATGGCCGAGGACGACGATGTGCTCGACCCTCAGCGCCTGCACGGCATATTCGAGCGCGGCCGAGGTGCCATGGAGCTGGTCGTCCGGCTGGTAGGGCGGCACCAGATTGGCGATGTTGCGGGCCACGAACATCTCGCCCGGCCGCGCATCGAAGATCACTTCGGGCGACACGCGCGAGTCGCAGCAGCCGATCAGCATGATCTTGGGCGTCTGACCGTTTTCCCCGAGCTCCTCGTAGCGGTCCTTCTCGCGGATGAAGCGATCGTCGAGAAAGGAGCGATACCCTTCCGAGAGCCGCGGGGGAAACTTGCGAGCTTCGCTGTCCATGCGGTGTGGAAACAGGAAATCGCAGAGCCCGTCAAGACGCGGCGAGGTGCGCGGCGGCGGTGGCGAGCGCCTCGGGCGCGCCCTCGACGGCCACGGTCTTCAGCCGCGCCGTGGCGCCCGAGACGATGCTCAGACGCGAGCGCGACAGGCCCAGCGCCTGCGCCAGCAGCCGGATCAGCGCGTCGTTCGCCTCGCCCTCGGTCGGGGCGGCGCGCACCCGCGCCTTGAGGACGCGGCGCCCGTCCGCCAGGGTCTCGACCCCGTCCAGGGCATCGCGCCCGCCGCGCGGGGTCAGTCTCACGGCGATCTGGAGGCCGTCGCGCGTCTCGCGCCAGAAGGGTTCCGCGGCCATCGTCACCGGCCTTTCCGGCTCCGGGCATCGGCCATGCGCCCCGCGGTCATGGACATCATGCCTGCCTTTTTCCTAGGCTTCGCTTCGACGCCCGGCATAACCCTTGCTGGGGCGCCGGCGCAATGGAGAGCGATGCCTTGACCGAACCCTGCGATCTCACCGCTCTGGCCGCCCGTGCCCTGATCGGCGCCAAAAAGCTCTCCGCCCGCGAATTGCTGGACAGCTGCATCCGGCGGATGGATGCGGTCGATCCGGCCGTCAACGCGATGGTGGCGCGGGACGACGAGGCGGCGCGCAAGGCCGCCGCGGCTGCCGACGAGGCGACGGCGCGGGGCGGGGGCCTGGGCGCGCTGCACGGCCTGCCGGTCGGCGTGAAGGATCTGGAGGATGTCGCGGGGCTTCGCACCACCTATGGCAGCCCGCTCTATCGCGACCATGTGCCGAAGGCCGACCAGCTGATCGTCGCCAGCGTGCGCCAGGCCGGCGCGATCATCGCCGGCAAGACCAACACGCCCGAATGGGGTGCCGGGGCCAACACCCGCAATGCGGTCTATGGCGTGACCGGCAATCCCTTCGATCCGAGCAGGAGCGCGGCCGGCTCCTCCGGCGGTTCGGGCGTGGTGCTGGCGACCAATATGGTGCCGCTGGCGACGGGCTCCGATACCGGCGGCTCTCTGCGCAATCCCGCCGCCTTCAACGGCATCGTCGGTTTCCGGCCGTCTCCGGGGCTCGTGCCGAGCGACAAGCGCGCGCTCGGTTGGTACCCGCTTTCGGTGCTGGGGCCGATGGCGCGCAACGTGCCGGATCTGTGCCTGCTGCTGTCGACCATGGTCTCGGACGACGCTTGCGACCCGCTGGCGACCACGATTCACGGCCGCACGGTGCGCCGGCCGGAGGATTTCGCGAGACCGGACCATGTCGATCTGGCGTCGCTGAAGGTCGCGATCACCCCGGATTTCGGCTTCGCGCCGACAGAGAAGCTGGTGCGCGAGGCCTTCTCCGAGAAGGTCGGCGCCTTCGCCCATCTCTTCCACGCCGCCGAGGAGGCGACGCCGGATTGCTCCGGCACCGACGAGGTCTTCGAAATCCTGCGCGCGGTCGGCTTCCTGGCGAGCCATCTCGACAAGGTGCGCGAGACGCCGGACCAGGTCGGCCCTAACGTGCGCGCCAATGTCGAGGAGGGGCTGACCTATTCGGCGCTGGACGTGACGCGCGCGATGAAGCAGCAGACGGCGATCTACCAGCGCTGGCAGCATTTCTTCGAGGATTACGACGTGATCCTCGCCCCCGCGATCACGCTGAGCCCTCGGCCCTGGACCGAACTCTTCCCCTCGCAGATCGACGGCAAGCCGACGCGGACCTATTTTCACTGGCTCGCCATGGCCTATGCGGTCACCATCGTCGGGCATCCGGCGATTTCGCTGCCGGTCGGGCGCGACCGCAACGGCATGCCGTTCGGGTTGCAGATCGTCGGCCCCCGCGGCGGCGACGCCAAGGTGCTGGCGGTCGCGGCGGCGCTGGAGGCCGCGCTGGCGGGCGATACGCTCACCGCCCGGCCCGTGCCGGACATCGCCGCCCTGATGAAGGCGCGGCCCATCAGCGAAAGCCCGAATTTCCTGGGTTTCGACTAACCGATGCGGTTGCGAACCGGTGCATCGGCCAAGCCAACGACAAGGGGATAGCGTCAATGAAACGTCGTGAGTTTTTGCTGGGGACCGCCGCTCTCGGTGCCGCGGGCCCCTTCCTGGCGCAGACCGCCTTGGCGCAACAGGCGTCCGCGACGCTGATGAAGTTCGCGCCCCAGGCCAATCTCTCGGCGCTCGATCCGATCTGGACCACCGCGACCGTGACCAACAACCACGCCTATTACATTTTCGACATGCTCTACGGCGCGGACGAGAACCTCAAGCCGCAGCCGCAGATGGCGGAGGGCCATCAGGTCTCCGCTGACGGCTTGCTCTGGCGCATCACGCTGCGCGATGGCCTGATGTTCCATGACGGGTCGCCCGTGAAGGCGGCCGACTGCGCCGCGAGCCTCAAGCGCTGGACGCAGCGCGATGCCTATGGGCAGCTCTTGGGCAGGGCAGCAGAGAGCTTCGGCGCTGCCGATGACCGCACGATCGAGATCAAGCTGAAACGGCCGTTCCCGCGGCTGCTGGAGTGCCTGGCCAAGACCGACCAGCCGCCCGTCATCATGCCGGAGCGCCTGGCCAAGACCGACGCCAACACGCAGGTCTCCGAGATGATCGGCTCTGGCCCCTACAAATTCGTGGCGGCCGATTATGTCTCGGGCAGCCGCGTCGCCTATGAGAAATTCGACGGCTACAAGCCCCGCAGCGAACCGCCCAGCCGCAATGCCGGCGGCAAGGTCGCGCATTTCAAGCGGATCGAATGGACGATCCTGCCGGATCCGGCGACGGCCGCGGCGGCGCTCACGCGCGGCGAGATCGACTGGTGGGAGCGCCCACTGGCCGATCTGCAGCCGATGCTCGCCAGCAGCCCCGACATCAGGCAGGAGGTGATCGACAAGGCCGGGCGCGGCGCGATCATGCGCCTCAACCATCTGCATCCGCCGTTCAACAACCCGAAGGTGCGGGCGGCGGTGCGCATGGCCGTGAAGCAGGAGGACTATATGCGGGCTACCCAGGGCGACGATACCTCGCTCTGGCAGACCTGCCGCAGCCTCTGGTTCCGCGGCACACCCTATTATGCCGGCGAGGCGGAAGACCTGATGCCGCAAAGCCTCGAGAAGGCGAAAGCGGCGCTGAAGGAGTCTGGCTATAACGGCGAAAAGGTCGTCATCATCAACCCGACCGACTTCCCGGATATCGGCCCGCTCGGCGAGGTGACCTTCGAGCTGCTCAAGCAGCTCGGCATGAATGTCGAGATGGCGGCGAGCGATTGGGGCACGGTGGTGCAGCGCCGCAGCAGCCGCGAGCCGGTCGAAAAAGGCGGGTGGAGCATGTTCCACACCACCGGCTCGGCGATCAGCTGGGGCGATCCGGCCCAGTCGAGCATTATTCGCGGGCAGGGCGAAAAGGGCTGGTTCGGCTGGTGGAAGAGCGACAAGGCCGAGGAACTCGCCGAGGCCTGGCTCTACGCGCCCGACGAGGCGACGCAGAAGGAGAAGGCCAAGGAGCTCAACCGCCTCGCCTTGACCGAGGTCGCGACGATCCCGCTCGGCCAGTTCCTCAGCCGCACGGCGTATCGCAAGAGTCTGACCGGCGTGCTGCCGGGCACCGCGCCTTATCCCTGGGGCGTCAAGCGGGGTTGAGGCCTCGGGAGAGCCCCCGCCTCTCCCTGCCATGGGACGTGATCGAAGGCCGGCTCGGAGACGCGCCGGCCTTCGCCGTTTTCAGCGCGTCGCCGCCACCGCCGCCGACCAGGGCGATGCGGCATCGCTCGACCCCTGCGCGCCCTCGCGATCGACGCGGATGAAGTTCGGGCAGGCGAAGTTGATCGGCAAGGCCGAATGCTCGACCAGCGTCGTCGGGCCCGCTTCGGCCAGGGCGGCGAGCGTCTCCTGCGGCAGCGTCATGTCGGCGCTCGTCGAATCCGGCCCCGAAACGTCGATGCGCGGATGACGCGCGGTCGTTTCCGTATCCATGCCGAAATCGAGCTGCCAGGCGAGGGTCTGGTAGACGCTGGCGAGGATGCGCCGCCCGCCCGAGGAGCCCACGGCCAGGCGCGGCCAGCTGCCGTCCTTCGGCGTCACCACCACGGGGCACATGTTGCAGAGCGGGCGCGCGCCCGGGGCGATCGCATTGGCGCTGCCGGGGCGCGGATCGAACCACATCATGCCGTTGTTCATCAGCACGCCGGTGGAGGGCAGCACGACCCGGCTGCCCATCGAGGACAGCAGGGTGGTCGTCACCGCCACGAGATTGCCCTCTCCATCCACCACGGTGAGATGGGTTGTGCAGGTGTCGCCCGCTTCCTTCGCGACCGTGGCGGCTCCGAGCCCTTCGAGGCGGTCGCGATAAGCCTGCCGCATCACGCGGGAGAGCTGCGCATACCAGGCGGGCGTGGGCTGATCGCCGCCGAGCGGCGCGTCGGCCATTCCGGCGACGACGTCGGCCAGGGTCGGGGCGGCGGTGAGCCCACCGGCTGTGTGGACGAGATGGGTGCCGCGCCAGTCGATGGTCGGGGCGGGCCGGATTTCGGCGGTGCAATCGGCGAGGTCCTGCGCATCGACGACGCCGCCGGCCGCGGCGATATCGGCGACGAGCCGGCCCGCGATTTCGCCGCGATAGAAGTCGCCGAGCCCGGCCTCAGCCAGCCGCTCCAGCGTCTGCGGCAATTCTCCCAGCGTCATGAAGCCGGGCGATCCCTGATAGGGCGGGACGGGCGGCAGGCCGTTGGGCAGATAGATCCGCGCGCTCTCGGCATAGAGCCGCAGCACCGCCGCCGAGGAGGCGATCTTCAGCGTGGTGTACCAGTCGGCCGGCAGGCCGCGCCGGGCGAGGGCGATGGCGGGGGCCAGGATGTCGGCGATCGGGAGCGCGCTGCCGAAAGCCTCCTTCAGCTTCGCATACCCGGCGACGGAAGACGGTGTGACGAAGGAGAGGGGCCCGTGAATGTTCACGTCGCCGACCACCTCCGGCCAGGTGAAGAGGTCCTTCTTCATGGCGCCGGTGAGGGGGTAGGCGGCCGGGTCGACCCGGCGGGGGGCGACGGGGCCGAAATCGACGACCTGAGCGGTGCTTTCGCCCGCTTTCAACACGACCGCGAAGCCGATGCCGCCGAGGCCGCTGTTCCAGGGCTCGACCGCCGCGAGCGCGAAGCAGGCGGCGACGGCCGCATCGGCGGCGTTGCCGCCCTGCTCGAGGATCGCGGCGCCGGCCTGCGCCGCCTCGCGGCTCTGGGAGACGACGATGCCGTGCCGCCCGCGCGCGGCGGGCTTGGTCAGCGTCCAGTTCTGGGTGCGGTAGGGTGCGGGCGTGTAGGGCTGGGCTGGCGCGGCCATCATGCGGTCTCCGGAGCGTTCCGGAGGCCATCCTTGCATCCCCGCGCCGCGCCGGTCGACCGCATGCGGATGCGGCCGGGTGCGCTCTGCGTGCAGGGCAGCGCGGTCAGAAGACGTTGGGATAGATGTAGCGGATGATCACGCTCTGGATGAAATAGATGATCAGCAGCAGGATGATCGGCGAGATGTCGATGCCGCCCAGATTGGGCAGGCGCTCGCGGATCGGCCGCAGGACAGGCTCCGTCAGCCGGTAGATCATGTCCCAGATGGTCGCGACGAACTGGTTGCGGGTGTTGATGACGTTGAACGCGATCAGCCAGCTCAGCACCGCCGAGGCGATCAGGATCCACACATAGATCTGCAGGGCGAGCAGAACCACGTCGAGTACGGAACGCATCGGTCTTCCTCATCAGGCCGGTCGGTCGAGCCATGGAATATCGACGAGCCCACCGAAAGAACGACGGACCCGATTGACATCCATACGACGCAGAGCCTAGAAGGCCAGCGCCTTGGGGCTGTAGCTCAGATGGGAGAGCGCTGCAATCGCACTGCAGAGGTCAGGGGTTCGAATCCCCTCAGCTCCACCA
>NZ_JBMDWH010000200.1:0-2334 GCF_048595345.1 Allobosea sp.
AGCCGCGCCAGGATCGAATCGTTGCGCAGCAGCCCATAGACCTCTCCGGTCATGAAGCTGGCGAAGCGGATGACGCGCCCGCCTCTGATTTCGGCCCATTTGGAATGCGTGCCGGGGAGGCAGGCCAACCCGTCTTCAAGGCCGAGGCCGAACAGCAGCGTCTCCTCGCCGCGCATCACGTCGAAGGCGCCCTCGTCGCAGCTGAGCCCGGGCAGGATGGTCGCCGTGGTCCCCTCGTCGAGATTGACCGTCAGGGCGGCCGCGGTCACCTCCTGCGCCGAGGCGGGGCAGCCGACATACGCGGCCTCGACCCAGCCATTGCGGCTGCCGACCATGCCGGCAAGGATGATGGGAGCCTCGGGACAGGCCTCGCGGAAATCGCCCGCCAGCGCCTGGAAAGCCTCGGGATAGCCGCCGGCCGGCACCGATTGGATGCCCTGATCGGCCACCCGCCGCTCGAGCACCTCCCCATCCGGCGAGATCAGGAAAGCTCGCGCACGGGTCGTTCCCCAGTCGAGCGCGATCAGAGGTTTGGGCATGGCAGGCTCCGGCAGGGCCGGCACTGTCCTCGCGCCCTGCGCCGGGGTCAAGACCGGAGCCGAAAGAGCTTGTCGGCCGCCCTTGCCCGGCCGACTGTCGCGCGACGGTGATTCTGACCGCTGCACGGGTACGGCCGATATGGACAGTCTGAAGCTCGATGGTTTCGCTCTGCAGGCCGAGATCCTTCCGTCTCTGGGCGGGATCGTCTCGCGGCTGGGCTGGCAGGCGCCGGATGGGCGGGCCCATGAGCTGTTGCGACCGCCCCCGGCGCCGATCTCCACCGCCGCCCCCAATCACGGCGGCAGCTGGGCGATGCTGCCCTTCGCCAACCGCGCCTTCGGTGGCGTCGTCGATGACGGCACCCAGCGCTTCCTGCTGCCCTTCAACGATGCGAGCGGCGCCATCCACGGCTTCGGCTGGCAGTCCGCCTGGCAGGTCGTGGAGTATGACCGCGCCGGAGTGCGGCTGGAGCATCGCCGCAGCGAGGGGGCTGACCCTTATCGCTACAGCGCCTGGCAGGAGATCGGTCTGACCGAGACGGGTATGACCGTGCGATTCGGTGTGACCAACGAGGCGGACCGGGCCCTACCGTTCGGGATCGGCCATCATCCCTGGTTTCCCCGGCAGGACGATACGAGGCTGCGATTGCGTGCCGCACGCGCCCTCGTCTTCGGCGATGCGTTCCGCGCGATCGGGGACCGTGCTCTACCGGATGGAGGGCCCTATGCCGATAATCCGCTGTTTCGCGAGGAGGGTGTCGTCGCCTGGAACTTCGTAGGCTGGGACGGGCAGGCACGCATCGAGACGCCGTCCGCCGGTCTCGCCATCACCGTGACGGCGAGCGAGAGCCTCGCCTGCCCGGTCGTCTGGGCGCCTGCGGGGTCGGATTTCCTCTGCGTCGAGCCGCAGAGCCATGCCAGCGGCGCGCCCAGCGAGGCGCCCGCCCGCAATGCTGCGCCGATGAAGCGGCTGGAGCCCGGCGAAAGTCTCGAAGGCTGGATGACGATCAGCCCCTCGCTTTTGCAGGGCTGAAAGCTCGGCGGTCGGCCGGCCGGTCATCACCCATTCGGTCGAAGCCAGGGTTGTCGCGGGCAGTTGCAGAAGGGACCGCGGCGTACGGAGCGGATCAGAGCGCTTCAGCGCCAGCCATAACCATAGCCTGAGGGGTAATAGGGCTGGTAGCCATAGGCCTCGACCGGCAGGGCCGGCCGCAGCAGGATGCGGCCGCGCGCGCTCTCCCAGCCGGCCTCGCCTGGCCCGCGATAAACCACGGCCGCCGGCTCGAGCCTCTGGCTCTTCGCCTTGGCCAGCTTGGCTTTGGTCGTGGTCTTCGCGATCTGCGCCTTGGCCGGCTTGGCGGGCGGGGTCAGCAGCGCGGGCTCGAGGTTCAGTGCGGAGCGCCGCAGGCTCGGCGCCGTCTCGCTGCGCGCCGTGGCGAGCGCGGCCTTGGCCGGCTGCCTGGCCTTGGCGAAGCGCGAGAGAGAATCGGGCGCGGCACCGTTGAGCGCGATGCGGGTCTGCGAGGCGCCGTGCTTCTTCACCAGCGCGAAAAGCTTGGCGGCATTGGCGGGGTGCAGCCGGATGCAGCCATGCGAGGCCGGGCGCCCCAGCGCGCCGACCGAGCCGGTGCCGTGAATGGCGTAGCCGCCGCGGAAGAACACCGAATGCGGCATGGCACCGCCATATTTGCGGGAATACCAGTTCTTTTCGAGGCGAGTCGGGCGGTAGACGCCGTTGGGCGAACGAAAACCCTGCCGGCCGGACGAGATCGCCCAGTTGTAGATCTCGCCATCG
>NZ_JBMDWH010000201.1:0-16420 GCF_048595345.1 Allobosea sp.
TCGGGCATGGGCCCGGACGCGGTCCAGAAGCTGAACGACGGCGGCATCTACCACTTCTGGCAGATCGCCGCGATGACCCCGGCCGACGTGACCAAGATCGACCACGACCTGAAGCTCGGCGGCAAGATCGATCGCGAGGGCTGGGTCGCCCAGGCTCGCGATCTCGCCGACGCGTAATTCGGTCGCGATCGCGGCGCGTCATCGGCGCGTCGCAATCGGGCCTCTCGATTGACGCCGGCTTCCAGACGTTAAGAGGACGCGCCGACGGCCGGAAACGGAGCGTCGGCGTTTCCCCATGCAGGCGTCCGCATCATTCCGATCCGCGGCCGGCCCCAGGGCCCGCGCCGCACCGACAGCAAGGACAAGACAGATGGCAGCGATCACCGCCGCACTCGTGAAGGAACTCCGCGACAAGACCGGCGCGGGCATGATGGACTGCAAGACCGCCCTCTCGGCGACCGACGGCAACATGGAAGCCGCCGTCGACTGGCTGCGCGCCAAGGGCCTGTCGAAGGCCGCCAAGAAGGCTGGCCGCGTCGCCGCCGAGGGCCTCGTCGCCGTCGCCGTTCAGGGCAACGAGGGCGTCGTCGTCGAGGTCAACTCGGAGACCGACTTCGTCGCGCGCAACCCGGAATTCCAGGCGCTGGCCAAGACCATCGCCGAGGTCGCGCTGGAGAAGGGCGGGGACGTCGAGGCGCTGCTCGGCCATCACTATCCCGGCGGCGGCACCGTGCAGGAGGCGATCGCCAACGCCATCGCCACCATCGGCGAGAACATGACCCTGCGCCGCGCCCATTCGCTCAAGGTCTCCTCCGGCGTCATCGGCTCCTATGTCCATGGCGCGATCACCGAGGGCCTCGGCAAGATCGGCGTCATCGTCGCGCTGGAAACGACCGCCAAGTCTGACGAACTCGCGACGCTCGGCCGCCAGCTCGCCATGCATGTCGCCGCCACCAACCCGGTCGCGCTCGACCTGGCTTCGGTCGCCCCGGAGGTTCTGGAGCGCGAGAAGGCGATCCTGGCCGAGAAGAACGCCGGCAAGCCCGCCAATGTGCTCGAGAAGATCACCGAGAGCGGCCTAAAGAGCTACGCCAAGGAAAACTGCCTGCTCGAGCAGGTCTATATCCATGACGGCTCGAAGTCGGTCTCGCAGGTGCTCAAGGAGATCGAGGGCAAGGTCGGCGCTCCGGTGAAGCTCACCGGCTTGGTCCGCTATGCGCTCGGCGAAGGCATCGAGAAGGAAGAGCAGGATTTCGCGGCGGAAGTCGCCGCCGCCGGCGGCACCACGGGCTGATCGGCGAGCTGCACCGCGCGGGCTTTCGGCAACGGTGTGCTCGCGCGTTTTCCGGGCTGACAAGCCCGGCCCGAAATGACAGAAAGGCCGCGCCTCGCGCGGCCTTTTTTCATGGCGCGCGGCGGGGCCTGCCTATCCAGATGATGCCTGCCCCAATCACGGAGAGCCCCACGATGAGACCCAAGCGCGTGCTCGTGAAGCTGTCCGGAGAGGCCCTGGCGGGGCCGCAGGGCTATGGGCTGGACGGCGTCACCCTGACGGCGCTCGCGGCGGACATCGCTCATGCGGCGCATGAGGGCGTCGAGATCGGCATCGTCGTGGGCGGTGGGAACTTCTTCCGAGGCGTGCAGGGTCTCAACAAGGGCCTCGATCGCACGAGCGCCGATTCCATCGGCATGCTCGGCACGGTGATGAACGCGCTCGCGCTCGAACATGCGATCGAAAGCGCCGGCGCGCCGGCCCGCGCGATGTCGGCGGTGCCCATGCCCTCGCTGTGCGAAAGCTACGCCCGCAAGCGCGCGCTCGACCATCTGACCAACGGCAAGGTGGTGATCCTCGGCGGCGGCACCGGCAATCCCTATTTCACTACCGATACCGGCGCGGCCCTGCGCGCGGCCGAACTGGGTTGCTCGCATCTGCTCAAGGCGACGCAGGTGGACGGGGTCTACAGCGCCGATCCAAAGAAGGACCCGACCGCGACGCGCTATGACAGCCTGACCCATGAGGAGGCGATCCGCCGCGACCTCAAGGTGATGGACACCGCCGCGTTCGCGCTGGCGCGCGATTCCGGCCTGACCATCGTCGTCTTCTCAATCGCCGAGAAGGGTGCGCTCGCGGCCGTGCTGCGCGGCGAGGGGCGAGCCACCTATGTGACGCCTTGACGGGTCAATAGGTCGTCCAGAGGCCGGGCGTCACCCATTCGAGCAGGTGCCCGTCCGGGTCCCGGACATAGAGGCTGGTGCCGCCACGCGGCCAGCGCCGCCGGCCTTCGATGTCGATGCCGAGTTCCGCGAGTCGCCGCTCCCAGGGCTCCAGATCTTCGGCGTCGATCGCGAACGCGATATGGAGCGGCCCGCTGCCGTCATGGGGCGGAATGATGCCGTCCGGCGAAACCTGGCTTTCCAGGCAAGAGCCGCGCTGGAAGAGCAGCAGCACACTCTGGCCGCCCACGTCATAGGCGTAGAGATTGCCGCTCTCGAAGAGGGGCGCCAGCCCGAGCTTGCCTTCATAGAAGGCACGGGCGCGGTCCAGGTCATCGACATAGAGCGCGGTTTCGAGGATACGATTCAGGCGTGGCATGCCGGTCTCCGTGGAGGCGATGCGAAAGGCGAGACCCTGACCGAGCCGTTCGGACAGCCGGGACTCACCGCTACGAGCATGTAATTCTTGACCATGGGCGCCCTCGCGGCCATGGTCGCGCCGATTTTTGAATGATCCGCAAGGTTGTCATTGCAATGGCCCAGCCGAACTTCGATCTCGCCGACCTCAAGCGCCGCATGGCCGGCGCCGTGCAGTCCTTCAAGAGCGACCTCGCTTCGCTGCGCACCGGGCGCGCCTCGGCCAATATCCTCGACCCGATCACGGTGGAGGCCTATGGCGCGCGCACGCCGCTCTCCCAGCTCGCCACGGTCAGCGTTCCCGAGCCGCGCCTGCTCAGCGTGCAGGTCTGGGACCGCTCGATGACGAATGCCGTCGAGAAGGCGATCCGCGAATCCGATCTCGGCCTCAACCCGCAGACGGAAGGCCAGGTCCTGCGCATCCGCATCCCGGAGCTGAACGAGCAGCGCCGCAAGGAGATGGTGAAGGTCGCGCATAAATACGCCGAGGAATCGAAGGTCGCGGTCCGCCATGTGCGCCGCGACGGCATCGACGTGGTCAAGAAGCTGGAGAAGGACGGCGACATGACCAAGGACGACGCCGCCAAGAATTCCGACCTCGTCCAGAAGGCGACCGACCAGCATATCGGCGAGATCGACCAGGCGCTGGCGGCGAAGGAAAAGGAAATCCTGCACGTCTGAGCCGCACATCGCCCGCGGGCAGGCTGCTGCACGAAACCGGCAAGGCCCAGAGAGGCTCCTCCGCATGTCATCCCAGCCCGAGACGGGCCTTCCGAATCCGAGCCATGTCGCCATCATCATGGACGGCAATGGCCGCTGGGCGAAGATGCGCGGCCTGCCGCGGCAGGAGGGACATCGCCGTGGGCTCGAGGCGCTGCGGCGCACGGTGCGCAACGCCGCCGATCTGGGCCTCTCCGTCCTGACCCTCTACAGCTTCTCGACCGAGAACTGGCGCCGGCCCCATGCCGAGGTCAGCTTCCTGATGGGGCTGCTCAAGCACTTCGTCGAGAAGGACCTGTCGGAGCTGGCGGCCGCCAATGTGCGGGTGCGCATCATCGGCAACCGCGAGGATCTGCCGGCGGATCTGCGCCGGCTGGTCGAGCATGCCGAGACGCGCACAACAGGCAATACCGGGCTGATCCTCGCGATCGCCTTCAATTATGGTGCGCGCGACGAGATCCTGCGTGCGGCGCGCCGGCTCGCGGCGGAGGTCGCGGCCGGACGGCTCGATCCGGCGGCGATCGACGAGGCGGCCCTGTCCAGCCGGCTCGACACGCATGACCTGCCCGATCCCGAACTGGTGATCCGCACCTCCGGCGAGAGCCGAATTTCCAATTTCCTGCTCTGGCAGTCGGCCTATGCCGAGTTCGTCTTCACGCCCGTGCTCTGGCCGGATTTCGACCGCGCCGCCTTCGAGGATGCTCTGGCCCAGTACCGGCAGCGCGAGCGGCGCTTCGGGGGCCTGGCGGCGGTGCCCGCCCGCAATGCGGACGTGGCGTGAGCGGGCCTCATCCGGCCATGCCCAAGCCGGGCGGCGAACTGAAGCTGCGGGTCGTCTCGGCGCTCGTGCTGGCAGGCGGCATCCTCGCCGCCACGCTCTGGGGCGGCTGGTTCTTCCGGATCGTCTGGGTGCTCGTGGCCGGGGTCGTCGCCTATGAATGGCTGTCGATCGTGCGCGGGGCCCATGCCGTCGCGGGCGCGGTCGGCGTCGTCGCCGCGGGGCTGGTACTGGCGCTGCTGCCGCTGTCGCCCCAGGCTCTGGCGGGCGTCGCGGCCGTCGCCGCGCTTGCCGGCGCCGCCGCCGCGCCGAAGCTGACCTCCCGGCTGGCGCTGGAGCTGTGCGGCGTCGCCTATGCGCTCGCCTTCGGCCTGATCGCGCCGGCCTTGCGGGACTGGCCGCAGATCGGGCTCGCGATCATCCTGTGGAGCTTCGCCGTCGTCTGGCTCACCGATATCGCCGCCTATTTCACCGGGCGCAGGCTGGGCGGACCGAAGCTGATGCCGCGCGTCAGCCCGAAGAAGACATGGTCGGGCGCCATTGGCGGCACATTGGCCGGCGTGCTCAGCGGCTGCCTCGTCTGGGCCTGGTTCGGTCCGGGGGCGGCGGGGCCGTCGATGCTCTTCGTGGCGCTGGCCTCGCTCCTGGCCTCGATCGCCAGCCAGGCCGGCGATCTCTACGAATCGGCGCTGAAGCGGCGCTTCGACACCAAGGATTCCAGCGGGCTCATCCCCGGTCATGGCGGTTTCCTCGACCGGCTGGACGGCTATTGGGCGGTGCTCGTGCTCGCCGGTCTCGCTCTCTTCGTCTTCCATCTTTCTCTCTGACAGCGATGACCCTGCGTTCCGTGACCCTTCTGGGAGCGACCGGCTCCGTCGGCCGTTCCGTCTGCGACGTGGTCGCCGAAAATCCCGAAAGGCTGGCGATCGAGACCGTGGTGGGCGGGCGAGATGCCGCCGCGCTCGCCGCGCTGGCGCGGCAGACCGGCGCACGCTTCGCAGCCCTGGCGGACGAGACGGCGGGTGAGGCGCTGCGCGCGGCGCTGGCGGGCAGCGGCATTGCCAACGGGGCAGGGCGCGGCGCCGTACTGGAGGCCGTCGCACGCCCGGCCGACATCGTGGTGAGCGCCATTTCGGGCGCTGCCGGGCTGGAGGCGACCTTTGCGGCGCTGGCGCCGGGGCGGGCGCTGGCGCTCGCGAACAAGGAGAGTCTCGTCTGCGCGGGCGAGGCGGTGATGGCGCGGGCGCAGGCGGTAGGCGCGCGGCTGCTCCCGCTCGATTCCGAACACAATGCGCTCCATCAGGTGCTGGGTGGCGAGCCGATCTCGGCCGTGCGCGGGATGACGCTGACCGCCTCGGGCGGGCCGTTCCGCAGCTGGAGCGCCGCTGAGATCGCCGAGGCCCGGCCCGAACAGGCGCTGAAGCACCCCAATTACGCGATGGGGGCCAAGATCACGATCGACTCCGCCAGCATGATGAACAAGGGGCTGGAACTGATCGAGGCACGGTTCCTCTTCGGCCTGCGCCCGGACCAGCTCGACGTGCTCGTCCACCCCCAGCAGATCGTCCACGGGCTGGTGACCTTCCGCGACGGCTCCGTCAGCGCGGGCATGGCGGTTCCGGACATGCGCGTGGCGGCGGCCCATTGCCTCGGCCTCGACGGGCGGCTCGACGCGCCGCCGACGCGCTTCTTCGACCTCGCCTTGCAGGAGCCGCTGGCCTTCGAGCGGCCGGATCTGGTGCGCTTTCCGGCCTTGGCACTGGCGATGGCCGCCCTGGCGGCCGGAGGCGCCCAGCCCGCGATCCTCAACGCTGCCAACGAGGTCGCCGTCGCCGCTTTCCTGGCAGGGCGAATCGCCTTTCCCGGCATCCCAGCGCTGGTCGACGCGGTCTGTGCCGAAGCAGCCTCGGCCCGGTGGTCCGCGCCGCGCGACATCGCCGAGGCGCTGGCCATTGACCATGATGCGCGCCGGCGTGCCGCCGCGCTCTTGTCGCAGGGGCCGTTCGCTGTCACCTAAGTCATCGACATGATCCGACGCATCGGCACCCTGCCGGAGCATCGCGATCGCCCCGCTCGGACGCGCGCTGGTCCAAAAGGGGGAACCGGGAGCGTTTGATGGATATTCTGGCCTCTTTCGGCAGCGGCGTGCAGTTCGTTCTCGGCTATCTGGTGCCGTTCCTGTTCGTGCTGACGCTGGTCGTGTTCATCCACGAGCTCGGGCATTTCCTCGTCGGCCGCTGGTGTGGGGTCGACGTCAAAACCTTCTCCATCGGCTTCGGCCGCGAACTCTTCGGCTTCTACGACCGCCACGGCACGCGCTGGCGCTTCGCGCTGATTCCGCTCGGCGGCTATGTGAAGTTCGCGGGGGATGCCGACGCAGCCAGTGCTCCCGATCAGGAAGCGGTCGGAAAGATGACGCCGCAGGAGCGCGAGCGCTCCTTCCCGGCGCAGTCGATCGGCGAACGCGCCGCCATCGTCGCGGCGGGGCCGATCGCCAATTTCATCCTCGCCATCGCGATCTTCGCCGCCTCGGCCTTTTTCTTCGGCAAGCAGGTGCTCAGCCCGCGGGTGGATTCCCTCGTGGCCGGGAGCGCCGCCGAGCAGGCCGGGCTGAAGCCCGGCGACCTCGTCATCGCCATCGACGGCCAGCAGGTCGCCAGTTTCGGCGACATGCAACGCATCATCTCGATGCGGCCCGGCGAAAAGCTGCCGGTCACCGTCTCGCGCTCTGGGCAGGAGGTCACGCTGGCGGTGACGCCCGCCCTGTCTGAGATCGATTCGCCGATCGGCAAGCAGCGCATCGGCGTCATCGGCGTGAAGGCGTCGTCGCGGCCCGAGGACTGGAAGAAGCAGGATTTCGGCGTCGTCGATTCGCTGCGCCAGGGCGTGGTCGAGAGCTGGTTCATCGTGTCCCAGACCTATGACTACGTCTCCCGGCTGGTGCAGGGCCGGGCCTCGACCGACCAGCTCTCCGGGCCGATCCGCATCGCGCAGGTGTCGGGCGCCGTGGCCTCCAATGCCGGCTTCCTGGGGCTGCTCAACCTCGCGGCCGTGCTCTCCGTCTCGATCGGGCTGATGAACCTCCTGCCGGTGCCGATGCTCGATGGCGGGCATCTGATGTTCTATCTCTACGAGGCGCTGCGAGGGCGCCCGCTCAGCCCCAGGGCGCAGGAAATCGGCTTCCGGCTGGGCCTCGCGCTGGTTTTGATGCTCATGCTCTTCGTGA
Organism: Allobosea sp.; assembly: GCF_048595345.1. GTDB lineage: Bacteria > Pseudomonadota > Alphaproteobacteria > Rhizobiales > Beijerinckiaceae > Allobosea. The sequence goes on from NZ_JBMDWH010000201.1 coordinate 7,356, forward strand.
CGTGGAACGACCTCGTGCATGTGCGCGGGCTGCTCTGACTCCGTCGCATGCCGGCCCTGGCCGGTTCCCGGGCCCGTGACCTTCCAGCCACGAGCCTCCTAAAAATACTTTGTTAACGATGATGGCGGTTTGCACCCGCCGGGAAACTTTGTAGAAGCAATCGCACTGCAAATGTCCCGTATTGCCGTCTGCCGATGGCGATCCCCGTTCGGGGTGGCGACCAGAGAAATGGAATAGGCGACCCGATGACGTCGACCCTAAAGAGCCGGACGACCAAGGCGGCTCTCTCGCGATCGATCGGACTTTCGGCTTTGATTCTGGCCGTGAGTGGTGGTGTAGCGTTCGCGCAGGCCGTGACGGTGCGCGGCAACCAGCGCGTGGATGCGGAGACGATCCGCTCCTATGCGCAGGGCCGCGACAACCCGCAGGAGATTCGCGAGAGCCTGCTGGCGACCGGCATGTTCAGCAGCGTCCAGGTCAGCCGCAGCGGCGGCGGCTATGTGATCGCGGTGCGCGAGCAGGGCGGCACCGTCAACCGCGTCGCCTTCGAGGGCAACAAGCGCCTCAAGAGCGACCAGCTGTCCCCGATCGTGCAGTCGCGCACCGGCGGCCCGGTCAACCAGACGCTGATCAATTCCGATGCCGAGCGCATCAAGGAAGCCTATCGCCGCGTCGGCTACGGCCTGTCCTCGGTGACCGGCCGCGTGGTGACGCTGCCGAATGGTCGCGAGGACGTGGTCTTCACGATCAACGAGAGCGGCAAGACCGGCATCAAGCAGATCAACTTCGCCGGCAACAACGTCTATTCCGCAGGCCGCCTGCGCGGCCTGATGCAGTCGACCGAGTCGAACTTCCTGAGCTGGATCAAGACCTCAGACGTCTATGATCCGGACCGGATCAATTCCGACCTCGACCTGATCCGCCGCTTCTACCTCAAGAACGGCTATGCCGACTTCCAGATCGTCAACGAGACGGCGCGCTTCGACGAGGCCGCCGGCGGCTGGATCATCGACATCTCGGTGTCGGAAGGCCCGCAATACAAGGTCGGCAACGTTGCGGTCGATTCCTCGCTGCGCGACGTCGATGCGGGGCGCCTGCGCCGCTATGTCGCCACCTCGACGGGCGACACTTATAATGCCGAGGCGGTCGAGAAGTCGCTCGTCGCGCTGACGACCGAAGTCTCCCGCGACGGTCATCCCTTCGCGCAGGTCCGCCCGCGCGGCGACCGTGACGCGGCCGGCAACCTCATCGGCATCACCTATGTCATCGACGAGGGCCCGCGGGTCTATGTCGAGCGCATCAATGTGCGCGGCAACACCCGCACCCGCGACTATGTCGTCCGCCGCGAGCTCGATTTGGGCGAGGGCGACGCCTACAACAAGGTGATGGTGGACCGCGCCGAGCGCCGCCTGAATAATCTGGGCTTCTTCAACAAGGTCCGCATCACCAACGAGCCGGGCTCGGCGCCTGACCGCGTCGTCGTGAACGTCGACGTCGAGGACAAGGCGACCGGTTCGTTCTCGATCGCCGGCGGCTACTCGACCTCGGACGGCGTCATCGGCGAAGTGTCGCTGTCGGAGTCGAACTTCCTCGGCCGCGGCCAGTTCGTCCGCATCGCCGGCACGCTCGGCCAGCGCACCCAGGGCGTCGATTTCTCCTTCACCGAGCCGTATTTCCTCGGCTATCGCGTGGCGGCGGGTATCGACCTGTTCTCGAAGTATCAGGACAATTACAACACCGGCCGCTATTCGAGCCGCGTGACGGGTGGCCAGCTGCGCTTCACCTTCCCGATCACGGAAGAGTTCTCGATCACGCCGCGCTATTCGATCTACACGACCGAGATCAAGATCCCGAACACGGTCACCAACCCTTATAACGACTGTACCTTCCCGATCGCGGGCATCACGCCCACCGGCGGGGCGAACACGGTCTATAACTGCGTGACCAACGGCGAAGCGTCGGTGGCGGTCAAGGAAGCGCAGGGCTCGACCCTGACCTCGCTGGTCGGCCTGAACTTCAACTACAACTCGCTCGACAATGTGCAGACCCCGCGCAACGGCTTCGTCGCCGAGCTAAAGCCCGAATTCGCCGGCCTCGGCGGCGATTCGAAGTTCCTGCGCATCGCGGCCGATGCCCGCTATTATCGCGAGATCTTCGACGATATCGTCGGTTTCCTGCGCGTCCAGGGCGGTCACGTCCAGGCGACCAGCGGCAATCTGCGCATGGCCGATCACTACTTCCTCGGCCCGTCACTGGTTCGCGGCTTCGCCGCCTCCGGCATCGGCCCGCGCGACGTGCGCAACGATCCGACGGCGAACGCGCTGGGCGGCACGAGCTATTTCGGCGGCACCGCCGAGATCCAGTTCCCGCTGTTCGGCCTGCCGCGTGACCTCGGCCTACGTGGCGCGGTCTTCGCCGATGCCGGCACGCTGTTCAACTATGATGGCGGAACGACCGTGTTCAACGCCTGCCCCGCCGGGTCCAGCGCCCGCCAGTTCAATGTCGTGACGGGTGGCGCCCAGTCCAACATCGCCTGTGTGCGCGACAAGAACGTCCTGCGCTCCTCGGTCGGCGTCAGCCTGCTCTGGCAGTCGCCGCTCGGCCCGATCCGGTTCGACTACGCTTACGCACTGACCTACGACAAGGGCCAGATCGGCACCGATCCGCTGACGGGCCTTACCGGGAAGTACGGCGGCGACCGCCTCCAGGCCTTCCGTTTCTCGGGCGGCACGCGCTTCTGACGATGCGGGGCTTGTGCCCCGCTTCGACTTTTCCGATGACAGAACCTGTTTTCTTCCCGATCGCGACCTCGCTGACACTCGGCGAGGTCGCATCTTCTTGCGGCATCACGCTTCCGGACGGCGCCGACCCGTCGCGGCCGGTCTCCGGCGCGGCTGCGCTGGAGACCGCCGGCGCGGGCGATCTGGCCTATATGGACAACCCCAAATATGTCGAGGCGCTCGCCGCCACGGCTGCCGGGGCCGTCCTGATCTCGCCGCGCTTTGCCGAGCGCGTGCCGGCTTCGGTCGTCGCGCTGGTCACGCCGACGCCCTATCATCTCTTCGCGCGCATTCTCTCCCGGTTCTTCCCTTCGGCCCTGCGGCCGCAATCGGCCTTCGCCGCGCAGGGCGTGGCGCCGGGCGCCGTGGTCCACGCCACGGCCGTGCTCGAGCCGGGCGTGACGGTCGATCCCGGCGCCGTCATCGGCCCTGGCGCCGAGATCGGGGCCGGCACGGTGATCTCGGCCCATGCGGTCATCGGTCCGCAGGTGCGGATCGGCCGCGATTGCGCGATCGGGGCGGGGGCCTCGATCCAGGCTTCGCTGATCGGCAACCGCGTCATCATTCATCCGGGTGCGCGCATCGGGCAGGACGGCTTCGGCTTCGCGATGAGCCCAAAGGGTCACATGAAGGTGCCGCAGATCGGCCGTGTGATCGTGCAGGACGATGTCGAGATCGGCGCCAATAGCTGCATCGACCGCGGCGCCAGCCGCGACACGGTGATCGGTGAAGGCACGAAGATCGATAATCTCGTGCAGGTCGGGCATAATTGCGTGATCGGGCGCCATTGCGTCATCTGCGCGCAGGTCGGCATGGCGGGCTCCACCACCCTGGAGGATTTCGCGGTGCTGGGCGGGCAGGTCGGTCTCGCCGGCCATCTGACGATCGGCGCGGGCGCTCAGATCGCGGCGCAGAGCGGCGTTGCCGGCGATGTGCCACGCGGGGCTCGCTTCGGCGGCTACCCGGCGCAGCCGGCGCTGAACTGGGCGCGCGAGAGCGCCTGGCTGAAGGCGGCGGTCGCCAGGCGCGGCCGCAAGGACGAGACGCCCAAGGGCTGATCCCGCCATCGGCCCGGGACGGGGTCTGCGGCGCGATATTTCGGTTGCCCAAGCGGCTCGATGTCCGGCAAACGGACGGTGAAAGACGGTGGCATCGGCTCGCTCGCACGGGCCCTTGCAGAGAGACGAGCAAGGCGCGTGGCGCAAGCGCCGCGCTGCGGGAGAGTGAAGGCGATGAGCGAGCCGAAGACCACGCTGGATGTCATCGACATCCAGCAGATCATGACCTGCATTCCCCACCGTTACCCGTTTCTGCTGGTCGATCGCGTGGTCGAGATCAATGGCGAGGAATCGGGCGTCGGCATCAAGAACGTCACGGCCAACGAACCTCAATTCACCGGGCATTTTCCCGGCCGGCCGGTTTTTCCGGGCGTCCTGATGATCGAGGCGATGGCGCAGACGGCGGGCGTGCTGGTGGTTTCGGCCCGTGGCGTCGGCGAGCAGCAGGTCAACACCGTGCTGTTCACCACCATCGACAAGGCGAAGTTCCGCAAGCCGGTGACGCCGGGCGATCAGATCCGTTTCCACCTCACCAAGACCGCGCGCCGCCGCAACATCTGGTTCTATCGCGGTGAGGCGCGCGTGGACGGCGTGCTGGTCGCGGAGGCGGAGATCTCCGCCATGGTGTCCTGAGCGGCGCGGGACGGACTTGAAGCCCCGTGGCGCAGACGGCCTGCGACGGGGCTGCTGAAGGAATGCCGGCAAGGACGAGCGCAGGCGCATGAGCGTTTCCATCCATCCGATGTCGATCGTCGATCCCAAGGCGCAACTGGCCGAGGGCGTGACCATCGGCCCGTTCTGCACAGTCGGCCCGGACGCGGTGCTCGGAGAGGGCGTCGAGCTGGTCAGCCATGTCGTGGTGGCCGGCCGCACGACGATCGGCCCGCGCACCCGGATCTTTCCCTTTGCCTCGATCGGCCATCCGCCGCAGGACGTGAAATATCGCGGCGAGCCCTCGACGCTGACGATCGGCGCCGATTGCCAGATCCGCGAAGGCGTGACGATGAATCCGGGCACGGAGGGCGGCCGTATGGAGACGGTCGTCGGCGATCGCTGCTTCTTCCTTGCCAATTCGCATGTCGGGCATGACAGTCGGCTCGGCAACAACATCATCTTTTCCAACAATGTGATGTGCGCCGGCCATGTCACGATCGGTCATTTCGCGATTCTCAGCGGCGGCTGCGGCGTGCAGCAATTCGTCCGCATCGGCGACCATGCCTTCATCGGTGGCGGGGCCGGCGTGATGAGCGACGTCATTCCCTTCGGCATGGTGCGCGACAATCCGGCCCATCTAGCGGGGCTGAACCTCGTCGGCCTCAAGCGCCGCGGCTTCTCGCGCGAGCAGATCCACGAGTTGCGCCGCGCCTACCGCCTGCTCTTCGCCGATGAGGGCACGCTCGCAGAGCGCGTCGAGGACGTGGCGTCCGAATTCGCCGAGCATCCGCTGATCCACGAGATTCTCGATTTCATCCGGCAGGGCGACAAGGGCATCGTGATCCCTCGCGATCTCGCGCTCGTGGACCGGTGAAGCCTGGCGGCGACGCTGCGGCCGGTCCTGCGGGGCCGCTCGCCCTGATCGCCGGCGGGGGCGACTACCCGCCCGCGTTGGCGCGGATCGTGACTCGGCGGGGGAGCGGCATCTTCATCGCCGCGATCGAGGGTGTCGCCGATCCGCAGGCTTATGGCGACGCGCCGCTCACGGTCTATCGCCTCGGCCAGCTCGGCAGCCTCATCGACGATCTGCGCCGGGCCGGCATCGCCGACCTCGTCATGCTGGGCGCTCTGCCGCGGCCGAGCTTCGGCTCGTTGCGGCCCGAACTGGCGACGCTGCGCTACATGCCCTATTTCGCCAAGGCGTTCCGGGGCGGGGACGATCACCTGCTCAGCGGCGTGGTGCGCTTCTTCGAGCAGCAGGGTTTTCAAGTCCATGGCCCGGCGGACATTGCGCCTGAGCTCGCCATGCCGGCAGGCCCGCTCGGGCGCCACCGCGTCACACCGGCCCAGCGCGAGGTGATTGCTCGCGGGTTTTCGCTGATCGAGGCGCTTTCGCCTTTCGATGTCGGTCAGGCGGCGATTCTCGCCGATCACCGCATCGTCGCGATCGAGGCCGCCGAGGGCACGGATGCGATGATCGCCCGGGTCGGCGATCTGGTTCAGCGCCGCCGCCTGAAGCTCTCCGACGGCGACGGCATCCTGGTCAAGGCACCGAAGGCGAAGCAGGATCTGCGCGTCGACATGCCGGCGATCGGGCAGCAGACGCTGCGCAACGTCAAGGCCGCCGGGCTGGCGGGCATCGCGGTGCGGGCGGGGCAGGTCCTCGTCGGGGATCGCGCCGTGCTCGGCCGGTTGGCCGACGAGCTCGGCCTTTTCGTCGAGGGGATCGCCTGATGCGCCCGTTCCGGCTGGCGATCATTGCCGGGGAGGCGTCCGGCGATGCGCTGGCGCTGCGGTTCCTGGCGCAGCTGCGCCGGAGGCTGGGCGAGCGGGAGATCGTGCTGTGCGGCGTCGGCGATCACGGTCTGCCGGAGGCCGGGCTGCAGACGCTGTTCCCCCAGGCGGACATCGCGGTGATGGGCTTCGGGCCGGTGATCGCTCGCCTGCCGCTGCTGCTGCGCCGGATGGAGGATGCCGCGCGCGGCATCGTCGCCTTCGAGCCCGACCTGCTTTTGACGATCGACAGCCCGGATTTCTGCCTGCGCGTCGCGAAGAAGGTCAGGGCGCGGGCGCCCACCATCCCGATCGTGCATTGGGTCTGCCCCAGCGTCTGGGCCTGGCGATCCGGCCGCGCGCGAAAGATGGCGCCGCATGTCGACCGGATTCTCGCGCTCCTGCCCTTCGAGCCCGAAGCGCTGGCGCGGTTGCAGGGGCCGGAGACGGTCTATGTCGGGCATCCGCTGATGGAGAGGCTGGCCGAGTTCCGGCCCGGCACCGCGCAGGAACGGCAGCAGCGCGAGGAGGCCATGCGCCCGCTGGTGCTGGTGCTGCCCGGCAGCCGGCGCTCGGAAATCCAGCATCTCATGCCCGTCTTCGGCGCGGCGGTTGCGAAGGTCGCGGCCTCGGTTCCCGGCGCCCGCTTCGTGCTGCCGGCAGTCACACGGCTCCAGCCGATGATCGAGGCAGCGTCGGGGCAATGGCCGGTAAAGCCCGAGATCGTTACTGGCGAAGCCGCCAAGCTCACGGCTTTCCGGCATGCTCGCGCCGCTCTCGCCGCCTCCGGAACGGTCACGCTCGAGCTCGCCCTGTCGCAGGTGCCGACCGTCGCGGCCTATCGCGGTGCGGCCTGGGAGGCCGTGCTGGCCCGCAAGCTCGTCAAGCTCCCGAGCGTGATCCTGCCCAATCTCATCCTCGGCCGGAATGTCGTGCCCGAATTCATCCAGGAAGAGGCCACCGCCGAAGCGCTGAGCCGGCATCTGCTGGCGGCGCTGGCGGAAGGGCCGGCGCGGGGCGCGCAGCTGCAGGGATTTGCCGAGGTCGAGACCATCATGCGCTCGGCGGGAGAAAGCCCGGCGGCCAACGCGGTCGAAGCCGCGCTGGCCGTGGTGGAGCGGATGAGCGGACGGCCGGTGCTCAGCGCTTAGAGCATCCTGCGTCCGAACGGCCGCAGTCACCATGGCCGAGCTGATCGCTCTGTCTCAGGGGGCTGCGAGACGCCGCGTCATCCCGCATTTCCCCTGGTATCCATCGAAGGGCTTTGGAGCGCTCCGATGGATACCGCAGCTGCGGCATGACGCGGCTTGCCTGAAAGCCCGACCTCTCTTACTCGACCACCGCGCCGGAGGCCTTGGCGATCGGGCCCCATTTGGCCAGCTCGACCTTGACGTGCTCGGCGAGCTGGGCGGGCGTCGAGCCGACGATGTCGGCGCTGACATCGTTGAGGCGCTGCTTGACCAGCGGGTCCTTCAGGGCGGCGTTTGCGGCCTCGTTCAGCTTGGCGACGACCGCATCAGGCATCTTGGCGGGGCCGAACAGGGCGTTCCAGGTATAGGTCTCGTAGCCGGTAAGGCCGCTCTCGGCGATCGTCGGCACGTCCGGGAAGGAACTGACGCGCTCCTTCGTCGTCACGCCGATCGCCCTGAGCTGGCCGGAGCGGATGAAGCCGGCCGAGGAGGGCAGGTTGTCGAACATGATCGGGACCGTGCCGGCGACGACATCATTGAGGGCCGGGCCCGCGCCGCGATAGGGCACATGCGCCATCTTGACCCCGGCCATCGACTTGAACAGCTCGCCGGAGAGATGCAGCGGCGTGCCGACGCCTGAGGAGGCGTAGGCGTATTTGTCCGGATTGGCCTTCAGGACTTCGATGACCTCCTTCACCGTCTTGGCCGGGAAGTTCGGATTGACCACCATGACGTTCGGCACGATGGCGAGCAGCGAGATCGGCGTGAAATCCTTGACCGCGTCGAAGGTCACCGTCTTGAGAATGGCGGGGTTGAGCGCATGGGTCGAGATGGTGCCCAGCAGCAGCGTGTAGCCGTCCGGGTTGGCGCGGGCGACCGCGGTAGAGCCGACATTGCCGCCGGCGCCGGCACGGTTCTCGATCACGACGTTCTGGCCGAGGATCTCGGACATCTTCTGCCCGACCAGCCGGCCGACGATGTCCGTCGAGCCGCCGGCGGCGAAGGGCACGACCAGCGTGATCGGGCGAGTCGGAAAGGCGCCCTGGGCGGAAGCGCCGCTGCCGGCCAAGGCGGCAGCGCCGGCCCCGATCAGAAAGGAACGCCGGTCGAAACTGGAATTCGGCATCGCTTGAAATCCTCCCGTCGCGTCGGTCATGGGCCGCTCATCGCCGGCCCCGCCGCGTCATCTTGCACAAAGCTACCGCGCGCGCATCCGAGGGCTGCGCGTTATGCGGATCGTAGCCGAGTTTAAGCGCCGGGCCGGGGCCGTCACCCCCGCAAAAAGGATCAATCCAGCGCAATAAAAAAGGCGCGGCGGAGATCCGCCGCGCCCTCTGGGATGTCTTCGTCAGGACTTTCTTCGTCCAGGCTCAGCGGCGGCCGATGGGGGTGTAATCGCGCTTCGGCGAGCCGGTGTAGAGCTGGCGCGGACGGCCGATGCGCTGGGACGGATCCTCGATCATCTCCTTCCACTGCGCGATCCAGCCGACCGTGCGGGCGACGGCGAAGAGCACGGTGAACATGGTGGTGGGGAAGCCCATCGCCTTGAGGGTGATGCCCGAATAGAAGTCGATGTTCGGGTAGAGCTTCTTCTCGATGAAGTACTCGTC
>NZ_JBMDWH010000202.1:0-7015 GCF_048595345.1 Allobosea sp.
TTCTCGGCCTTGTCCATGCCGAAATCGACGCAGCGCTGCTGCACGAACATGTCGAACTCCTCGAAGGAGTCCCTGTCCAGCAACAGCTCGATGCGCTCGCGCGCCGTCAGCTTGCCTCTGCCGTGCTGCGCCTCGATGCGCCTCTCGCCACCGCCCTTGCGGGCCCCCTCGCGACGCGATTCAAGCTGCTCGAGAACGTCTTTCATGGCGCCCCAGATACAGAGGGGCAATTTGCGTGAGAAGCCATTCCGTGCAAATTTGCGATGCAGAAATGTTTACAAATTTGCGGATGGCTAAGCTTAAGCGGAAATTGTTTGCCGGCCCCGCCATCCGCGCTCTGCGTGAAGAGAGGGGGTGGACCCAGGCAGCTCTCGCGCGCCGCCTCGGCGTTTCGCCGAGCTATCTCAGTCAACTCGAGGCGAGCCAGCGCAGTCTCTCAGGCACGCTTGTGGTCGATCTTGCTCGCCTTTTCCGGGTGAATGTGTCTGCCTTCACGGATGATCACGGCGACAAGCTTGCGGCGAACCTGCGGGAAGCCCTGACCGACCCCGTCTTCGGAAGCTTGGACATCGCCGCAAGGGAGCTGCGAACGGCTGCCGTGCAAATGCCGCATATCAGCAAGGCCCTTCTGGATCTCCATGGCCGTTACCAGGCGCTGGAAGCGAGCTACAGGGCGCTCGACGAAGCTGCCGAGTCTCGCTCGTCAGACCACGCCCGCTCCGGAACGGCGTTCGAGGAGGTGCGCGACTATTTCCATTTCATCGGCAATTATATCGACGAACTCGACCACGAAGCCGAGAGCTTGGCGGGAGCGCTATCGACCGCCCCTGGCGACCCTCTCGAATGCTTGAAGGCACACCTCGCCTCTCGATACGCCATCACGGTTGTCGAGGCGCCTTCGACCTCGCCTGTCCCGTTCGTAAGCCGGCTCGACCGGGCCGCTCGGCACCTGACATTGAACGAGTCCGTCAGCCGCCCGACGAAGGCATTCGCGCTCGCGCGCCATGTCGCGCGAATAGGCCATGGCGACCTTATCGACCGGCTCGCCGCGCAGCCGACCTTCCTGAACCAGGACAGCGCGGCGATCTGCGCTGCCGCTCTGACCAATTATTTCGCGGGAGCCCTGCTCCTGCCCTACAGCACATTTCGGAGGGAGGCCCTGCGCGTTCGCCATGACGTCGAAAGATTGGCGGCGCATTTCGGCGCAAGTCTGGAACAGATTTGCCACAGGCTCTCGACATTGCAGAGGCCGGGCGATCAAGGCGTCCCGATGTATTTCCTGCGTGTGGACCGGGCGGGAAACATCACCAAGCGACACAGCGCGACCCGCTTCCAGTTTGCCCGATACGGCGGTGCCTGCCCGGTCTGGAATATCCACCAGGCATTCGAGGCACCCGACCGTTTTCTCGTCCAGCGCGCCGAGATGCCCGATGGCCGGCAATATCTGTCGATCGCTCGGGCGATCAGCAAGGGAGAAACACGCTTCAACGCAGTCCGCAGCCGTTATGCCATCGGATTTGGATGCGAGATCGCTTACGCTGACGAATTCGTCTACGCCGATGCGATCAAGCTCGGCGATGACACGGCATTCATCGGCATCAACTGTCGGCTCTGCGAACGCGCAGACTGCCTCCAGCGCGCCGTTCCACCCAGCCACCGTTCAGTCGCTGTCGATCCGGACCGCCGGGACGGATTGCCCTACCTCGTGCGATGAGGGCACATCGAAAGACCGACGACGGAGACACAGCCGTCAGGTTGCTCGAAGAGTCCGAATTGTGGCATTCTAGCGTTTTAGCTATTGGCGGTACCCCCTGATGCTTCGACGACAGAAGATGGGCCTTGGAATTCAAGTCTACGAGCACGTTAAGCAGCTTTTGCTCGACGGCGCACTCGACGTCGAAACGCTGATTCCCATCGATACGATCGCGGCCGATCTTGGCGTAAGCCGTCAACCTGTCATGGAGGCGGTTCGCCGGCTCGCACTCGAGGGTTTCGTCAGCATCACACCCCAGGTGGGGAGCTTTCCGCGCCAATATGATCGGCAGGAGCGGATCGACTTTTACAAGCTTCTCGCCGAAGCTGAATGCGTCTGTGTCGGCTTGGCCTGCCAAAGGGCGACACCGGCAGAGGTCAAACGGCTTCAAAGCGTCTCACACGAGATCGGCCAACTGATCGGCGGCCGCCTCGACGAAGTGGAACTCGCCCGAGAATACCGTCGGCTGAACCAGCGTTTCCACTCCGAAATTCACGGCATGATCAAATCGGCGGCCTTGGCCGAAACGACCGAAATGATGGGAGATCTCGGCGACTTCCTTGTCGCGACGGCCGCTGCACCGATTTTCATGGAACGTCTGAAAGTCGCCCATCGCGAGCATGAGGCGATCATCGCAGCGATCGAGGCGCGCGATTCCGAAATCGCGGTCCTGACGATGCGAAGGCACGTGCTTGCCGTTGCGGATCGCATTGCCCGCATGACCGGGCGCGAAAACTCGACGGCGGCCGGGGCTGGGGCGGAAGACTGACCCACGCTCGTGCGCTTCTGCTCGCGGACCGGCGAAAGCGCGAAACTTCGGGATTTTCCGCGCTTGCGTCCGCTTCACGAGGCCGGTCGTTCGGGGCTGTAACGGAGCTCAGTACCCGACAGCGCAACATATTCACGATGTCGATCTTCTAAAACTCTAGAATATTATATATGGAATTGGAATTGCGGCTTCAGGCAGGTTGGACGGCGAGGCGAAAGCGGGCCGTCTCGAGCGTGCCTCGCGACATGCCTAGTGCTGCCGCCGGCCAACTAAACTGGAACCGCAGCCGTGCGATCAGGAATCTGCCCGTGACACTTTTTCCGGCCTTGGACGACATGCTTCGCAAAAGAGCCGAGCTCGGCGTCAAGCCCTTCTATCTGGGAAGCGTGGAGGAAGCGCGTCGTCGGTATGACGCCCTGCAAGCCGCTCTCCAGCCCGACCGGGGCAGCGCTGTCAGACGCGAAGTCGATCACGTCATTGAAGGGGCGGAGCCCCCGGTCAGGGTCCGCCTCTTCGAGCCTTTCTCACAGCCGTGTGGCACCATTCTTTTCGTCCATGGCGGCGGCTGGATCATGGGCTCGCCGGAAACGTTCGCCCCGCTTTGCCGCGAGCTGGCGACAGTCACCGGAATGACCGTGGCGAGCGTGGATTACCGGCTCGCTCCCGAGCACCCCTATCCTGCGCCTCTGGACGATGCCTATGCCGCTCTCTGCTGGGCGGCTGACCAGGGCCCGGGTCCGCTGATCGTCATGGGAGACAGTTCGGGGGGCAATCTCGCGGCGGCCTGCGCTCTGAAGGCCCGAGATCAAAACGGCCCGCCGATCGCGCTTCAGGTGCTGCTCTACCCTGTCCTTCATGCGGATTTCACCCGCTCATCCTATCGCGAATGCGGTTCGGGAGACTTGATCTTGGCGACCGGCGACGTCAGTTGGTTCTGGGATCAATATGCTCCAAACCCTGAGTCGCGACACCAGCACTTGGTGTCGCCTTTGCTTGCCCAAGACCTGCGGAGCTTGCCGCCGGCTATCCTATGCGTGGCGCGATATGATCCCGTGCGGGACGACGGGATGGCGTATGCGGAGCGGCTCAGGCAGGCCGGAGTGCCGGTAATTCTTCGCGTTCATGACGACATGATCCACGGCTTCTTTGGCATGATCGACATCATCGAGCCTGCAAACGCCGCGGTCCGCTGGTTAGGCGACGCAATCCGGACGGAACTGCGCCTCTGACGCGACCGGCCTCTAACGCTTGGCGGCAAGACAGCGTGACGACAACACCGGCGAGCCGACCGTGCTCCTGCGCTCACCGGACGCTGGAACTGGCGCAGGTCGCTTCGCCGAGCGCCTGTCTGACGTCGTAACCATAGATCCATTCGCCATTGTGCAACGTGGCATGCGGATTGGCGAACTGCCGAAGCTTGAACTTGGCGTTTCGTACCCAGCGCGCAAAGGGCGAGCGAAGATGGTTTTCTTGCGCGCGCGAACGCGAACCGCGCTGAACCCTTGCCGTCCGCGCAATGCGGGCGCCTTGATACATGGCGAGGCTGTCTTCGATGCTGCGATCGCGCGCAGAGAGCAGAAGCCCCAGAGACAGCCCGTCCTCCAGAGCCATCGCCGCCCCCTGCCCCATGAAGGGCAGCATCGGATGCGCGGCATCGCCGAGCAACGTAACCCGCCCCTTCGACCAACGCTGAAGCGGCGGGCGGTCGAACAGGCCCCATTTGAAGCAGTTCTCCGCACTTCCGAGAAGAGCTGTCACCCTGTCGTTCCATTGACCGAAGACATGAGACATTTCAGCTCGATCCCCTGGGAGGGTCCAGGATTCGGCCGCCCAGTCGTCCGTCTCATGAACTGCGACGACGTTCAGCAGCGCACCGCCGCGAACATAGTAATGAACCAGATGGCCACCGGGGCCGAGCCAATTGGTTAAGCCGGGCTCGACGGGATGGGGAAGACGCTCCGTGGGAACCGTGAAACGCCAGGCCGCATTGCCAGTGAACTGCGGCTGGTCCGGCCCGAAGAGACTTTCGCGCACCGCCGAGCGAATACCGTCCGCACCGATCACGACGTCCGCCTCGATCTCTTCGCCATCCTCCAGCATCACGACGGCGCAGTCCGGTCGTTGCACCACCTCCCGGCAACGGGCTGAGAAGCGCACATTCCTTGTCGGAACTTCCGCCGCGAGAAGATTGTGCAGATCGGCGCGATGCACGCTCAGATGCGGAGCACCGAAAAGCGTCTCGTAAGCAGATCCGATGTCGGCTCGGAAAAGCGAACGACCGCTTCGCCAATCGCGGAAGACATGATGCCGAGGCTGGAAGCTGCAACGCAGCAAGGCGTCTTCCAGCCCCAGTTCCCGCAAGACCTTGACCGCGTTCGGCGAGAGATTGATCCCGGCCCCGACTTCCCCGAACTGAGCGCTACGCTCGATGACCGAGATGTCGCAGGTGCCACGCATGGCAAGCGCTGCGGCAAGACCGCCTAGCCCGCCACCTACGATCACCACTCGGGGCTTCCTGTTCATAGCGGCTTGCTCTTGCCTGTAAGGGTCGCGGACGCTCTGCCTGCCGGGCCGGCCGGTCTCGCCTAAACGGGCGGCATCGAGCCTCTGGCGAGTTAGAGCGGCGCCGCTCCAGCGGGCCGGTCCACAAGGCCGCGGATCGCCCAGACCTTGTTCTCCGCCAAGCCCAGCAGATCCTGAGCACAATCGCGGGCAAAGAAGTTCGAGACCAATCTGTGCTGCGTCGCCGCGAACATATCCCTGAAGCAGCGTTGCAGCGCCGTGTTGCGCAGCGATACCCCTCCCGCAGTCTTGTGGGAAAAGGTGCAGATGTCGGCCGCAACATTCGTCGCGTGGATCAAGGACAGTCGGGCCAGGGTATACTGCCTCGTCGAAACGGCCTCGCCGCTGCCGACCGTATCGCTGATGTCTTGCCAGACCTCGTAACAGAGGGAACGCGCTGCTCTGAGCTGAGCCTCGGCCAGACCGAAACTCTCCTGAAACGGGGCGTCTCCGCCCTGGATCATCAGCCGGGAGGGGCGCCCGCCTGACGAGTCGGCGAGATCGGCAAGCTCCGACAGGGCGCGGCGCGCCACGCCGAGCGCAACAGCAGTGTGCCCCAACGGCGCCATACCGACGATGCCGAGACGATAGAGGCCGCCACCGCGCTCGGGCATATTCGCATCGGGCGAGTGAGTGAACGCTTCTGGCACGAAGACGTCGGTCATCTCGTAGTCGACACTCCCGGTCGCGCGCAGGCCGACCACGTCCCAGTTCCCCAGCAACTTTGCCTTGGCGGCCGGCACGATGAAGGTTCGCACCTCCGGCTGACCCGTCCGGGGATCGATGCGGGGTTTGCCGTTCTCGAAGACCCTGGCTCCGCTGTGGATCCAGCTCGCGTGAAGAACGCCGCTGCCATAGCTCCACTGCCCAGAAAGCCGGAACCCTTCGCCATCGACGTCGGCGCGTCCGAAGGGGCCGCCATTGCCCGCAATGATCGGGACGCCTGCACCGAAGACCTCGCGCGCTCCCGCATCGGGAAGATATCCGGAGGCAGATCCGATGGAGACATTGCAGGCCATGACGACCCAGCCGGCAGCCGCATCCGCCTCGCTCAAGGCCTCGTAGACTTCCAGCGCAACGACCGGCTCCGCTTCCAGACCGCCGACGGACCGCGCCGCCAGAAGGCCGAACAGGCCGGCCTCCTGCAGCAAGCCCATCACCTCGTTCGTAAGCCTGCCGGCTTGCTCGTTGGCCTCAGCATAATGCCGCAACGTCGGCGCCAACGCATGAGCAGCAGCGATCGAACCGGGCGACCCGGCTTCGAAAACCGACTTTCCTTGAACCTTCAGCATCGGGCTTTCCTCAGCCAGTAGATGTTGTCGATTTATGTGCAGGCGGCGATATATTATATAGTTTTAAACTATATTTTATAATATATATTGATGCAGCGTGTGGGATATTCAAATTTAATCAGCATAAGAATTATGCCACGATACAGAAAGACTACCGCGTATGACGCGCAGAGCGGGTCATCCCGTCCTGACCTGTCCGCCATCGACATAGAACGTTTGTGCCGTGATGAAGGCCGCGTCATCGCTCATCAGAAACGACAGCATGCCGACCAGATCGTCGGGCCGCGAAGGGCGAGGAATCGCCTGACGGTTCGCATGAGCTTCGAACAACTGCTCGGACGTCATCCCGTTGAAGTTCGGTTTCCGCGCGAGAGTTCCCGGCGTCCGCGTGAATCCGGGGGCGATCGCATTCACCGTCACTCCATCAGCGCCGACTTCGCTTGCCAGCGCGCGCGTGAAACCGATCACGCCGGCCTTGCTGGCGATATAATGGGTAAGACCGGGAGCAACCTGCGCGTAGGAATTTGACGTCGTGTTGATCACGCGGCCCCATCGACGCTCCCGCATGCCGGGCACGAATTGTTTGGCGAGCAAAAAATTCGAATCGAGATTGATCGCCATCATCTGCCGCCATTGCTC
>NZ_JBMDWH010000203.1:0-18440 GCF_048595345.1 Allobosea sp.
TCGGCCTGGGCGGCGAGGGCCTGCCGCCGCGTCTCGAGATCGGCCATGCTGTTGGCCGTGAAGGTTTCGATGAGCATGCGCAGATAGCGCGCGGTCTCGTAGCGCGCGGTCATGACCGTGCGGCCGGCGACGGTGTATTCCATCGAATCCGGGTGCTTGCCGAGCTCGGCCAGCGCCGTGGCATAGGCGGCGTTCTGCGCGGTCAGGGCAGGCGCGCCTTCCGCGGTCCAGAGATCGTAGCCGCGGTTCGCCGAGTTCAGCTTGGCGTTGCGAACGATCTCATCCTGAATCTCGTTCAGGACCTTGCCCTTGGCGAGGGCCTGGTCGATCAGGCGCTTTCCTTCGGGGGACGCGATGGCGTAGAGTTCCGCCGTGATCCTGGCCGCATTGGCGCGGCGGGTCATAACCTCGGCCGCGGCCGCTTCGATGTCCTTGGCTTCCGACGCCAGGATGGCGTTCTTTTCGGCGCGCACCTGGCCCTGAAGTTCGGACTGGATGTCTCCGATCTTCCCGATCCGCTCGCCCTGCTTGATGATGGTCTGCTGCGAGACGTCGAGCTTGGACAGCTCCTGGAACGACATGACGCCGGACACCATCGACAGTGCAATGATCGCTCCGAATGCCGTGGCGAGCTTGGCTTTGATCGTAAAGCGCATGATTTTGCCCCTTCAGCCCCTAGTTCAGTATGGTTGCGATGTTCGGGACGATGATGAATTCACCGTTCCATTTCGAGATGAAGCCGATGTATTCCGGCTTCCAATTCATTCCGATCCGCGGCGTCACCTGAGCGTCGGCGCGGGAAATTTCGGTCACTTCGTGAACCTTGTCGGCGATGATGCCGAGGGCGACCGGGTCGTCGTCGATCTCGACCTCGATGACGACGATGCGGGTGTCCGGCGTCGCCGCTGTCAGCGGCATGCCGAAGCGTTCGCGCAGATCCGCCAGCGGAATGATGTTGCCGCGGACATTGATCAGGCCCGGCACATGGGCGCGGGAGCCGGCGACGCGGGTCAGCGGGACGGGATCGATGATCTCGCGGACCATGGCGGTCTCGATCGCGAAGATCTCCGAGCCGATGCCGACCATCAGCGCCTGGATGCTGCCGGTGCTCGCCGCACCTGCGGCCTGCCGGGGAGCGGTCGCTGCTGTTGCTGTCGCGGTCATCACGCGGCCTCCGTCATCTTGTCCATCTCGGCCCGGCTCTGGCCGATGCCCGCGAGCTGGGCGACATCGAGGATCAGGGCGGCGGAGCCGTCGCCCAGGATGGTGGCGCCCGAGAACATCGTGACGTCGGAATGCAGCTTCGAGAGCGACTTGATCACCGTCTGGTGGCTGCCGATGATCTGGTCGGCCACCAGCCCGACCCGCATTTCGCCGGTCGAGATGATGATGACCTTCTGGTGCGGGTCGGCCTCGCCCTGCGCGTCGAACTGCTCGCGCAGGCGCAGGAAGGGCACCAGCTCGCCGCGTACGCTGAGGAAGCTGCGGCCGCGCGAGCGGCTCTCATCCGCCGTGCTCAGCTCGAGGCAGTCCTCCACCGCCGAAAGCGGGATGATGTAGCGCCCCTCGCCGACGCGGATCAGCAGCCCGTCGATGATCGCCAGCGTCAGCGGCAGGCGCAGCGTCACCGAGGAACCGTGGCCGTAGATGGTGGCGAGGTCGATGGTCCCGCGCATGGCCTCGATGGTGCGCTTGACCACGTCCATGCCCACGCCGCGACCGGAGAGGGCGGAGATGGTCTTCGCCGTCGAGAAGCCGGGGTGGAACAGGAACTGGTGGATCTCGTGCTCGGAGAGGTTGGCGCCGGGCTGGATCAGGCCGTTTTCCTCGGCCTTGGCCCGGATGCGCGCGGTGTCGAGGCCGCCGCCATCATCCTGCACCGTCACCAGCACCTGGGCGCCGACATAGCGGGCCGAGAGCTCGATGCGGCCCGTGGCGGATTTGCCGGAGGCGGCGCGGCGCTCGGCATTCTCGATGCCGTGGTCGATGGCGTTGCGGATGAGGTGGACCAGCGGATCGGCGAGACGCTCGATCATGGTCTTGTCCATCTCGGTGTCCTCGCCGATCGTGACGAACTCGACCGGCTTGGCGAGATCGCGCGAGAGGTCGTGGACGAGGCGGCGGAAGCGGCCGAACAGCGTGCCCATCGGCACCATGCGCACGCCCATGGTGGTGTCGCGCAGGCCCGAGGCGAGGCGCTCCACCTCCTCGGCGATCGCCTTGATGGCGAGGTCGTTGCTCACATGGGCGAGCTGCGAGAGCCGGGCCTGGGCGATGACGAGCTCGCCGACGCGGTCCATCAGCTCGTCCAGGCGCTCGGCCTGCACGCGGACCGTGGAACCCTTGTCGTCCTGGCGGCGGTTGTGCTCGACCTTCTCGGGGCCGGCCTCGCCTGCCGGTTTCACCGCAGCGGGCTTGGCGGCCGCAGCCGGTTCGGCCTTGGCGACGGGGGCCTGCGGCGCGGGCTTCGCCGGCGCGGCGGGAGCCGTCGCGGGAGCGGCGACAGCGGGGGCGGGGGCTGGGGCGGCCGGCTCTGCGGCAGGCTGCGCCGCCTCTCCTTCCAGCGGCGTGATGCCGAGGGTCATCTCGTCGCGGACGAACATGAACACGTCCTCGATCGCTTCACGCGGGCAGGGCGCGTTCAGCGTCACCGTCCAGCGCACGAAGCAATGGGTCGGCTCGAGCATCGCCAGATGCGGGACCTGATCGAGATCGGCGACGACCTCGCAGGGGCCGAGGTCGCGCAGCTCGTCCAGCAGGCCGAGCGGGTTGGTGCCGTTGCGCAGGATGTCCGGCACGTAGGCGATCTCGACGACCCAGCCGGCCTGCTGCGGCTCGGCCGCGGCGGCCGGGGCGGCCTCGGGAGCCTCGGCGCCGCCGGTGCCGCCGGAGACCAGCTGCTGCAGATCGGCGACGATCGCATCGCCGATGACGGCGTCGGTGGAATCGGGATCCTCGATCAGGGCGCGGATATAGTCGCGTGCCGAGAGCGAGACCGTGACGATCTCGTGATTGGCCGAGATCTTGCCCTTGCGGATCAGATCGAAGGCCGTCTCGAAATCATGGGTGAAAGCGGCGACGCGGTCGAAACCGAACATCGCGCCGGAGCCCTTGATGGTGTGCAGCGCCCGGAAGGCGGCATCGACCAGCTCGCTGTCGCCGGGGCGCTGGCCGAGATCAAGCAGGACGGTCTCGAGCGTCTCGAGCAGTTCGGCGGCTTCCTGACGGAAGGTTTCGGTGGGATCGAGGTCCATCATCAGCGCACCAGCTTTGCGACGACCGCGAGCAACTGCTCGGGCTTGAAGGGCTTGGTGATCCAGCCGGTGGCGCCGGCGGCCTTGGCTTCCTGCTTGACGGCGTCGTCAGACTCGGTGGTCAGGAAGACGATCGGCACGCCCGCGAAGCTCGGCAGGGCGCGCAAGCCACGGATCATCTCCAGCCCATTCATCACGGGCATGTTGAGATCGGTGATGATGAGATCGAAGGTCTGGGACTTGGCCTTGGCCATGCCTTCGGAGCCGTCGGCCGCTTCAGCGACCTGGTGCCCGGCCGGCCCCAGCACCAGCTTGATCATTTGTCGGACGCTCGGCGAGTCGTCCACTGTGAGAATCTGGGCCATGCTCAGTGAGCTCCGGAAAGACGGGGCGCGGCAATGCCGCTGCGTTCAAAGGCGGAGAGCGCCGCAGGAGACAGCGCGGTGACCGCGAAGGGCTGGGCCGCTTCCTCGAAGCTGCGTGCGGCGCTCACCATCAGCTGCACGAAGGTGATGTCCGCGGTGGCGACGGCCGAGCCGTCAACGACGAGGCCTTCGCCCGCGGCGAGGCGGCCATTGGCGTGGTCTGCGAGGCCGGCGACGGTCCGCACCGTGCAGTCGGCAGGGAGAGCGAGAGGCTCGGTTTTCCCTTTCGTCACTGTGATCGATTCGGTCATCGAATCTTGACTCCGTCGTAATTTGGTCTGGATTCGAATCTGCCTCTTCGAGTTTTCGATAGGGTTAATGGATATCTAAAGCTTTTTATATTTGTGTTTACTTTAGTTCGCTTGCAGAGTCGGTGATGCGCATGGCGAGTCACCCGCGTGGGCGCGGTGTAAGACTTGGTTAAGCATAACGAATAAATAATCCTGGGGCCGAGTTGCGCCTCGCGGAAAGCTTCGCGAGAAGCGCAAAACGCCGATCGGCACCGCTTTTCAGCGCAGTCGCCGGGTCTGCGACGGCAATTCGCCGTACATCTTGCGATATTGCGTGGCGAAATGGCCGCGATTGGTAAATCCCCAGGCGCTGGCGATCTCCTCGATCGAGCGCTTCGAGGCGGTGTCGAGCAACTCGCGGCGCACCGCCTCGAGCCGCACTGTCTTAACGTAATCCTGCGGCGTCGCGCCCAGGACCCGCTGGAAGCTCTGCTGCAGGGTGCGCAGGCTCATCTCCGCCGCCCCTGCGACATCGCTCACGGCGATGTCGCCCGGCGGGTGGCTGCGGATAAACTCGACCGCACGGCGGATCTGCCAGGGCACCGCGGTGTCCCGGTCGCCTAGGATATGGGCCGACTCGCCGTGTGGCAGTTGCTCCAGCAACAGCGTGATCATGCCGTCGCGGAGCAGGCGCGCGCCCAGCGCGGAGCGCAGCAGCGGGGCGCCCTCGGCCATGCCGGCCAGCACGGCGGCGAGCAGCCCCGCCAGCATCCGGCCGATCGCGCTGCCGATGCGGAAGCCGGCGGACAGCGCCAAAGGCCCCGCCGGCGGGCGGCCCGTCAGCCGCTCGACGACCCGCCGGACATCGGCGGCGGCGAACGTCATGACGCACAGACGCGAGCCCGGCTTGACCTCCAGCCGCCAGGCGGTGTCCGCAGCCAGTGCATAGGCGTCGCCGCGCCGGCACGTCACGAGGACGCCGGGGGTGATCTCGACGGAGCCGGACGCGACCATCACCACGACCAGCCGGCCGGGGGCTTCGGGAAAGCCGATCTCGCTGGCATTGCCGCATTGGGCGAAGACCAGCTCGGCCTGCCGAAGCGACATTGCGCTGGCGGCGTTGCGCTGGCGCTTTCCGGTATCGAGGATGGAACAGTCGGCGCCCAGCCGCTCCCGCAGGAAGCGTTCGAACTCCCGCGGAGCCATGTCCGGCGGGGACAGATTCGACATGAGGGCGTCGAACAGGTTCACGGTCGCAGCCTGTCCTCTCGATCCGTCAGCTTCCCGTGCATGCCGCCGACGACCGCCTCAGGAGCCGACCAGCTGGCCGCCATCGACGACGATCGTCTGCGCCGTGACCCAGTTGGCCTTGTCGGAGGCGAGGAACATCACGACCTCGGCGACCTCCTCGGGCCGGCCGAGACGGCCGAAGGGAATGCCCGCCCGGATCGATTCGTAATAGACCGGGTCCGACGTCCTGCGGTTTTCCCAGCTGCCACCGGGAAACTCGATCGACCCCGGCGCCACGCAGTTCACGCGGATGCCCTCGGGCGCCAGCATCTTCGCCTGACTGGCGGTGTATTGCATCACCGCCGCCTTGATCGCGGCGTAGGGCGCCGAGCGTGCCGTGGCGCGCAGCCCAGAGATCGAGGCGATGTTCACGATCGAACCCCCGCGCCCGAGATGGGGAAGCGCGGCGTGACTCCCGCGGACGACCGCCATCATGTCGACCCCGAAGGAGGCCGCCCATCCCTCCTCGTCGTCGCGGTAGCCGAAGGCCGAGGCGTTGTTGACCAGGATGTCGAGCCCGCCCAGGGCCTTCACGGCCGCCGGAACATAGCCGGCGATCTCCTGCTCTTTCGCCAGATCGACGCATTGCGCATGGGCGGTGCCGCCAAAGGCTTCGATCTCGCGCCGCGTGGCCTCCAGGGGGCCGGGGCCGCGCGCGCAGATGGAGACCGAGGCGCCCTGGGCCGCGAAGCCGAGCGCGATCGCCCGGCCGATACCTCGGCTGGCGCCCATCACGATGGCGCGTTTGCCCGCAAATGTTCCAGCCATCGAATCGTCCTCTCAGCCTTACCCGAAGTCCTGCGATGGTAACCGGGCGGCCCTCGAAATCCACGCGCCGACGCAAGGGGTGGGCGCGTCGAATTCGCGCGCCGGGACATGTTCGGGAGGATGGCCGGCATGACCGGATGCTCCGGCGCCATCGGACGCAGAATGGACTAAGGTGGCGGCGTCCTCGCCGCGAGACCTCACGATGCGCCTGATCTTCATCCTGAACGGCCCGAATCTGAAGCTGCTCGGCCAGCGCGAACCCTCGATCTACGGGACGACGACGCTCGACGAAATTCGCAGCTGGTGCGAGGCCGATGCGCGGGAATTCGGCCTCGGCATCGACTTTCGCCAATCGAATTTCGAAGGGGAGATCATCGAGGCGGTTCACGAGGCGCGCGGGAAAGCGGCGGGGATCATCATCAACCCGGCGGCCTACACCTTCACCTCGATCGCGATCCTCGACGCATTGAAGACCTTCGACAGGCCGAAGATCGAACTGCACATCTCCAATGTGCATCAGCGCGAGGAGATCTACCACAAATCGCTGGTCTCCAGGACCGCGACGGCGGTCATGGCTGGGTTCGGCGCCTATGGCTATCGGCTGGCCCTGCGCGCCATGGCGGAGATGACGCGCTAGCCGTGGGGCCTCGGCTTCGTCCCGGCGCCGGTCATTCGGCCGGGGCGTTCAAGGTCGGCTCGGCCAGCGGCGGCGCCTTTGGCCTGCGCTTGAGCCTGCTCATCCATAGGTAGATCAGCGGCGTCGTATAGAGCGTCAGGACCTGGCTGAGGATCAGGCCGCCGACGATGGTGATGCCGAGCGGGCGACGCAGCTCGGCGCCGGGGCCGGTCGCAAGCATCAGCGGGATTGCGCCCAGCATGGCCGAAAGCGTCGTCATCAGGATCGGGCGGAAGCGTTCGAGGCAGGCTTCGAAGATGGCTTCCCGAGCTGGCAGGGCGCGCTGACGCTCGGCGCCGATGGCGAAATCCACCATCATGATCCCGTTCTTCTTCACGATGCCGATCAGCAGGATGATGCCGATGAAGGCGATGATGGTGAGATCGGCCCCCGCCACGCGCAGCGCGATCAGCGCGCCGAGGCCTGCCGATGGCAGGGTCGAGATGATCGTCACCGGGTGGATCAGGCTCTCATAGAGCACGCCGAGAATGATGTAGACGGCGAGCACGGCGATCAGGATCATCACGCCCTGGCCGCCCGCCCCTTGCGTGAAGGCCTTGGCGTCGCCGGCGAATTCGGCCCTGAGCGAGGCCGGCATGTGCAGGCCCTCCACGGCCGCGACGACCGCCTCGCTCGCCTCCTGAAGGCCGACGCCGGGGGCGAGGTCATAGGTGATCGTCACCGCCGGGAAGGGGCCCTGATGGTTGATCACGAGCGGGGCGGTGCCGCGCTCGACCTTGACCACGCTGCGCATCGGTACCTGCGCGCCGTTGCGACCCGGCACGAAGAGATCGAGGATGTCGTCGGGGTCTCGGCTGCGCGAAGGTGCGACCTCCAGCACCACGCGATACTGGTTGCGCGCGCCGTAGATCGTCGAGATCTGCCGCTGGCTGAAGGCGTCCGAGAGGACATTGTCGAGATCCTGGATCGCGACGCCGAGCTGGGAGGCCTTGTTGCGGTCGATCACCACCTTGGCCTGGAGGCCACCCTGCTCGCGATCGGTCGAGACGTCCACCAGTTCGGGCAGGGTGCGAAGCTTCTCCAGCACCTTGGGCACCCATTCCTCCAGCTCCGGCAGGTTCGGGTCCCAGAGGGTGAACTGGTATTGCGAGCGGCCCTGACGCCCTCCGGCGCGCACATCCTGAACCGGGGTGAGGAAGATGCGCAGGCCCGGAATGGAGCCGAGCCGGGCGCGAAGCCTCTGAACCACCTGGGCAGAGGAGACGCCGCGCTCCTGCAAGGGCTTCAGGCTGACGAAGAAGCGCCCGGTATTCACCGAGCCGCCCCCGCCGACGAAGGAGGCGACACCCAGAATTGCGGGATCGGAGGCGACGATCGCCGCGCCCTGCTGCTGCAGCTGCATCATGGCCGGGAAGGAAACGTCGGTCGCCGCCTGGGTGAAGCCGATGATCAGCCCGGTATCGTCCTGCGGGAAATATCCCTTGGGCGCGGTGCGGAACATCTGCACCGTCAGCGCCAGCGTCGCGAGCATCACGATCAGCATCGCCCAGCTGTGGCGCAGCGCCAGCCGCAGCGTGTGGGCGTAAAAGCCGCTCATCGCCGAGAGTACGCGCTCGACCGCCCGGTCCAGCCTCGTTTCGCGATGCGGCCCGCCCTTGAGGAAATGCGCGCAGATCATCGGGGTTACGCTGAGCGACACCGCCGTCGATACCAGGATCGCGAAGGTCAGCGTCAGGGTGAATTCGCGGAAGAAGCGCCCCGCCACGCCGTCGATGAAGAAGAGCGGGATGAAGGCGGCGATCAGCGAGAGCGAGATCGAGACGACCGTGAAGCCGATCTGGCCGGCGCCCAGCAGGGCCGCCCGCAGGGGCGACAGACCGCGCGCGATGTTGCGCTCGATGTTCTCGATCATGACGATGGCGTCGTCGACGACGAAGCCGACCGAGATCGTCACCGCCATCAGCGAGAGATTGTCGAGCGTGAAGCCGGCCAGCCACATCGCCGCGAAGGTACCGGCGATGGAGAGCGGTACGGTGATGCCGGCCGCGACGGTGAGCGTCGCCCGGCGCAGGAAGACGAAGACGACGAGCATCACCAGCACGATCGAGATCAGCAGCGTATGCTGGATGTCCGCGATCGAGGCGCGGATGGTCGTCGTGCGGTCGGACATGATCGAAAACTGGATGCCGGCCGGCACCCAGCTCTGGATTTCCGGCAGCAGGGCCTTCACCCGGTCGACCGTCTCGATGACGTTGGCGTCCGCCTGCTTGGTCATGGTGATGAGGATGGCGGGCTTGCCGTTGTACCAGCCGGCGGCGCGGCTGTTGCGCACGCCCATCTCGACGGTCGCGACGTCGCCGAGGCGCACCACCGTGCCCTTGGCCGAGCGCACGACGATGTTGCCGTAATCCTGCGCCTCGCGGATCTGGTTGTTGGCGGAGAGCGTCTCGCTCAGCCGGTCGCCGTCGAAGGAGCCGACGGCGGAGACGGTGTTGGCGTTGACGATGGCGGTGCGGATCGCGTCGAGATTGAGGCCCATGGCGGCGAGGCGGGCAGGATCGAGCCGGACGCGGATCGCCGGCTGCTCGGCGCCGTTGACCGTGACCTCGCCGATGCCTTCGACCTGCGAGATGCGCTGGGCGATGATCGTATCGGCCGCGTCGTACATCGCGCTCGGCGTCATGGTGTCCGAGGTCAGCGCGAGGATCAGGATCGGGGCGGCGTTGGGATTTGCCTTCCGGAATTGCGGCAGGGTCGGCAGATCGCCGGGCAGGTCGGTCGCCGCTGCATTGAGCGCGGCCTGCACGTCGCGGGCGGCGCTGTCGGTGCTGCGCGTCAGGTCGAACTGCAGGACGATCGAGGTCGAGCCGAGAGAGCTCGTCGAGGTGATCTCGGTGACGCCGGGGATCGAGCCCAGCCGGCGCTCGAGCGGGGCTGCGACACTGCCCGCCATCGTCGCCGGATCGGCGCCGGGGCGGCTGGCGAAAACCCGGATGGTGGGGAAATCGACGCTCGGCAGGCTCGCCACCGGCAGGAACCAATAGGCGACCATGCCGATGAGGAAGAGGCCGATCGCCATCAGGGTCGTGCCGACCGGGCGCAGGATGAAGACGTCTGAGAGGCCGCGCGCGGGCTGCGGCGCCGGGCTCGGCTCCTCGGTGCCGGGCGCGCTCACTCAGCCGCCTCCGGCCCGGGATAGGGCACGACGCCGTCGCGGCCGCCGCCCATGCGTCGGCGCAGGTTTTCCAAAGCCAGATAGATGACCGGCGTGGTGTAGAGCGTCAGCAACTGGCTGAGCAGCAGCCCGCCGATAATGGTGATGCCGAGCGGTTGGCGCAGCTCGCTGCCCGTCCCGGTGGCGAGCGCCAGCGGCAGGGCGCCGAGCAGGGCCGCGAGCGTCGTCATCATGATCGGGCGGAAGCGCAGATGGCAGGCCTTCACGATCGCCGCTTCCGGCGAGAGGCCTTCGTTGCGCTCGGCGTCGAGCGCGAAGTCGATCATCATGATCGCGTTCTTCTTCACGATCCCCATCAGCAGGATGATGCCGATCAGCGCCACGATCGAGAGTTCCCTGCCGGTGACGATCAGGGCCAGCAGAGCGCCGACACCCGCCGAAGGCAGCGTGGTCAGGATCGTGAAGGGGTGGACGTAGCTCTCATAGAGAATGCCCAGCACGAGGTAGATCGTCACGATGGCGGCGAGGATCAGCCAGGGCTGGTTGGCCAGCGAGCGGTTGAACTCGGCCGCATCGGCGCTGAATGACCCGGCGATCGCGCTCGGCATGCCGAGCTCGCTCTCGACCCTCGCGATGAGTTGTACCGCATCGCCCAGCGCCTCGCCGGGCGCGAGGTCGAAGGAGATGGTGGCCGCCGGGAACTGCTCCTGATGGGCGATGGAGAGCGGCGCCGTCTCACGGATCAGCCGGGTGAAGGCCGAGAGAGGCACCTGGACGCTGTTCTGCGTCACGGTGGTGTTGCCGGCGCTGTTGGTCTGGCCCTGCGTGTTGGTGTTGCCGGTGACGTAGAGCTTCGAGAGCGAGGAGGGGTCGCGCAGATATTGCGGCGCAGCCTCCAGCACGACGCGGTACTGGTTCGACTGTTCGTAGATCGTCGCGATCTGGCGCTGACCGAAGGCGTCGTAGAGCGTGTCGTTCACGGCCTGGATCGAGACGCCGAGGCGGCCGGCCTTCGCGCGGTCGATCTCGACATGAGCCCGCAGGCCGCCATCCTGCGTCTCGTTGGCGACGTTGCGCATGATGGGCTCGTTGCGCAGCGCCTGGGATAGTCTGCGGGCCCAGTCCATCACCGCGCTCTGGTCGGCGCCCGCGAGCGTGTACTGATATTGCGAGCGGCTGGCGCGGGTGGTGATCTGGATGTCCTGCACCGGCTGGACATAGGCCGCGACGCCCGGGATTGACGCCGCCGCCAGCCGCAGCCGCTCGGCGATCGTCACCGCATCGTCCCGGCGCTCCTCCTTCGGGCGCAGCGTCACCGTCAGGCGCGCGGTATTGAGCGTGGCGTTGGCCTGGCCGATGCCGAGCACCGAGACCACGCCGGTCACGTCCCCGTCGCGCTCCAGGGTCTCGGCGACCTTTTCCTGAAGGCGCTTCATCTCGGTGAAGGAGACGTCCGGCGAGGATTCGAGCACCACCGAAAGCAGGCCGGTGTCCTGATTGGGGAGGAAGCCCTTGGGGATGCCGACATACATCCAGATCGTGAGGGCGAAGGTGGCGATGCTCGCCAGCAGCACGAGACCGCGTGCCTTCAGCGCCCAGCCGAGCGTGACCTCGTAGATCCTCGCCATCGCCGAAATCGGCCATTCGGCGGCGCGCATCAGCCAATTCTCGCGCCCCTCCTCGTGATGGCGCAGCAGCCGGGCGCACATCATCGGCGTCAGCGTCAGCGAGACCACGGCCGAGACGACGACGGCGATGGTCAGCGTCAGGGCGAATTCGCGGAACATGCGTCCGACGAGGCCGGTCATGAACAGCAGCGGGATGAAGACCGCGATCAGCGAGACGGTCAGCGAGATCACGGTGAAGCCGATCTCGCGGGCGCCGTCATAGGCGGCCCGGAGCGGGCTCTTTCCCTGCTCGATATTGCGCACGATGTTTTCGATCATCACGATCGCATCGTCCACGACGAAGCCGGTGCCGATGGTCAGCGCCATCAGCGAGAGGTTGTCGAGGCTGAAACCCGCCAGCCACATCACCGCGAAGGTGGCGACCAGCGATAGCGGCAGGGCGACGCCGGCGATGATGGTGGCGCGCACCGTGCGCAGGAAGAGCAGCACGACGAGCACGACGAGCGCGCAGGAGAGCACCAGCGTGAA
Source organism: Allobosea sp. (assembly GCF_048595345.1). Lineage (GTDB taxonomy): Bacteria > Pseudomonadota > Alphaproteobacteria > Rhizobiales > Beijerinckiaceae > Allobosea. The sequence continues at coordinate 11,936 of NZ_JBMDWH010000203.1, forward strand.
CTGCACCTCGGCGATCGAGGCGCGGATCGTCTCGGTGCGGTCGCTGACGACATGAATCTCGACGCCGGCCGGAATGCCGCTGCGCAGCTGCGGGATTTCGCGCTTCACCCGCTCGACGGTGGTGACGATATTGGCGCCGGGCTGGCGCATCACGTCCACCACCACCGCGGTCTTTCCCTTGTACCAGGCGCCGACCCGGCTGTTCTCGAGATCGGCCAGAACCTCGGCGACGTCGCGCAGGAAGACCGGTGCGCCGCTGCGATAGGCCACGACGATGTCGCGATAGGCGGCGGCGCTGCCGATCTGGTCGTTGGCCGCGATGGTGTAGGCTTGGTGATTGCCGTCGAGCGCGCCCTTGGCGCCCGCGACATTGGCGGCGACGATCGCGCTGCGCAGATCCTCCATGCCGAGGCCATAGGCGGCGAGGCGCGCCAGATCCGCCTGGATGCGGATCGCCGGGCGCACACCGCCCTCGATCGAGACATGGCCGACGCCGGAAACCTCGGACAGGCGCGGCGACAGCAGCGTGTCGGCGAGGTCGCTGAGCTGGCGCAGCGAGACCGTCTCCGAGGTCAGCGCCAGCACCATGATCGGCGCGTCGGCCGGATTGATCTTGGCGTAGGTCGGCGGGTAGGGCAGGGTTCGCGGCAGGATCGAGCCCGCGGCGTTGATCGCCGATTGCACATCCTGCGCGGCGGCGTCGATATCGCGGTCCAGCTCGAACTGCAGCGTGATCTGGCTGAGCCCGAAGGAGCTCTGCGAAGACATCGTCGAGAGCGCCGGGATCTGCCCGAATTGCCGCTCCAGCGGCGCGGTCACCAGCGAGGCGATGGTTTCCGGATTGGCGCCGGGAAGCTGCGTGGTGATCTGGATCGTCGGGAAATCGACCTGCGGCAGGGCCGAAACCGGCAGGCGCCAATAGCCCAGAAGCCCGCAGAGCAGGACGGCGATGCCCAGCAGCGAGGTCGCGACGGGCCGGCCGATGAAGGGTGAGGACACGCTCATCGCCGCGGCCCCGTCATGGCCGGGCTTGCGGGGGAGGCGCTTCGGCGCCGCCCGGCGAGGCCGGCTGTTGGCCGGGCGTGCCTTGCTCGCCATTGCGGCGACCGCCTTCGCGCCGTCCACCTTGACCCTCGCCCTCGCGGCGGGGGCGGTCGGCGCGCGGCTCGCCCGCCGGGGCGGAAGGTGCGTCGGTTGCCGGAGCACTCGCGCCGGGGCTGTTCGCCTCGCCGGCGGCGGGATCTCGCGGACGGCGCCCGCCCTGTCCGGGTTCGCGCGTTCCGCGCCGGCCCGGCGCCGCGACGGGGGGCTGTGCGGCTTCCTCGGGCGTCGTGACCTTGACCCGTGCCTTGTCGGTCAGCCGGGCGAAGCCGGTCGTCACCAGCTTCTCGGGGGGCTTCACGCCCGAGCTGATCACCGCGGTCATCTCGTCCTGCTGGCCGACCGTGACCGCCACCTGCCGGACGGTCTCGTCGTCGTTGACGGCGAAGACATAGGCGCCGTTCGGCCCGCGCTGGATCGCCGAGGTCGGCGCGACGATGGCCTGTTTCAGCACGTCCACGAAGACACGCACGTTGACGAACTGCCCCGGCCAGAGCTGGAGGCGCTCATTGGGAAAGCGTGCCTTGACCTTGATGGTGCCGGTGGTCTGGTCGACGACATTGTCGATCACCTCGACCACGCCCTTGTCGATGACGGTGGTTCCGTCCGCGTCGAGCGCGTCGACGCTGACCGGTCCGCGTGCCAAGGCGGCGCTGACCGCCCGCACTTGCTGCTGCGGCAGGTTGAAGAGCAGGGCGATCGGCTTCAGCTGGGTGATGACGACGAGCCCGTTGGAATCGGAGGCGCGGACGAGATTGCCCTGATCGACGAGCCTGATGCCGAGGCGGCCGTCGATCGGCGCGCGAATGGTGGTGTAGTCGAGCACAGCCTTGGTGTTGTCGATGGCGGCCTGGTCGGATCGAACCTGAGCCTCCAGCTGCGCCACCGTCGCGCGCTGCGTATCGGCCTGCTGGCGCGAGCCGTAATCGGTCTGGGCGAGCCTCGCATAGCGATCGAGATCGGCGCGCGCATTGGCGAGCAGGGCCTCGTCTTGCGCCTTCTTGGCGAGCGCTTGATCATATTGCGCCTGATAGGTCACGGGGTCGATCTTGGCGAGAACGTCTCCCTTCCTGACGTCCTGCCCGTCCTTGAAGGCGATCTCGAGCAGGCGGCCATCGACCTGGCTGCGCACGGTCACGGTGTTCAGCGCCTGAATGGTGCCGACCGCATCGGCCGTCACCGGCACGTCGGCGAAGCGCGCGGGGGTGGCGATGACCGGGATCGGCCCCTCGCCGCCGAAGCGCGCGCGGCGCCCGCCACGGCCCTGACCCTGCTGGTTGGTCGCGGCGGTCTCGCCCGCGCCCGGCCACCACGCGCCATTGTAGCTGTGCCAGCCCCAGGCGGCCGCGCCGGCGAGGATCAGCAGGATGAGAAGCCGCTTCATCGCGCCGCCTCCGCGTCGAGGATCGCAGCCTGCCGGTCGGCCTGCGTCCAGCCGCCACCCAGGGCCTTGAACAGCTCGACATAGGCGGTGAGCTTTTGCAGGCGGACCTGAAGAAGCTGGTCCTGCGCCTGGAACAGAGTCTGCTGCGTGTTGAGCACGGTGACGATGTCGATGGTGCCCTCTCGCAGGCGCTGCTCGGTGATCGCATAGGCGCGGCGCGCCGCGGCGACGGTCTCGCCCTGAAGGCGCTCGTGACGAGTGTTCTCGCGCACGGCGATCAGGGCGTTTTCGACGTCGGCGAAGGCCTGGACGATGGTCTTGCGGTAGGTCGCGAGCAGTTCGTCGGCGGATCCGCGCTCCAGTTCGACCTGTGCCCGCAGCCGCCCGCCGTCGAGGATGGGCTGGACCAGCCCGGCGGCGGCCTGGGCGAAGGCGGCGTCCGGTCGCAGCAGGTTCTTCAGCAAGGCGCTTTCGAGCCCGCCCTGGCCGGTCAGGGTGATGCTGGGGAAGAGCGCGGCCCGCGCCGCATAGAGCGTCGCCTCCTGCGCGGTCAGGCGGGTCTCGGCCTCGGCGATGTCGGGACGGCGCTGGAGCAGCTGCGAGGGCAGGCCGGGGCGGATCGGCGGCACCGTGATCGCGTTCAGGCTGCCGCCCCTGACCGCCACCGTCGCAGGGGTTTCCCCGATCAGGACCGCCAGCGTCACTTTGGCCTGCCGCAGCGACAGTTCCAGCGAGGGCACGCTCGCCTTCTGCTGGGCGAGCACGCTTTCCTGCTGGGCGACGTCGAGCTGCGTCGCGGTCCCGACATCGAGGCGGGCCCGGATCGCCTTCAGGATGCGTTCGGCAGCGGCGATGTTGTCGTTGGCGATCCGCAGCCGGTCCTGCGCCGCCAGAACCTGAAAATAGGTGGTGACGACATTGGACACTGTCGTCAGCGCCACCACATCGCGGTCGAAGCGCGTCGCCTGCGCCGCGAGGCGGCCGGCATCGGAGGTGGCGCGGTTCCGGCCCCAGAAATCAAGCTCGTAGCTCGCTGAGAGGCCGAGGCTGAAGCTGTTGCCGACGCTCTCGTTGAAGGGCGGGCGCCGGGCGCCAAGCGTGCCGGGCCGCAGGCTGCGCTGGGCATCGCCGCTGCCGCTGAGCGAGGGGTAAAGCGAGGAGGAGGCGACGCGCGACTGGGCATCCGCCTGCCGGATGCGCGCGACCGCGACGGCGATGTCGAAATTGCCGTCGCCGGCCTGCTCGACCAGCCGGGTCAGTTCCGCCGAGCGGAACAGGCGCGGCCAGTCGGTGGCGACCGGAGCCGCAGGCCGCTTCTCGCCCGCCGCGAAGCCGGGGGTGACCGCGACGCCGATATCCGGGCGCTGATCGGCCGGCAGGCAGGCCCCGAGACCGAGCGCGACGGCCGCTGCAGAGCAGAGGCGAGGAAAGGAAAAACGTGCTGTCAGCCGTGCGAGATGGGGCCGTGCCGGATCATGCAACTCGCCCGGCACCATTCCGCCCGTCTCCATCTTCGATGCCCGAAACGCGGAATGCGCAACCAGGCCCGCTTCTAGAATGGTCGCCAGCCGAGAGAAAGTGAATTTGTCTTAATCTTTGCCGCCGTAGCCGCGGTGGTGGGGGGCTGTTCGGCCGAGGACGGCTGCTTGCCAAAGCCTGCCCCCGACACGATCTTCCGCGAGCGAGAGCGGCAAGGAGACGAAGATGAGCGTCCATGACGGGCTGGAGCGGGTCATGCCGATCGGTGCGCTGGCGGAGCGGACCGGCGTCAAGGTCGAGACGATCCGCTATTACGAGCAGGTCGGGCTGCTGCCGCCGCCGGAGCGCTCCGAGGGCAATCAGCGCCGGTACGGGCGCCGCCATGCCGAACGGCTCGCCTTCATCAAGCATGCGCGCGATCTCGGCTTCTCGGTCGAGGCGATCCGCGCTCTGCTGAAGCTCTCCGACACGCCCGAAATCGCCTGCGACGAGGCGCATGCCATCTCGGTGGCACATCTGGACGAGGTCCGGCACAAGATCGCGCGGCTGCGCTCGCTCGAAAAGGAGCTGGAGCGCATCGCCACCACCTGTTCGGGCGGGGTGGCCGCCTGCGACTGCGCCATCATCGAGGCGCTGGCCGACCATGGACAGTGCCGTCACGCTCGGCACTGAGGCGAGTGAGCCCGGATGTCGGACTCGTTTCCGGCGCCGGACGGCTTAGATAGAGCAAGCGCGGGCGGTTCCGAGCCGTGGGCGCCAGCAGGCACAGGAGGCGGGCGATGCCGGGATTGCTGCCAATGATAGACCTCGGAGTCGGCGAGGAGAACAAATCCCGATTCCGCCCGAGTCAGCGATTCGGCCTCGGTTCGTTCAGGGCCCGTTCCTGACTCCTTCAAAGCTCCAGTCCGGATGGCGGCTCCAGCCGTCCCGGCGCGCGACATGATCGGCCTTCGCTTGCAGCCTCAGCGTTCACTGCCCCCTTCCGGCCGCGCCAACGGCGTCACCGCGGTTCTCGGCCCCACCAATACCGGCAAGACCCATCTCGCCATCGAGCGGATGGTCGCGCATCCCACCGGCATGATCGGCCTGCCGCTGAGGCTTCTGGCGCGCGAGGTCTACCAGCGGGTCGTCGAGAAGGTCGGACCCGAGGCGGTCGCGCTCGTCACCGGCGAGGAGAAGATCAAGCCGGAACGGCCGCGCTTCTGGATCTGCACCGTGGAGGCCATGCCGCGCGATCTCGCGGTCGATTTCGTCGCGATCGACGAAATCCAGCTGGCCGCCGATCTCGATCGCGGCCATGTCTTCACGGATCGGCTGCTGAACCGGCGTGGGCGCGCCGAGACGATGCTGATCGGCTCCGGCACGATGCGCCCGCTGGTCGAGCAGCTCATCCCCGGCTGCAACATCGTCACGAGGCCCCGGCTTTCGAACCTGATGTTCGCGGGCGATCGCAAGATCACGAGGTTGCCGCCGCGCTCGGCCATCGTCGCCTTCTCGGTCGAGGAGGTCTACGCCATCGCCGAGCTGATCCGTCGGCAGAAGGGCGGGGCCGCGGTGGTGCTGGGCGCGCTGTCGCCCCGCACCCGCAATGCGCAGGTCGAGATCTACCAGTCCGGCGATGTCGATTATCTCGTCGCGACCGATGCGATCGGCATGGGGCTCAATCTCGACGTCGATCACATCGCCTTCGCCGCCGACAAGAAATTCGACGGGCATCATTACCGCAAGCTGCAACCGGGCGAGTTCGGCCAGATCGCCGGGCGAGCCGGGCGGCATCTGCGCGACGGCACCTTCGGCACCAGCGGGCGCTGCCCGCCCTTCGACGCCGAGCTGGTCGAGGCGATCGAGACCCATCGCTTCGAGCCGATCCGCCAGATGCAATGGCGTAATTCCGATCTCGATCTGCGCTCCATCGCCGGTTTGCTCGACACGCTCAACCTGCAGCCCCGGGAGCAGGGGCTGACGCGGGCGCTGATCGCCGAAGATATGACGACGCTGGAAATCCTGGCGAGGGACCCGGACGTTGCCGCCCTGGCGCAGGGGCGCCCCGCCGTCGAGCGGCTGTGGGAGGTCTGCGCGCTGCCGGACTATCGCAAGATCTCGCCGATGCAGCATGCCGATCTGGCGACCACGCTGTATCTGCGGCTGATGCGACACGGCCGGCTCGATCCGGACTGGTATGCCGGCCAGCTGGCCTCGCTGGACCGCACCGATGGCGAGATCGACACGCTCTCGGCGCGCATCGCGCAGGTGCGGACCTGGACCTTCGTCGCCAACCGGCCGGACTGGTTGCCCGATCCCGAGCATTGGCAGGGCATGGCGCGTCTTGTAGAGGACAAATTGTCGGACGCTCTGCACGAGCGGATCGCCAGCCGATTTGTCGATCGGCGCACCAGCGTGCTGATGCGCCGCTTGCGGGAGAATGCGATGTTGGAGGCTGAGGTCACTGCGACGGGCGACGTGCTCGTCGAGGGCCAGCATGTGGGGATGCTGCAGGGCTTCCGCTTCACGGCGGACCCCAAGGCGGGGGGGGCCGAGGTC
>NZ_JBMDWH010000204.1:0-4027 GCF_048595345.1 Allobosea sp.
GGCCGAAACCCTGCAGCAGCGCCAGCATATGCACCGCCATGGCCGACACGACGAAGCCCTGCAGCGAGAAGGCGAGGGCCAGCAGGAGAAAGGCGCGGCGCCGGGCGGGCCCCGTCAAGAGGGCGGGCGCCTCGGGCGGCGGAGCGATGGCCGCCGCCCCGCCCGCCTCCAGCAGCGGGCGCGCGACGCGGCCCGGCAGCAGGAACAGATGCAAGGGCACGCAGACAAGGATCTGGGCCAGCCCGTAGAGCCGATAGACGCCGCGCCAGTCCAGCAGCGCGAGCAGCGCGCTGGTCAGGGGCCAGAACAGGGTCGAAGCAAAGCCGCCGATCAGGGTGAGCTGGCTGATCGCCCGCCGGGCACCTCCGCCGCGAGCCTGCGCCAAAGCGGCGAAGGCGGCATCATAGAACACGGCGGTGGTCACCGCCTGCAGCGCCACCATCGCGGCGATATAGCTCGCCAGCCCCCGTGCCTCGGCGAGGGCGAGCAGCGACAGGCCGGCGAGCAGAGAGCCTGCCGCCATCACCGGCCGGGTGCCGTGGCGGTCGATCAGACTGCCGGTGACCGGCGCGACGGCGCCGCCCAGCAGCAGGCCGACCGCGAAACCGCCGAAGGTCCATTCCGGCGGCCAGCCGAATTCGGCGGTGATGCGCGGGGCCAGCACCGTGAAGGCATAATAGAGCGCGCCATAGCCGAGGATCTGGGTGGCGCCTAGAGCCGGGATCAGCAGGGCGCCGCCGGGGCGCAACAGGCGCGAGGACATGAGGCGCCGTCAGACCACGGGGTTGCGCAGGACGGCGCCGGGCCGACGCAGCCGCGCCAGGTTCTCCACCAGCAGATCGACGACGTTGGCTTCGTAGGCACGGGTCTCGCCGGCGCTGTGGGGCGTCACCAGCACCTGCGGCAGCGACCAGAAGGGCGAGGCCGGCGGCAGGGGCTCGTCATGGAAGCAGTCGAGCCCGGCGCCGGCGATGCGGCCGGCCTGCAACGTCTCCAGCAGCGCCGCCTCGTCCACCACCCGCCCGCGCGCCACATTGACCAGCAGCGCGGAGGGCTGCATCGCGGCCAGAATGCGGGCGTCGATCAGGTTCTCGGTCTCGGGGGTGAGCGGGCAGGTCAGCGCGACGATGTCGGCCTGGGCGACCGCCTCGGCGAGATGGTCGGGCCGGACCACCGCCTCGACATGCTCCGCCGGCTCGGGACTGCGGCGCACGCCGATGACGCGCATGTCGAAGGCCGAGGCCAGCTTCGCCAGCCGCAGGCCGATGCGGCCGAGCCCGACGATGACCAGCGTCTTGCCGCCGAGCTCGTCCTCGCGGCGGCCGCGCTCCCCGATCATCGGGCGCCAGACGCTCTTCGCCTGGTTGTCGCGGGCGAGATGGAGCTGGCGCGAGAGCGAGAGGATCAGCGCCATCGCATGCTCGGCCACCGCCCGCTCATTGCTGCCCTGCGCGCTGGCGAGCCTGACGCCGGCCGCCTTCAGCGCCGCCTTGTCGAACTGATCGGTGCCGGCGCTGACCGACTGGATGAAGCGCAGCTTGGGCAAGGACGGCAGCAGCTCGTTGCGCCACAGGCCCGAGACGACGAGCACATCGGCTTCCGGCGCGCGCGCCTTCAACTCGTCCAGGGTGCGGACCTCGAAGCTCGCCGCCCCCGCGCCGCGGGCGAGATACTCGTCCCGGATCTGATAGGCGGCATGGGCGAAGCCGATCGTCAGCTCCCGGTCCTCGGGCAGGAAGGCCATGCGTGTCTTGCTCCTCTGGGGCCGCGTGGGCCTGTGTCGATTCAGCCTGATGCAGCTTCGCATGGCGATCTCATGCGCCGCGAGAGGCCTCCGGCGCATCCGCGCTCAGCGCTGATTGCAGGCGCGCCCATTGCGCCTCGTCCGCCGGGAGGCCGAAGCGCAGACGCTGCGGCGCGTCGCGAAAGCGGCGGACATATAGGCCGGCGTGGCCGAGCCGGGCGAAGAGGGCCGGCGCATCCGCCGCCTCCAGGAGGCGGAACAGGCTGGTGCCGCCGACAATCTCGCCATGCGCGCCGAGCAGCGCATCGAGCCGGGCGGCATCCCGCGCGCAGGATGCGGCGGTCGCGCCCAGCCAATCGGCATCGCCCAGCGCGGCAGCGCCGATCGCCAGCGCCGGGCCGGACACGGCCCAGGGGCCCAGAGCGGCGCGCAAGGCCTCGGTCAGGTCCGGCGCGGCGACAGCGAAGCCGAGGCGGACGCCGGCCAGCCCATAGGTCTTTCCGAAGGAGCGCAGGACGATGGTGCCGGGCGGCAGGGCGGGGATCAGGCTCGCCTCGGGCTCGAGATCGCAAAAGGCCTCGTCCAGGACGAGAAGGCCGCCGCGATCGGCGCAGCGCTCCGCCAGATCCAGCAGCGCGGAGCGCGGCATCACCCGGCCATCGGGGTTGTTCGGGTTGACGATGACGAGCGTGGCGGCCTCGCCCGCCTCCGGGAGAGCCGCGACCTCGCTCACCGCGAAGCCGCCCCTGCGCCAGGCCTGCGCATGCTCCGCATAGGTCGGCCCCAGCACCGCGACCGGTCCGGCCGGGGCGAGGCGCGGCAGAAGCTCGATCAGGATCTGGGTGCCGGGCGCGGCGACGATGCCCAAGCGCTCGGGCACGCGATAGGCGGCGCGGGCGGCGGCGAGCAGCGCCTTTTCGTCCTCCGCGCCGGGAAGCCGCGCCCATAGGCTTAACGGCAGCGCCGGAAGCGGATAGGGGTGCGGGTTGATGCCGGTGGAGAGATCGATCCATGGCTCGGGCGCATCCGGAAAGAGCGCGCGGGCCGCGGCGAGATCCCCGCCATGCCAGATGCCGCCCTGCTTCTCCCGCGTCTCGATCACCCGCCTCGCCCCATGTCTCTCGCCGACAGCCTGCCGCTCCTGTTGCTCGCCCTCGCGGCGGAGGCGGCGCTCGGCTATCCCCCTTCCCTCTACGCCGCCATCGGCCACCCCGTCACCTGGATCGGGGCGCTGATCGGCCGGCTGGACCGGGGGCTGAACCGGGAGGGCGCTTCCTTCGCCCTGCGCAAGGCGGCCGGCGTGCTCGCACTCGGGCTCTTGCTCGCGGTGACAATCGCGCTCGCCGCCATCGTCCAGTCGCTGCTCCTGAAGGCGGGGCCGCTCGGGCTGGTGCCACTGGCGCTGCTGGCCTCGACGCTGCTCGCCCAGCGCAGCCTGCACGAGCATGTCGCGGCAGTGGCCGAGGGGCTGGAGAGCGGCGGGCTGGAAGGCGGGCGGGCCGCCGTCGCCATGATCGTGGGGCGCAATCCGCAGAGCCTCGACGAGGCGGGCGTCTGCCGCGCCGCGATCGAGAGCCTCGCCGAGAACTTTTCCGACGGCATCGTCGCGCCGGCCTTCTGGCTGGGGCTCGGCGGCCTGCCCGGCATCGCCGCCTACAAGGCGATCAACACCGCCGATTCCATGATCGGCCACAGGACGCCGCGCCATCTCGCCTTCGGCTGGGCCGCCGCGCGGCTCGACGACCTCGTCAACCTGCCGGCCTCGCGCCTGACCGCGCTGCTTTTGGTGAGCGCGGCCGCGCTCGACCGGGAGGCCGATGCCCGAGGCGCCTGGCGGGCCGTGCGGCGCGATGCGGGCAAACACACATCGCCCAATGCCGGCTGGCCGGAAGCGGCGATGGCCGGGGCGATCGGCCTCAGGCTCGCCGGACCGCGAGTCTATGGCGAGATGCGCGTCGAAGCCCCCTGGATGGGTGACGGGCGGGCGCAGACCACGGCCGCCGATATCCGCAGGGCATTGGCGCTCTATCGGAAAGCCTGCTGGCTGCTGTGGGGGCTGGCGGCGGCGGGCGCCCTGTTCGCCTGGTTCTGATCGCTCGTCGCCATTTCGCCCTTCAGAACTCGATCCCCTCCTGCGCCTTCACGCCGGCGGCGAAGTGGTGCTTCACCAGGGTCATCTCGGTGACGAGGTCGGCGGCGGCAATGAGTTCGGGCTTGGCGTTCCGGCCGGTGACGACGATGTGCAGATCGTGGCGGCGGGCGGCGAGCGTCGCCACCACCTCG
>NZ_JBMDWH010000205.1:0-14115 GCF_048595345.1 Allobosea sp.
ACCATCCCTGAGAACAGCGTGCGGCCGAGGAAGCGGCCATGGCGCGCCAGCGCCAGCGCCGCCAGCGTTCCGAGCACCGTGGCGAGGCTCGCGGAGACGACCCCGAGGCGGATCGAGAGCCAGGCGGCATCGAGCAGCGGCTGGTTGGCGAGCAACGCGCCGTACCAATGCGTCGAGAAGCCGCCCCAGACCGTGACCAGCCGCGAGGCGTTGAAGGAATAGGCAATCAGCGTGACGATCGGCAGGTAGAGAAAGGCGAAGCCGAGGATCAGCGTGAGGATGAGGCCGGGGCCGAGGCGCTTCATGCCGCCTGCTCCCGCTTCAGCCGCGCCTTCTGCAGCAGCAGGAGGGGCAGCACCAGCACGATCACCAGCGCGACCGCGACGGCCGAGGCCAGCGGCCAGTCGCGATTGGCAAAGAACTCGTTCCACAGCACCTTGCCGATCATCACCGTATCCGGGCCGCCGAGCAGATCGGGGATGACGAATTCGCCCACCGAGGGAATGAAGACGAGGGCCGAACCGGCGAGAATGCCCGGCAGGGACAGAGGCAGCGTCACGGTGAGGAAGGCGCGCAGCGGCGTCGCGCCCAGATCGGCTGCCGCTTCCAGCAGGCTGCGATCCAGCTTCTCCAGCGTCGTGAACAGCGGCAGCACCATGAAGGGCAGGTAGGAATAGACCATGCCCAGCAGCACCGCCGTCTCGGTGTTGAGCAGGCGCAGCGGCTCCCCGCCGAGGCCGAGCCAGCCGAGCGCGGCATCCAGCAGCCCCTCCGGACGCAGAATGCCGATCCAGGCGTAGACGCGGATCAGGAAGGAGGTCCAGAACGGCAGGATGACGAGAACGAGCAGCACGCCGCGCCGGCGCGCCGGGACGCTCGCCATCGCATAGGCTAGCGGATAGCCGATCGCCAGCGCCAGCAGCGTCGTCTCGCCCGCCAGCCGCAGCGAATAGATATAGCTTTGCCAGTATAGCGGATCCTCGGCGAGCAGCCTGAAATTCTCGACGCCCAATTGCGAGAGGAAATCGCCGAGCTGAGCGAGCCCTTCCCAATGCGGCGCATAGGGCGGCAACGCTGTCGCCGCCTGCGAGAAGGCCAGGCGCAGCACGATGGCGAAGGGCGCGAGGAAGACCAGCGCCAGCCAGAGAGAGGGAATGGCGACGACGAGGCGCCGGCTCGGTGCTGCCTGGGCGTTCATGGCGGCAGGACCACGCCGGCCTCGACATCCCAGGAAAGCCAGACGCGATCCTCCCAGGCGAAGGGGCGTTCCATGCGCCGGGTGCGGTTCGACAGCCCGACCTTGAGCAAGGTCCCGCCCGCGCCATCCGCATCCCGGCCCACCATCACCTGGATCATGGTGACGTCCCCGAGATAGCCGATATCCCAGATCTCGCCGACGGCCCTGTTGACGGTCTGCGCCGGCTCGTCATGGGCGATCGCGATCTTCTCGGGACGAATGCCGATCGCGACGGGCTCCCCTGCCCGAAGGCGGGATGTGTCCTCATCCAGAACGACGGCGCCGATGGCCGGCACCTGCGCATGGACGAGTTCGCCCGTCACGCCCGTCACCTGCCCTTCGAGGATATTGATATCGCCGACGAACTCGGCGACGTAGCGGCTCGCCGGAGCCTCGTAGATCACATCGGGCGGCGCGATCTGGGCGAGCCGGCCCTGCTCCATCACCGCCATCCGGTCGGCCATGGTCATGGCCTCGTCCTGATCATGCGTCACGACCATGAAGGTAAGGCCCAGCTCGCTCTGTAAATCCATGAGCTCGAACTGCGTCTGCTCGCGCAGCTTGCGGTCGAGCGCGGCCATCGGCTCGTCGAGAAGCAGGAGCTTGGGCCGCTTGGCCAGCGCGCGCGCCAGGGCGACACGCTGGCGCTGGCCGCCGGACAATTGGTGCGGCTTGCGCTGCCCCAGCCCGCCGAGCTTGACCAGTTCCAGCATCTCGCCGACGCGGCGCTCGATCTCGCTCCGCGCCAGCCCCTCGCGCTTCAGCCCATAGGCGATGTTTCCGGCGACGCTGAGATGCGGAAACAGCGCATAGGACTGGAACATCATGTTGACCGGGCGCAGATGCGGCGGCACGCCCGTTATATCATGCCCATCGAGCCAGATCGTGCCGACATCGGGCTGCTCGAAGCCCGCGAGCATGCGCATCAGCGTGGTCTTGCCGCAGCCCGAGGGGCCGAGCAGGGCGAAGAATTCGCGGCGGTAGAGCGAGAGCGAAAGGTCGCGAACCGCCGCGACCTCGCCGAAGCTCTTCCCGACGCCGCGAAGCTCGACCAGCGGCATGGCCTGCGGGTCGTTCCAGGGCTGGAAGGCCCGGCGCACGCTGCCGGGTGAGACCCGCTTCGTCATCGCCGCGCCGGTGCCGCCGTCACTTGCACCTCGTCACTTGCCGGTCTTCACGCGCGTCCACAGCCGGTTCACCACGCGCTGGGCCTTCTGGTCATAGGGCGTGATCGTGTAGAGCCGCGCCATCACAGCCTCTGAGGGGTAGATGCCAGGGTTGTCGCGCACCGCCGGCGAGAGCAGCGGCTTCGAGGCCAGGTTGCCATTGGCATATTGGATGAAGTCCGAATTCTTCGCCGCCATCTCCGGCCGATTGACGAAGTCGATGAACTTCAGCGCCGCGTCGACATTGGCCGCATCCTTCGGGACGACGAAGGAATCGAACCACATCAGCGCGCCTTCCTTGGGAATGGCATAGGCGATCTGGACACCGCTCTTGGCCTCCTCCGCGCGCTTCTTCGCTTGCAGAATGTCCCCGGAATAGCCGACGGCGAGGCAGATATCGCCATTGGCGAGCGCGTTGATGTATTCGGAGGAGTGGAATTTCTGGATGTAGGGCCGGATCTTGCGCAGAAGCTCGCCGGCCTTGTTGAGATCGGCCTCGCTCTTGGAATCGGGATCGAGGCCGAGATGGCGCAGCGCTGCCGGAAACAGCTCCTCGACCGCGTCGAGCACATGCACGCCGCAGGTCGAGAGCTTCTTCAGCTGCTCGGGCTCGAAGACGATCTTCCAGCTGTCGATCGGGGCGTCGGTGCCGAGCCGTTCCTTGACCTTGGCGACATTGTAGCCGATGCCAGTGGTGCCCCACATGTAGTTGACGGCATAGGTGTTGCCGGGGTCGTATTTCGCCAGCCGCCCCTGGATCTCGGGCCAGAGATTCTTCAGATTCGGCACCTTGGCCTTGTCGATCGGCTGATAGAGGCCGAGCGGGACGTGGCGCGGCAGGAACGACGCGGTGACGACGATCAGGTCATAGCCGGTCTTGCCGGCCAGCAGCTTGGTCTCGACCGTCTCCATCTGATCGAAGGTATCGTAGACGACCGTGATGCCGGTCTCCTTCTTGAACGCGTCCAGCACCTCGGGGTCGACGTAATCCGACCAGTTGTAGATGCGCAGCTGCTTGTCCTGCGCCTGCGCCGGCCCGGTCGCCACCGCCCAACCGAGCGCGAGCGCCGCTACCAGGCCCTTCAACCCCGTGATTCCAGCCAATCTGTCCCTCCCGATGCGACGTGACGGCGGCACGCTACCAGCTTGCGGCAACGTCTCAACCACCTTTTCGTGATCGCCGGAGAGCGCCGCGCGTCCGCTCCCTTCTTGCGATGCAACAAGCCGGCCACATATCGATCTGCATGCGCGCTGCCCGCCTCCTCATGCTGATTTTCCTCCTCGCTTTCCTGCTGCCGCTTGCCAGCCATGCGGCCTGGTGGCTGTGGCGTCCGCGCGCGGAGGATTGGCGCCGCGCCGACTGGTCGAGCGCGAAACTGCTGCCGGCCGCCGCAATCGAGCCGGAAGCGACGGTGCATGTCTTCGCGGCGCGGGTCGGCCGCTGGCGCGGCATCTTCGCGCATCACTCATGGGTGGTGGTGAAGGAGCGCGGGGCCAGCGCCTATACGCGCTTCGACGTGGTCGGCTGGGGCACGCCGGTGCGGGTCAATCACCGCGAGGCGGATGGGCGCTGGTTCGGGAATGTGCCGGAGCTGGTGGCAGAAGTGCGCGGCGAGGCGGCGCAGGCGCTGATTCCGCGCATCCGTGCCGCCGTGCAGTCCTATGGCTATGCGACGCCCGGCACCTATCTGGCTTGGCCGGGCCCCAACTCCAACAGCTTCGTGCAGCATGTGCTGACCGAGGTGCCCGAACTGCGCCGCGCCCTGCCGCCGACCGCCATCGGCAAGGACTGGCGCGAAAGCGGACTGTTCGCCGGGCTGACGCCGAGCCGCACCGGCGTGCAGGCGTCGCTCTATGGGCTCGCGGGGGTGACGATCGGCTGGGTCGAAGGCGTCGAGATCAATCTGCTCGGCCTCGTCGCCGGTCTCGACCTGCGCAACCCGGCGCTGAAGCTGCCCGGCTGGGGGCGGATCGGAGTTTAAGGCATCAGGCAATCTCGCTGAATGAACACCGCTCTCTGCGTTACATGTAACGCCCGATTGGAGCAGACGATGGCGTCTTCAACCGCGACCCGTGTGCAGAAACGGCGTGAGGTTTTGCGCCGCGCCGGGCTCCGCCCGCTGCAGATGTGGGTGCCCGACACCCGCCGGCCCGGTTTCGCGGAGGAATGCCGCCGACAATCGGGCATCGTCGCCGAAGCGGACAAGCGGGACTCCGATCTCGGCAGCTTCCTCGATGCAGCCCTCGACGATCTCGACGACCGGGCCGGATGAAGCGAGGCGATATCGCCCGTGTTCACACCGCCTCGAAAGCCTGCGCCAGATCCGAGATCAGATCCTCGATGTTCTCGATGCCCACGGAGATGCGGATCAGCGCGTCGGTGAGGCCGATCTCCTCGCGCAATTCGCGGGCGACACCGGAATGGGTCATCGCGGCCGGATGCGAAACCAGCGTCTCGGTGCCGCCGAGGCTGACGGCGAGCTTCATGATCTGCAGATTGTCGAGCAGCGCGAAAGCTTCCTTCTCGCCGCCCTTCACATCGAAGGCGAAGGTCGAGCCCGCCGCGCTGCATTGCCGGTCGAACACGGCCTTGCGCGGGTCTCCCGCCTTCAGATTGCCGAGATAATGCACCTTGGCGACCTTGGGGTGGCTCTCGAGATAATCGGCCACGAGCCTGGCGTTCTCGTTGGCGCGGCTCATGCGGATGTCGAGCGTCTCCAGCGAGCGCATCAGCATCCAGCAGGAATTCGGATCGGCCTGGGTGCCGAGCGAGCCGCGCCAGGCCTTGACCTGCTTCACCAGCGCCTCGGAGCCGCTGATCGAACCGCCGACGAGGTCGGAATGGCCGCCGACATATTTCGTCAGCGAAAGCAGGCTGAGATCGGCGCCAAGCGCGAGCGGCTTTTGATATTTGGGGCCGAGCAGCGTGTTGTCGACGACCACCGGCGGGCGGTGGCCCTGGGATTGGCCCAGTTCGTCGGCGATCGCCTTGCAGGCCGCCAGATCGACGAGGCCGTTGGTCGGGTTGGCCGGCGTCTCGACCAGGATCATCGCGACGCGGCCCTTGGCGGCGGCCGCCTTTGCCACGGAGCGCATCTGCTCCAGATCGAGCCCGTCGGTGAAGCCGAAGGGCGTGATGCCGAAGGCCCCCATCTGGTTCTTCAGCAGGGTCTCGGTGCCGCCGTAGAGCGGACGCGAGTGGATGATGGTGTCGCCCGGACGCAGGAAGGCGAAGCAGGTCGTCGCGATCGCCGCCATGCCGGAGGCGAAAACGGCGCATTTCTCGGCCTCGTCCCAGATCGCCAGGCGATCCTCGAGGATTTCCATGTTCGGGTGATTGAAGCGGGAATAGACCAGCCCCGACTTCTCGCCCGGCTTCAGCTGCCGGCGGCCGGCGGTGAGATCAAAGAAGTCCTTGCCCTGCTGGGCGTTCTCGAAGACGAAGGTCGAGGTCAGAAAGACCGGCGGCTTGAGCGAGCCTTCCGACATGGCCGGCGAATAGCCGAAGCCCATCATCAGAGTCTCGGGATGGAGCCGGCGATTGGCGATGCGATCCTTGTGATAGCCGTCGTTGCTCATGGCGTCCTCCGCGGGTTGATCGTTCCGCTCCAGACTAGCTTCAAAGCAGCGCCATTGCTTGGCAGATCGGCATTGCGCTACAAAGAGCCGCGCAGTTTTCTGCTACACCGAACCTGGAGGAGAGCAGATCATGCTCGATTCGATCGATCGCCGGATCCTCGCCGTGCTGCGCGAGGACGGCCGCATCACCAATCAGGATCTGTCGGCCCGCGTCGGCCTGTCGCCGACGCCCTGCCTGCGGCGGCTGAAGCGGCTGGAGGAGAGCGGCGTCATCCAGGGCTATGCGGCCATCGTCGATCCCAAGGCCTATGGGCTGCCCTTCAGCGTCTTCGTCTCGGTGCGGCTGATCCAGCAGAATCAGGAGCATATCGGCGAGTTCGAGAAGGCGGTGGAGAGCTGGAGCGAGGTCGCCGAGTGCTATCTGATGACCGGCACGCAGGATTACCTGCTTCGCGTCGTCACCGACGGCATCGAGGGCTATGAGCGCTTTTTGAAGCAGAAGGTGACCCGGCTGAAATGCATCCAGTCGGTGGAGTCCAACTTCGCTTTGGCGACGCTCAAGAAGCGCTCCGGCCTGCCGCCGATTTAAGCGGTCCTACGGCCCGAGCAACACCGGGCCGGCTGCTGCAGCCATCCGCTTCTGCTCATGGGCGACGCCCGGCACCGTGACCTCGCGCCACGCGGAGGAGACACCGAGGCGGGACGATACCGTCCTGATATCCGCCATGAAGGCCTGCCCTCGCGCGAAGCGCGTCGGCCCCTGGGCCTCCGCGCCGGGCGACTTGTTGATCTCGACATGATCGGGATCGTTGTCGTTCTCCCCCAGCATGACGATCACCGGCCTGGCGAGCGCGGCCTTCAGGGTGGCATCCGTGGCCGGCGTTGCGCCGAGCGAATAGGGATAGGCGAAGCCACCCGCCGCCTCGGTGCCGAGCGGGCGGGTGTAGAAGCCGGAATTGGCTGCGACGGCGCGGGAAAAGCGGGCTTCCGGCATCAGCAGCGCCATGCGGTGGACGAACTGCCCGCCGGCCGAGTGACCGAAGATGCGGTAGCTGTCGCCCTCGATGCGGCCGGTCGCGCGGGCTGCGTCGAACAGGCGCTCGACGATGCCGAAGCTCCACTTCGCCTTGTCAGGCTCGCCGGGGACATTGCCCTGCTGGAAGATGCGGCTGGAAAAGCGCTGCCTGTCGAAGCGCGGCGCCGCGACCTGGACGCCGTATCGCTCGGCGGCGTCGATCCAGTAGTCGCGCGCGCTGGCGGCGTTGCGGCCATTGCCATGGATCACGATCAGCAACGGGCATGGCTTGGCCGCGCAGGCAGACGGGGTGTAGGTCTGCACCTCGATCGCCTTGAAGGCGGGGTCGTCGAAGGTCCAGCGGCCCCGCCCCGCCGCGCCGAACGGCTCGGTCGTCTGCGCATGCGCGCCCGATGTCACCGCTACGGCGGTCAGCGCCAGCAAAACGGTCTTCGCAACGACCCAATCGCGCATCAGCCTTCTCCCCGGTCGATCGCACGGCGCACAACCTGCGTCACTTCGCTGTCGGAGAGGAAGAGATCGTGGCGGAGCATGCTCCACCCGCGCCCCGACGTGTCGGCGACCCGCACGCCCAGCGCGTCGAGACGGCCGCGATCGGCGGCACCGGCACGGGCGACGCCACCGGCGATGCGGGCCGAGACCGCCAGGGCCCGGTCGCCCGGATCGATGATCACGGTCATGCGCCGGGCCAGCGGGCCGAGCTTCTTCACCGTCTGCTCGAAAGCGTCGATATCCACGTCCGGCGAGGCCAGAACGACCGAACCGATCCGGGCGTAGACTTCGGGCGCATCGCGCAATTCGCGCAAGGCTTCCAGCGTGAGGAAGGTGCCCATCGAATGCGCGACGATATGGATGCGTCCGACGGTCGGGTTGCCGACGAGCGCGCGCAGTGTCTCGACGAAGCCGTCGCGGGACCATAAGGCGCTTTCCCGATCATAGGCGTAATCGAAGAGCTTGCCGCCGGAGGGCCAGGTGAACAGCACCGTGCGACCGCGGAACTCGAGAGAATGCGAAAGCTGCCCGACGCTGCGCGTGGCCGAATCGAAGCTCTCGTTGAAGCCGTGGACATAGAGCAGCACGTCGCGGCCATTGACCGAATCGGCCAGGGCCCGTGCCGGGTCCATGCTGTTTTCGCGGTCGATGCCGACCACCTGCCAGTCGCCGCTGACGGCGGAGGAGACCCGCCCGCCGATGCCCCGGCCCGGCGGCGAGAGGCGCACCTCGGCAAAGGTCAGCTTGCCGCGATCGGTGCCGAAGAAGGGCGGGGTGCGGCCAGTGGCATTGCGGGTCGTCATCACCAGCAGGCGCGGATCGCGGCCAAGCGCAGAGGAATCCGCGCGCTCGGGCTCGGAAAAGGGCGAGACGCTCGCCTCGCTCTGGGCGCAGGCGGCAAGGCCGAGCGGCAGGATAGCGGCGAGCAGAGCGCGGCTTGAAAAATCGCGCCTCGTGACAGGCATGGGGACGGTATCCGGATCGGGCGAGAGCGGGAGAGCGGCGATCTGCGCCGCATCCCGTTAAGGCCAGCCCAACGCGGCCAGAATGCGGCGAAGGCGCGACGCGGGCGCGCGTTCGGCCTCAGCCGTCAGCGGGCGCCCTGGACAATGGCGGCAGGCGCCGTCACGACAAGCCCGACGGTCGAGCCGACCGTGCCGACGACGCCGCCGGCAACATCGCCGAGCTTGTCGCCGAGCGTCGGGCCGGCGGTCGCGATGCCCTTGTCCTGCCGCAGCCGCTCGCCGATCATCTGCACGACCTTGGGAGAGGCCGCGAATTTGGCGTGGTTCAGCGGATCGCCGGAGCTGATCTCGGAGAGGTCGATCACCCGCGCGCCGAGCTTCTCCAGTTCCGCGACGGTCTCGGTGTCCTTGCTGGAGACCGCGCCAAGGCGCTTCTTGTCACCGGCGAAGCGCCTCGAGAAGTCCAAAGCCCGGTCGTCGGCGGATACGAAGACGGTCACGGGGCGCTTGATCTGGCGCATCTGCGTCTTGAACACGTCGAGATCGAGATCGGGAGCGGCCAGCATCACGTCGCGCAGCTTTCCGCCGAAGTTGCCGTCGCCGCGGATCGCGGCCTGCCGCAGCGTCTCGACCGTCAGCAGCGTGCCCATCGAATGAGCGAGCACGTCCATGCGGGGCGGGCCGAGATCGCGGGCGATGGCACGCAGATTGTTCTCCAGGAAATCGCGCGAGTAATAAGCGCTCTCGCGATCGTAGGGATAGGCCAGCAATTCGCCGCGCGAGGGCCAGGTGAACAGCACCGGCACGCCCTTGAAGCCGGAATCATAGACGATCTGCGCGAAGCGATAGGCGGCGTCGGCGAAATTGGTGTTGTAGCCATGCACGAAGACGAGCACATCGCGCTGCTCGACCGGGCGGCGCTGCAATTCGCGGCGCACATCGGCCACGACCGGCGCCAGGTCCAGCCGTGTCAAATTGGTCGCGACGAAATGCTTCGAGGGGTTGCCCAGGCCGGAATCCGGCAACTCGAGCTCGCCGGCCTTGTGGCTTCTGGGAACGGTGATGTCGAGCCGCGCGAAGGATGGCCTGGGCGCGCGCTCGCCGCTGAACCAGACCGGCTGATCGGACACGGCACGGGTGGTCGCGACATAGAGCTGGACCGTGCCGGCGATTTCGGAGGCCGGCGGGGTCCCCTGCGCCAGTTCGAGCACGCGCGGCGTGCCGCAGGCGGCCAGAGCCAGCGGCAGCAGGAGGGCCAGAAGAAGGGTGCGAAGCCGCAGCGTCGGCGCGATCATGACATGTCTCGTCTCATCGTTCCGTGCATTCTTCAAGATGCGCGCATGACACAGTCACGACAGATCGTAACCGAGCGTCACTTGCCGGCCATCGACGGGGATTGCTAACTGGGCGCATGCTCGCCTCCGCCCCTTCCGTCGATGCTCTCGCCGACGCCATCCTCGCCGGGGAGCGGGCGGCGCTGGCCCGCGCGATCACGCTGGCGGAATCGCGACGGCCCGACCATCGCGAACAGGCCAGAAGCCTCGTCCAGAGGCTGTTGCCAAAGACGGGCAAGGCGATCCGCGTCGGCATCACCGGCGTGCCCGGCGTCGGCAAATCGACCACGATCGACGCGCTCGGGGCGCATCTGACAGGGCTCGGCCACAAGGTGGCGGTGCTGGCGGTCGATCCCTCCTCGACGCGCACGGGGGGCTCGATCCTCGGCGACAAGACGCGCATGGCGCGGCTCGCGGTCGATCCCAACGCCTATATCCGCCCCTCCCCTTCGTCCGGCACGCTCGGCGGCGTCGCTGCCAAGACGCGCGAGACGATGCTGCTATGCGAAGCGGCGGGCTTCGACGTCGTCCTCGTCGAAACCGTCGGCGTCGGTCAGTCGGAAACGGCGGTCGCCGATCTCACCGATTTCTTCCTCGTCCTGATGCTGCCCAATGCCGGCGACGAGTTGCAGGGCATCAAGAAGGGCATCATCGAGCTCGCCGACATGATCGCGGTCAACAAGGCGGACGGAGCGGGAGCGACTGCCGCAAGGGCCGCTGCCGCCCAGTACCGCGCCGCGCTGCACATCCTGGCGCCAGCCTCGGCGCTGTGGTCGACGCCGGTCGTCACCATTTCGGGTCTGACCGGCGAGGGGCTAGACGGGCTCTGGCGCACCATCGAGGAGCATCGCGACCGGCTGGCACCGCACGGGCTGATCGCCGAACGGCGCCGCCGGCAGGACGTCAAATGGATGTGGGCGATGGTGCAGGACCGGCTTCAGGAGAAGCTGCGGCACGACCCCGCATTGAAGACGCGCGCGCCGGAGATCGAGCGCGCGGTCGCGGCGGGCACGCTGGCGCCGACACTCGCCGCCGACGAAATCGCACAGGCATTGGGGCTTTGAGCATGCGGAACGCGGCGCCTGCGGACCTCCTCGTCACCGGCTTCGGGCCGTTCCCCGGCGTGCGGGTCAACCCCACCACGCTTCTGGCCCGCAATGTCGCGAGGCGCCTCGCGGCCGCCGGGATCGGCGCACGGGCTCTCGTGCTGGAAACCAGCTATGGCGAGGGCCTGCCGCGGCTCGCCGCCGAGATCGCGTCGCTGAAGCCCCGCGCGGTGCTGATGCTGGGCGTCGCGGCGCGGGCGCGGCAGGTGCGGGTGGAACTCTTCGCCCGCGGCCGCGCCAGCACGCTGCATCCCGACGCGACGGGTCGGCCGGGGAGCGCCCGCGCCGTCGTCGCATCCAGCGCCGCGCTCCCTACGCGCGGGCGGCCGCAAGTCGCGCTGGCCCGGCTGCGCCGCGCTGGCCTCGTCGCCGGGTTGTCGCCCTCGGCCGGCCGCTATCTCTGCGATGCGAGCTATGCCGTCGCGCTACGCCATCCGGCGCTGCGAGGCCGACCCGTGCTGTTCGTGCATGTGCCCTGGCTGCGGCCCCGTCCCGGGACGCGCCCCGCCGCGCGGGTCGCGCGCTTTCGGCCCCACCCGGCCGCGCTCGCGGTCGCGCTCGCAGCCATCGGGCGGGATCTGGCCGTGGCCGGGCGCTGAGCGTCCCGTTCCGGGACAGCTTTTCCGGCACGCGGCTTGATGCGGGAGGGCGAAGGAGAGCGCATGGTCCCGTCCCGTCGCAGTGTCATCGCCGCCGGCCTGTCGGCCACCCTGCTGCCGAGCCTGCCCGCGCTGGCGCAAGCGCAGCAGCGGATCGGAGCGGCGTCCGGGCTGGGCGGCTTGGGGCTGGATGCGAGCATGCTCGGGCTCCATCCGGGCTCGCCCGACGATCAGTCGGAGCGGCTGCGGCGGGCTCTGGCGGAGGCAGCACGCCGCTCGGCCCCCCTCCTGCTGCCGCCGGGACGCTATCGGATCGCGGATGTCGCCTTGCCGGATGGAACCCAGCTTCTCGGCGTGCCGGGCGCGACCCGGCTGGTGACGGCGACCGGGGGGCCGATCCTGACCGCGCGCCAGGCGCGCCGGCTTTCCCTCTCCGGCCTATCGCTGGACGGGCGCGACATCCCCTCGCCCAACCGCAGCGGCCTCATCGCGCTGGAGGGGGTGGGCGCGCTCAGCCTGTCGGAGCTGGGCTTTGAGCAGGCCGGCTCGACCGGGCTCGTGCTCACGCGCTGCGGCGGGCAAATCCTGCGCTGCCGCTTTTCCCGCATGCGCGATGCGGGTCTGTTCTCACTGGATTCGCTCGGGCTCACCATCGCCGACAATACGGTCGAGGATTGCGGCAATAACGGCCTGCTGATCTGGCGCAGCGAGCGCGGCGACGACGGCTCGATCCTGCGCGGCAACCGCATCGCGCGCATCCGGGCGGAAGGCGGCGGCGACGGCCCCAACGGCAACGGCATCGGCCTGTTCCGGGCCGGCGGCGTGATCGTCGAGGGCAACCAGCTGCGCGACTGCGCGATGACATTCATCCGCAACAATTCCGGCTCCGGGGTGCAGATGCTCGGCAATCAGGGCCGGCGCTGCGGTGAGGTCGGCGTCTATTCCGAATTCGCCTTCGAGGGCTCGATCATGGCCAACAATCTGATCGAGGATTGCGCGGCGGGGGCGAGCATCACCAATCTCGACCATGGCGGCCGGCTCGCCGTCTTCGCCAACAACATCATCCGCAATGTCCGGCGCGGCGTCGCTCCCAACGGCAAGGAGCCGATCGGCGGCTTCGGCGTGCAGGTCGAGGCGGAGGCGACGGTCACCGGCAACGTCATCGAGAACGTCAGCGAGAGCGGCATCGTGCTGGGCTGGGCCTGGGCGATGCGCAATCTGTCCGCCACCGGCAACATCGTCCGCAAGACCGGGATCGGCATCTCGGTCTCGCTGATCGGCAAGGAGCGCAACGCGCTGATCGCCAACAACGTCATCGACGGCGCGCGCGGCGGCGCCGTGGTCGGCACCGAATACGGCAAGCCGGTCACCGGCGATCTGACGAAGGCGCCCGCCCCCCGCGCCGCCGGCATCCGGGTCGAGGGTAATGCGGTGAGTTAGGCGGCCGGATGGCCGTCCCGGCTCTCAGCCGGCCGGCGCGCGGACCCGGCCGACCTCGATCCCGTTCCAATTCTTCAGCACCGCCTCGCGCAAGGGGACGAAGGCGGCGGCGCTGGCGTCATCCATGGGCAGGAAACGGGCGATCAGCGCCGCCAGCGCCACTTCGGCCGCGCGACCGGCGCCGTCGTCGCATTTCAGCGCGATGCCGTAGCCCAGTTCGGGCAGGGCCGCGCAATAGACGCCCTCGGCACCGGTCTTGGTGAAGGCGCGCGCGCCGAGCAGGCCCATCAGCCGCGTGTCGAAACGGTCGGTGCCGGCGACCATGAAGGGATGAGCGGCCGCCGCAGCGCGAAAGCGAGCGGCCGCCTTCGCCCGCTCGGGGCCGAAGCCATGGCCTGTGCCCATGCGGGCGAAGCCCAGTGCCAGCGCGCGCAGCGGAATGGCGTAGGAGGGGATCGAGCAGCCATCGGTGCCGCGATGCTCGGCCGTATGGGCCGCGCCGGTCACCGCCTCCAGCGCGCCGCGCACCGCCTGCTGGACCGCATGGTCGGCCTTCACATAACCGGCCGGGTCCTCGTCGAGCGCGCAGGAGAGGCAAACGAAACCGGCATGCTTGCCCGAGCAATTGTTGTTGAGCGCGGTCGGTTCGGCGCCCGATTTCGCCAGGGCCCGCGCCACCTTCTCATTGGTCGGCCAATGGGCGCCGCATTCGAGGCAACCGGCCTCGCGCCCGGCCTTGCGGAGCATGCCGATCGCGGTCTGCGCATGCTCGGGCTCGCCGGAATGGGAGGAAATGGCGAGCGCCAGTTCCGGCTCCGTCAGCCCGTAGCGGTCGGCGGCACCGCTCTCGATCAAAGGCAGGCCCTGGATCGACTTCACCGCCGAACGGGGAAACACCGGCCGCTCGACATCGCCGGCCGAGAACACCACCGCTCCGTCGGCGTCGATCACGATCGCAGCGCCGCGATGGCGCGATTCGACGGTGTTGCCGCGGGTGACTTCGGCGAGAACGGGGTTTTCCATGGCGACCTCCGAGCGGATCGATGCCGATGGGCCGCCGCCGACATGGCGGCGGGGGCCCCCCCGGGCCCCCGCGTTTGACCACAACCCCCCCCCGGGTGCAAAACACACTCCCACGGCGGCCGGGGCCGCCCCACAAGC
>NZ_JBMDWH010000206.1:0-5244 GCF_048595345.1 Allobosea sp.
CGCGAGCTGGCGATCTCCTATCTCGGCCGCAACGACCTCGCCCATGTCGATCCCAGCGAGATCGGCCATGACGTCATGGGCGGCGGCGTCGGACAGGACAAGGCGCCGGATGCGGCCCCGGTGATGACGACCCCGCTGGCCTCGACCGGTTTCCGCCGCGGCAAGCCGATCTCCTTCCACGCGATCCAGGGCGGCGCCGGGACACCGGCCGTCGAGACCGTGGCGCGCGGCGGCGCGGCGCTGACCGCGCTCGCCACCATCGGCGCCACCGCGCTGAAGGAGGAGCCGGAGGTCTATGGCGAGGCCGACATGGCCAAGCTCGGCTTCGCGGCCCCCGCAGCCCAGCCGAGCCAGTCCGAGCGCCGCGCCGAGGCGATCATGAAGGGCTATGTCGGCGACAGCTGCGGCGAATGCGGCAACTTCACGCTGGTCCGCAACGGCACCTGCCTGAAGTGCAACACCTGCGGCAGCACGACCGGCTGTTCGTAAGCCGACGACCGCCGCAGGCGGCACACAGCCCGATCTGACCTGAGGCCGGCGGTTCTCCGCCGGCCTTTTTCGTTGCGCTCGCAACGGGATGCGGCCGGCGGCCAGCGGCCTATCAAGGACATCCCACGGCCATCTGGCTCTCCGGCCCCACAGCACGCGCAGCCCTCCCCGCCTGAAACCGAACTGTCACCTGCCCGTCATCGCACTGACATGTCCGGGGCCGAAGCGAACCGCGTTTTCAAGGACGCGGCATGCAACCTCAATCGATCGAAATCGCCGGCATCACCAAGAATTTCGGCACCGATCCGGTTCTGAAGGGCATCGACCTATCGATCCGGCCGGGCGAATTCCTCTCGCTGGTCGGTATGTCGGGCTGCGGGAAATCGACGCTGCTGCGGATCATCGCGGGGCTGGAGACGCCGGATTCCGGCTCCATCACCATCGGCGGCAGCGACGTCACCGGGGTCGATCCCAGC
Source organism: Allobosea sp. (assembly GCF_048595345.1). Lineage (GTDB taxonomy): Bacteria > Pseudomonadota > Alphaproteobacteria > Rhizobiales > Beijerinckiaceae > Allobosea. The sequence continues at coordinate 966 of NZ_JBMDWH010000206.1, forward strand.
GACCGCAACCTCGCCATGGTGTTCCAGTCCTACGCGCTCTACCCGCATATGACCGTGCGGCAGAACATCGCCACGCCGCTGAGGATGCGCCGGCTTTCGCTGGCCCAGCGCCTGCCGCTGTTCGGCACGTTTTCACCGGGCCGCGCCCCGGTGCTGCGCGAGATCGACGCCGCCGTCGAGCAGGCGGCCGAGCTGCGGCAGATCAAGCCGCTGCTCGACCGCAAGCCCTCGCAGCTCTCGGGCGGCCAGCGCCAGCGCGTCGCTCTCGCCCGGGCGCTGGTGCGTCAGCCCGCCGCCTTCCTGATGGACGAGCCGCTCTCCAATCTCGACGCCAAGCTGCGCGCCCATATGCGCGACGAACTCGCCGGCCTGCACCGGCGCCTCGGCGCCACTTTCATCTATGTCACCCACGACCAGATCGAAGCCATGACGATGTCGGACCGCATCGCTCTGCTCGATGCCGGCCGCATCCTCCAGCTCGGCGCCCCCTCCGAACTCTATGAGAAGCCCGCCTGCCTGACCGTGGCGCGCTTCATCGGCTCGCCCTCGATCAACCTTTTGCCGGTCGAGATCGACGCGCGGGGCCGGCTCTCCTTCGCCGGCGAACCTCTGCCGCTGACAGCGGTGGGCGAAACCGGCCCGGCGACGCTCGGCCTCAGGGCCGAGGATCTCACACTGACCGACGGGGAAGGATTGCCGGCTAAGGTGGAGAGAGTCGAGCATCACGGCGCCGATCGCTTCTTGCATCTGACCCTTCCCCAAGCGCCCGAAACTCGGTTGATTCTTCGCCAGACGGCGGCTCAAAGCGTCGCGATCGCCGCCGATGCCGCGGTGACGCTCGCCTTCGCGCCGGGCCGAGCCCATCTCTTCGGCAGCGACGGCCAGCGCCGCGAGCTTGGCCTGCTCGAGCGGGTGGCGGCGTGAGCGCGATCGGCATGGAGGCCGCGCCCCTCGCCCCGCCGCGCCGCATCGCACAGGCGGCGAGGCGCATGCGGGCCCGGAGCCTCGCCTTCGTCGCACCGGCGGCGCTGCTGCTGCTGGCGATCTACATCCTGCCGATGCTGGCGCTCGCCGCCTTCAGCCTGACGGACTACAAGCTCGGCTCCGTTTCGACCCGCTTCGTGGGCCTCGGCAATTTTGCCCGCGCCTTCAGCGATCCGGTGTTTCTGCGCTCGCTGGCCAACACCGTGCTCTATGCGGTGATGGTCATCCCCTTCGGCGTGTTTCTGGGCCTGGGCGTGGCGCTGCTGGCCTATTCCCGCAAGCGCTCGCGCTGGTTCTGGGAAACGGCCTATTTCCTGCCCGTCACCGCGACGCTGGTGGCGATGGCGACCGTCTGGCAGTTTCTGCTGCATCCCTCGCTCGGGCCGGTCAACGCCGCGATCCGGGCGCTGGGCTACGAGCCGGTCTCGTTTCTGGCCAACCCATCACTGCTGATCCCGACGCTCGCAGTCATCGGCATCTGGCAGGTGCTGGGCTTCAACATGGTGCTGTTTCTGGCGGGCCTCTCCGGCGTGCCTAAGGACCTCTATGAAGCCGCCCGGCTCGACGGTGCGAAGCACCCGATCGACCGCTTCCTCACCGTGACCTGGCCGATGCTGGGGCCGACCACGCTCTTCGTCGTCGTCACCACCTCGATCTCGGCGTTCAAGGTCTTCGAGACGGTGGCGGTGCTGACGAAGGGCCGCATGGGCTCGGAGACGCTGCTCTACGCGCTCTATCTCGAAGGGTTCGAATACGCCGAGACCGGCTATGCGGCGGCCCTGACCCTGCTTTTCCTGGCGATCATCCTGCTGCTCTCGATCGGCCAGACGCTGCATCTCGACAAGAAGGCTCATTACTGATGGGCACCGCGCTCTCCAGCCCCCTCGCCCGTCTTGCCCGCAAAGTGCTCCCGGTCGCGATCCTGGCGCTCGGCGCCGCGATCATGCTGCTGCCCTTCTACTGGATGGTGCTGACCTCGCTGCGCTCGCCCTCCGAGATCTTCGACGTCTCGCTCTGGCCGATCCCGAAGAATTTCAGCGCGGTCGAGAACTATGTTCGCGCCGCGACGCAGGCGCCGATGGGCCGCTTCATGCTGAACGGCGTCATCGTCTGCGGCGGCATCCTGATCGTTCAGGTGCTGGTCGCGGTGCCGGCGGCCTATGCGCTGGCCAAGCTGCGCTTTCCCGGTCGGCGCCTGTTCTTCACACTGGTGGTGGCGGCGCTTTCCGTGCCGATGCAGGCGCTGGCGCTGCCGCTCTTCGTCGGCCTCGCCTGGGCGAACCTGCTGAACAGCTATTTCGCACTGATGGCACCGTTCTTCCTGTCGGTCTTCGCAATCTTCCTGTTTCGCCAGTCCTTCCGCAGCTACCCGGACGAGATCATCGACGCCGCCCGGATGGACGGCTTCTCCGAGCTGGAGATCTGCTGGGGGCTGGTGCTGCGCGGCTCCCTGCCCTCGCTCGCCGCCTTCTCGGTGTTCTCTGTCGTCGCCCACTGGAACGACCTCTACTGGCCGATGATCGTGGTCTCGGACACGGCGCTCGCGCCGCCGCCGCTGGGCATGCTGTTCTTCTCGGATGTCGAGTCCGGCGCGAATTACGGGGCGCTGATGGCGGGCGCGACCATCATCACCGCCCCGATGGTGCTCTGCTTCCTGCTCGCCCGCCGCCACTTCATCGCCGGCGTCACCATGACCGGAGTGAAGTGACCGGCGCCGAAACGCCGCCCTTCCCCTTTTCGTCCACCACCACTGGAGACTGCAATGTCCTTCCGCAACCGTCTTGCCGCCGGAGCCATGGCTCTGGGCCTGGCGCTGGCCCCGGGCCTCGCTCATGCCCAGCAGGTCACGCTCAACGTGCTCTACAACCTGCCGGGCTTCACGAAATTCCATCAGCCGCTGGCCGATGAGTTCATGAAGCGCAACCCGGACATCAAGATCAGCTTCCTCGCCCCCGCCGTCGCCTATAACGAGGGCCATCAGCAGGTTCTGCGCTCGGCCGTGACGGGCAACACGCCGGATGTGTTCTTCTCCGGCTATCACCTCCTGCACGAGCTGGTGACCACCCTGAAGGCGCGCAACCAGATCGCCGATCTCGGCCCGATGATCGCCGCCGATGGCGGCCAGGCCTTCCTCGACAAGAACTACACCCCGCAAATGGCCGCGCTCGGCGTCGTCGACGGCAAGCAGTACGGCCTACCGGTCAATGCCTCCTCGCCGATCATGTTCATCAACGCCGATCTGGTGAAGAAGGCCGGCGGCGACCCGGACAAGATGCCGACCACCTTCCCCGAGCTGATCGAGCTCGCAAAGAAGATCCGCGCCACCGATCCCAAGGTCGCCGGCATGGCCTACGACATCGGCGGCTGGCCGGATGACTGGCTGTGGCAGGCGTTGGTCTATGAGCAGGGCGGCGAGCTCAACGACCCGAAGACCGGCAAGGTCGCCTTCGACAACGGAATCGGGCTCAACGCGCTCAAGCTCGTGCGCCGCTTCGTCACCGAGGCCGGCCAGCCCGTGCTCGACTGGGACCAGTCGCGCCAGCAGTTCGGCGCCGGCCTCACCGGCTTCATCTTCTCGACGCCGGCCCATGTGCAGACGATCGAAGGCCTCGTCGGCGAGCGCTTCAAGCTGACCACCGCCACCTTCCCGCTCGACAACAAGGAGAAGGGCGGCGTGCCGACCGGCGGCAACGCGGCCGTCATCCTGACGCAGGACAAGGCCAGGCAGGAAGCCGCCTGGAAATATCTGAAATGGGTTACCGGCCCCGAGGCGCAGAACATGATCGTGCGCATCACCGGCTACCTGCCCACCAACAAGCTCGCCACCGGCCCGGATTTCTTGGCGCCCTATTACGCCGAGCATCCGAATGTGAAGACCGCTTCGCTTCAGGCCGACAAGTCGCGCCCCTGGGCCGGCTATCCGGGCGGCGACTCGGTCCGCATCTGGCGCACCCAGCGCGACATCATCGCCTCGGTGATGCGCGGCGAGGTCACGCCGGAGCAGGGCCTGAAGCAGGTCGTCGAGCAGACCAACGCGCTCATCAAGTGAGGCAAAGCGGCTTCAAAGGCCGCGCCCTGCCCAACCGGAACGGCGGCGATCACGCCGCCGTTCGTCTTTCCGACAACGGATCGCACCGATGAAGATTATCCAGATCACCGACACCCATCTCGTCCCGCCCGGCGGCATCGTCCATGGGCTCGACCCGGCGCAGCAGTTGCGCGAAGCGCTGGCCGATATCGCGGCCCGCCATGCCGATGCCGACCTGGTCGTGATCACCGGCGATCTCTGCAACGA
>NZ_JBMDWH010000207.1:0-5559 GCF_048595345.1 Allobosea sp.
AGCCCGCCAACCACGCCGCTCGGCGAAATCCCCATAGCGCACAGCCCCGGGCCGCGGGTTCTTCCCCTGGAGGCTTTCGGACGCCGGCCCTCAGCCCGGCCCAAACCCGCTCGCGCGGGCCGGCATCCGAAACCCTTCACATTTGCGGACGTTGGCGGTCCGCCGAAAAGCGGACGTCAGCGATTCACGATAGTGGCACGTCCGAAAGCGAGGGCCACAACCATCCGTCGCAGCCGGTTATCGAAGCCGACGGCCAGTTCCGCCTTCAATACTTGATCACCCCAAAACGCCGGAAGGCGTCGTGGATGCGGTCGGCATAGTGATTGAAGCTCGGATAATCGCCGAGATGGGCCGGGCGCGGGCGCGGCAGCTCGATCGCAATCTCGTCGACGATGCGGCCGGGCGTCGGCGACATCACCAGAACACGATCCGAAAGCCCAATCGCCTCTTCGATCGAGTGGGTGATGAACACCACCGTCTTGGCCTGCTCCATCCAGAGCAGTTCGAGATCGTGCCGGATCTGGGTGCGGGTAATGGCGTCAAGCGCGCCGAAGGGCTCGTCCATCATCAGCACGGCGGGGTTGTGAATCAACGCGCGGGCGATCGAGACGCGCTGGCGCATTCCGCCGGAGAGCTGCTTCGGGTAGCGGTCTACCGCATGCGAGATGCCGAGCTTGGCGAACAGGTCGAGCGCCCGCTCGCGCGCCGGCCCCAGCGGCAGGCCGCGGATCTCCGCCTGCAGCAACACGTTTTCCATCGCCGTGCGAAATTCGAGCAGAAGGTGATCCTGGAAGACGATGCCGATATCGGTTAGGGGCGAGGTCAGCTTCTGGCCGTTCACAACGAGCTCGCCTTGGCTGACAGGGATCAGCCCGGCTGCCATCAGCATGAAGGTGCTCTTGCCGCAGCCCGACGGGCCGATCAGGCTGACGAACTCGCCGCTGCGGATGTTGAGTGTCAGCCCATCGACGGCGGTGAAGCTGCCGAAGGTCTTGATGATGCCGCGCCCTTCGATCGAGGCGGCGGCGTGGGTGGCTGCGGCGTTCATGCTCGTGTCTCGATCAATCCGACGTCATCCCGGATCTCCGCTTCGCTTCGTCCGGGATGACGAAAGCTGGCTTGTCAGGGGCAGGACGGCGCCGAGGCGGGCAGCAGTTCCGTCGTATAGTAGTCGGTGATCGGCTTGTCCTTGGGCAGGCCGAGATACTGGGTCAGCAGTTCGAAGCTCTTGGTCCAGTTCGCGTCGGGCACCTTGCCGAGCGCGGTCGCACCCGGCGCGCAGAGCAGCTTGTTGACCACGTCGAATTGGGCGAGCACCTGCGCCTTCTTCACCGAGGGGAACTGCGCGACGACCGCGTCAGCGGCGGCGTCCGGGTTCTTGCGGGCAGCGTCCCAGCCGAGCAGGCTGGCCTCGACGAACTTCCTGTAGAACTCGGCATCGGCCTTTATCCTGTCGTCGCGTGCGATGATCGACAGCCCCACCGTCGGCACGCCGACATCGCGGTAGAAGATGTCTCGCACCTTGAAGCCACGCTCGCGGATCTGGACCGAGTGGAAATCGGCGCCGCCCAGGATGGCGTCGACCTTCTTCTCCAGCAGCGCCCCAACGAAGGCACCGGGATCGATGTTGATGATGTCGAGCTTGCTCTTGTCGATCTGATTGCTGGCCAGGATGGCGTCGAGCAGGGTGGTCTGCGCCGTGCCGGGCTGCACCGCGACCTTCTTGCCGACGAGGTCTTTCGGAGAGACGATGCCGTTATCCTCGAGCGCAATGATGGCGAAGCCGTTCGTCTGCAGCACCGGCGCGATGATCTTCACCGGCGCGCCCTTGGTGCGCAATTGCATCGCGGCCGGCGCGTCGGCGAAGCCGAGGTCGGTCTGGCCGGTGGCGACCATCTGGGCCGTGGTGCCGGAGCCCTTGCCTTCCTCGATGGTCAGGTCGATGCCGGCCTTCTGGTAGAGGCCCATCTGCTTGGCCATCATGAAGCCGGCATTGGGCGCGGCGGCGAGGAAGTTGAGCGTGATCTTCATGGGCTTGCCGGCGCCTTGCGCGAGAGCGCCGGAAGCGCTCAGCGCGATGGCCGCGACGGCTCCGATCAGCATGCGTCTGTTCATCATGTCCTCCCTTGAGCCGGTTCGTCCGGCTTATTGGTGATCTGGATTCAGCCCTTGCGTTGCCAGGGCATCAGCAGGATTTCGAGGCCGTCGACGATGTAGCTGAACAGGATGCCGACGACGCTCAGCGCCACCAGGCAGGCGAAGATCAGCGGCATGTCGAGGAAGCTCGTGCCGCGCAGCAAGAGGTAGCCGAGCCCCGCATTGGCGCCGACGAACTCTCCGACGATGGCGCCGGTTGCGGCAAAGACGGCCGAGACCTTGAGTCCCGAGAAGATATAGGTCAGCGCCGCCGGCACCCGCACATAGCGGAAGGTCTGCCAGGCGGACGCGCCCATCGAGCGGGTGAGATAGAGCACCCGTTCGTCCAGCGCGCGGAAGCCGGTCATGCTGGCGACCAGGGTCGGGAAGAAGCAGAGCAGGAAGGTCAGCAGCACCTTCGGGAACAGGCCGAAGCCGAACCAGACGACGAACAGCGGCGCGATCGCGATCTTTGGCACGAGCTGGAAGAAGACGATGACCGGATAAATCGCCTTTTCCAGGATCCGCACGGAGACGATGACGTAGCCGAGCGGGATCGAGATCACCGCCGCCATCAGGAAGCCGAGGACGATCTCGTTGCCCGTCACCAGCGTATGTCGGAAGATCTCGCCGCGGTCGGTCCATAGCCGCTCGAAGAAGGCGCTCGGCACCGGCAGGATGTATCCCGGAATGCGCGCGAGCGGCACCAGCCATTCCCAGGCGGCGAGCAGCACGGCGAAGCTCATAAGCGGCCAGGCGATGGCCGAGCTCCACTCCTGGAATCTGCTATGCCCGCTATCTGCTGCGGCGGGGGAGGCGTTGGCGGCATTGTCGCTCATGCCGGTGTTCCTGCGGGATGGTTCTGGTTGGCCGAGACAACCGGATGAGCCAGAGACTGCGGGATCTGGCGTCGGCGCAGCGGCCAGATATCGGCCATTTCTTCCGCCGCCCGCCCGAGCGCCTCGGTGATGGCGATGCGCCGCTCTTCCGTCATGCGTGGCAACGGGCCGGCGACGCTGAGCGTCCCGGCGACAGGTACGGCCGGATCGGGTCCGGCGCGAAAGGTCGTCGCCATCGCGACGATGCCAATTTCGCCTTCCTCGACCGCGATGGCGAAGCCGCGTCGCCGCGTCTCGTCGAGATGGGCGCGCAGCGCATCGACATCCTTGAGCGCGTTCGGCCCGGTGCGCTCGTCGCCGTCGAAGCCGCGCGCAAAGACGATGCGCAGCGCCTCGGTCTCCGGCAGCGAGGCCAGCCACGCTTTGCCCGTAGCGGTCGCATGCAGCACGGGCCCGGAACCCATCGGCGGCTCGTAGCGGAGCCCAGCTGTCGCACCTTGCGAACGAGCGATCCAGATCAAATCACCGCCCTCGACCACGGCGAGCCGGCAGTATTCCCGCGTCGCCGCCGCCAGCCGGTCCAGCACGATCTGGCCGGCATCAGGCAAGCCGCGGCTGTCGAGATCGCGAAAGGCGAGCTGCGCCAGTTTTAACGTCAGCCCATAGGCGCCTGAATGCGCGTCCTGCCTGACGAAGCCGCGCTCGGCCAGCGTGGCGAGAAGGCGATGCGTCGCGCTGAAGGGCAGGTCGAGCCGTTCCGCGAGCAGGCTGAGATCGACGCCATCCGGCGCGCCAGCCAGCGCCTCCATCAGCTTCAACGCCCGCTCGACGGCCGCGATCGTCACCTGCGTTTCATCCCCCGGACCATTATTTGGAAATGATTTCCAATTCAGAATTGCTTTCCGTATAAGAGCGCGACGAGGCCAAGTCAACGCGCCTCGCGGCGGAATACGGGAGGGCGCATGAGTCTGGCGGGTGAGGGGGCGGTCGCGATCTGGCACGACATCGCGCCGGAGGGGCGAGCCGAGTTCTACGCCTGGCACGGCCAGGAGCACATGCCGGAGCGCGTCGGCATTCCGGGTTTCCTGCGCGGGCGCCGCTATGTCGCGATCGAGGCCGAATTGGAGTTCTTCAACCTCTACGAGGCATTGAGCGTCGAGACCTTGAAGAGCCAGGACTACACAGCCCGCGTTAATGCGCCGACGCCCTGGACGCTGAGCGCGGTGAAGCATTTTCGCTCTGTCGCCCGCTCGATCTGCCGTGTCGCCCAGACTACCGGCCCGGCCCAAGGTGGGCTGATCGCGACGCTGCGCTACGACGTGCCCGAGGGAGGCGAGCAAGCTCACCGGGATGCGCTGCTGCGGCGCTTCATCCCGGACCTGCTGGACAAGCCGGGCGTAGCCGGCGTGCATCTGCTCGTCGCCGATGCTGAGGCGAGCGGTATCGCAACCGCCGAGCAGAAGGCCCGCGGTGTCGCCAATGCCGTGCCGCGGTGGGTGCTGCTGCTCGAAGCCTGGGGCGACGAGGCCGAGTTCACCGCGCTGGCGAAGCAGGCGCTGTCTTCCGCTGCGCTCGATGCTGTCGGCGGCGAAGGGCCCTATTCGCTCGGCCTCTACCGTCTCCAGATCACCCGAACCAAGACCGCCTGGAGCGCCGGCTGATGGATGCCTGCTACGATCTCGCCGGGCGCAAGGCTATCGTCACGGGCGGCGCCGGTGGGCTGGGCCATGGCATCGCCGCCGGGCTGCGCGATGCTGGCGCGACGGTGGAATTATGGGATGCCGATCGGGTCAAGCTGGAGGCGGCTGCTGCCGAACTGGGCGTCACTGCCCAGCTTGTCGACATCACCGATGCGGCCGCCGTCGACGCGGCTGCGGCGGCCGCATTCACCACGCATGGGCGCGTCGACATCCTCGTCAACAATGCTGGCACTCTTGGCGAGGTGAAGCCGATTTGGCAGACCGATCCTCGGAATTTCGAGGCGGTGCTGCGGGTCAACCTGTTCGGCACCTACCTCGTCAGCCGCGCGCTACTCGGCCGCATGCGGATGCAGGCTCCGCGTGCTGCCACCGGCGGTCATCCGCTGCGCGGCCATGTCGTTAACATCGCTTCGATCCAAGGCAAGGAGGGCATGGCGCTGGCCGCAGCCTACTCCGCCTCCAAGGCTGGGGTGATCGCGCTGACCAAGAGCGCGGCCAAGGAGACGGCGCGTGACGGCATCATCGTCACCGCCATCACGCCGGCCGCAGCGGAAACCGCGATGGCGAAGGAAATTTCGGCGGAGCGTCGCGCCGACATCCTCGCGCGCATCCCGATGGGACGCTTCGTCGAGGTCGACGAGGTGGCGCGGATGGTGCTCTGGCTCGCCTCGGACGAATGCTCGTTCTCGACTGGCGGCATCTTCGATCTGTCGGGTGGCCGCGCAACATATTGATCAGCGGATTGCGCCATTGGACTAACCCGCTCGCGCGGGAGGGCGTTGCGGCGCGTTCCTCGCTGAGATTTCGTCTGTAAGGCGCCGCATCCGAGGATTTTGGGGTCGTTTCCCCTGATCCTCGGAGGTTTCCATGCTCGATCTTGTCAC
>NZ_JBMDWH010000208.1:0-1502 GCF_048595345.1 Allobosea sp.
CAGCTCGACATGGAATCGAACGGCAAGTCGGTGACGATGGATTCCACGCCCGTCGAAGGCCAGACCGGCCCGGTCGTGTGGGGCGAACCCGGCACGAACGGCCAGCATGCCTTCTACCAGCTGATCCACCAGGGCACGGCCGTCATTCCGGCCGAATTCATGATCGCGGCCAACGGCCACGAGAAGAGCCTGCGCCACCAGCACCAGCTGTTGATCGCCAATTGCCTTGCGCAGTCCGAGGCGCTGATGAAGGGCCGCAGCTTCGCCGAGGCAAAGGCGCAGCTCACCGCCAAGGGCATGGACGAGGCGAAGGCCGACCGGATCGCGCCGCACCGCGTCTTCTCCGGCAACCGCCCGTCAATCACCATGGTTCACGACAGCCTGACGCCATTCGCGCTCGGCCGGCTCATCGCGCTCTACGAGCACCGCGTGTTCGTCGAAGGCGCGCTCTTCAACATCAACTCCTTCGACCAGTGGGGCGTGGAGCTTGGCAAGGAACTGGCGACCGGCCTGCTTCCGGTCGTCGAGGGCAAGGAGAGCGCGGCCGGGCACGATTCCTCGACGGCGGGTCTCGTCGCGGCACTGCTGAAGGCGGCCAGGTAATAGACCTGGCGAAAGCGCTCAGCGCAGGCTGAGACGGCGTGCCGCGAACGCATAGCGCGGCACGCGGGTCAGGTTTCCGAAGAATTCGCGGGCGCAGGCGCGCCAGCTATAGGCCATGGCGCGGCCACGGGCGACGTCCTTCGGGATATCGAGCGCGGCAAGCGCCGCCGCCCGCAGATCTTCCGAGAGCACGCCGCCCTCGCCCAGCACGTCGCGCGGGGCGGTGACCGGGAAGGCGGCGACGGGAACGCCGCTTGCCAGGGCTTCCAGCATCACATTGCCGAAGGTGTCCGTGCGGCTCGGAAAGACGAAGGCGTCGGCGGAGGCATAGATCGACGCCAGGTCCTCGCCCACCTTGCGGCCGAGGAAATGCACGTCGGGATAACGCTGGCGCAGCATGGCAAGGTCCGGCCCGTCGCCGACGACGACCTTGCTGCCCGGCAGGTCGAGCGCGAGGAAGGCCGGCAGGTTCTTTTCCACCGCGACGCGCCCGACATTGAGGAAGATCGGCCGCGGCAGGCCGAGATCGCGGCGCTTCGCCGGATCGAACAGTTTCGTATCCACCCCGCGCGACCAGCGCTTGATGCGCACGAAGCCGCGCGCCGCCATTTCCGCGCCGAGCGACTTGGTGGCCACCATCATGCCTTCGCCGGAATTGTGAAAGCGCCGCAGCCACCAGTAACTCAGGCTTTCCGGTATGGGCAGGCGCGCGCTGATGAATTCGGGAAAACGCGTGTGATAGGCCGTGGTGAAGGGCAGCCGGCGCTTGAGGCAGGCGCGCCGCGCCGCCATGCCGAGCGGACCCTCCGTGGAGATGTGGATATAGTCAGGCGCGATGGCTTCGATCTCGGCCAGCACCTTGCGGCTCGATGCGATGGCGAGGCGGATTTCCGGATAGG
>NZ_JBMDWH010000209.1:0-1501 GCF_048595345.1 Allobosea sp.
GGGCGAGGCTGATCGCGCCGCCGAGCACGACGATCCCCGTGACCGGTCCCTTCGCGGCGTCCTGCTGCGGAAAGCGGTCTTCGAGAGGCCGGATCACCGCGCGCGGCAGGGGGCTGAATGCCTGCAGCCCCAGCATCGCCATCGCGACGATGCCGAGCCAGCGGGCCGGCCGCGCAAGGCGCGTGAAGGCCAGCAGGGCAGCCAATCCGGCGGCGAGGATCGAGAGGTTGACCGGCGAACCGAGGAACCAGACGATCTTGGACAGGACGAAGAACATCGCGGCTCCCGGCGGCGTGAGATGGCGGCGCCGCCACGGCATGCATAGCCCGCGAATGCTGACAGGCTGCTAACAGCCCTGCATCGCCGCGCCGGCAGGCGACGGGGAGCTGCCTGTCAGGTCACCGGCAAAGGCAAGGCCGAGGCGGCGGCGGGCCTGGCGATCAGCGCCGCGTACCAGCGCTCGACCGCCGGCCGTGCCGCCCGCTCCACCGGCATGTTGAGCCAGCGATGCACACCGCAGCCCACCGTGATGTCGCCGATGCCTGGCCGCTCGCCCGCCAGAAAAGGCCGGCGCTGGAGCTCGGCTTCGAGGATGGCGATCTTCGCCTCGCTGCGGCGCACCCCGGCGGCGATCTGCTCAGGCTCGGTATGGCCGGGCAGCTTGCGCACGACACCGAACAGCACCGGCGCCAGCGCCGGCTGCAATTCGGACAGCATCCAGTCCATCCAGCGCTCCTGAAGCGCGCGGCGGGCCGGATCGGCCTCCCACCAGTCTTCGCCGCCATAGCGGGCCGCGAGATAGCGCGTGATGGTCTGCGATTCCCACAAGGTGAGGTCGCCGTCCTGCAGGACGGGAATCTGGCGGTTCGGATTCAGCGCGCCATATTCCGCCGTATCGAGGCCGCCGAACGGACCACCGACATCCACGCGCTCGAAGCCCTGCCCCACCTCGCCCGCCATCCAGACGACCTTCTGGACATTCGCCGAGCTCAGACGTCCCCAGATCCTCAGCATCACGGCCTCCGGTCAGGCGAATTCCATGATCACGGCATCCACCGCGAGGGAATCGCCCTCCTTCGCCAGAATCTTGGCGATGGTGACGTCCTTCTCGGCGCGCAGGACGTTTTCCATCTTCATCGCCTCGACCATCGCCAGCGGCTCGCCCGCCTTGACCTCCTGCCCCTTCGTAACGGCGATCGATTTCACCAGCCCCGGCATCGGGCACAGCAGCACCTTGCCGGTATCCGCCGCCGCCTTCTCGGGCATCAGCGCGGCAAGCTCGGCCTCCCGGCGCGTGTAGACGCGCGCCTGCGCATAGGCGCCGGCATGGCCGAGAGAGACGCCGTTGAGGATCGGGCGCACCTGCGCGGCCACTTTCACCCCGTCCAGCGTGCCATGCCAGACCGGCTCGCCCGGCACCCAGTCGCTGACGACGCTGAGCGTGCGCTCCGGCAAGGCGACGAGAACCGCCCCGCCCTGCTCCGTGACCGCCCCCTCGAAC
>NZ_JBMDWH010000210.1:0-14700 GCF_048595345.1 Allobosea sp.
ACCTTGGCGGTGCGGAAGCGCTTGGCCGCCTCGTCGAACCAGAACAGATCGGTGAAGGTGCCGCCGACATCGACGCCGACGACGGCTTTGGCAGGGGAAGTCGTCATCAGCCGATCTCGATGTCCAGCCCGTAGGTCTCGCGCGCCGCCTCGGCGCTGATATAGCCATTGGCGACGTCCCGCCGCACGGCCTCGCGATCGCGCTCGGCCGGAGCGCCGTAGCCGCCGCCGCCGGGGCTTTCGAGGCGCACGCGCTGGCCCTTGGCGATGTGGATGTCGGTGATCTTGGTCACGAGCGGCGGCGATTTCGGCCCGTCATCCGTCTCGTAGACGAAGCGGTTCATGGCGGCTGCGCCGCCGCCGGCGACGCCGAAGGGCGGGAACTTGCCGCGCTCACCCAGCAGGAAGACGTCGGCGCCGCTCTCAGCCAGCGCCTCGATCTCGTAGATCGCGCCGCAGCCGCCGCGATGCCGGCCGGCTCCGCCCGAGTCCGGCCGCAGCGCCCATTGCGTGAACATCACGGGATAGGCCGCTTCCAGGATCTCGGCCGGCGGGATGGTCGCGGTCGAGATCGGGTTGTTGCCGTGGTTGAGGCCGTCGCCTTCCGGATTGCCGCCGAGGCCGCCGCCGAAGAACGAGAACATCACGAAGCGCGAGCCGTCGTCGCGATGGCCCGCGAGCGAGAGCGCGTTGATCGTCGCATAAGGCGAGCCGTTGGCCCGCTTGGGGGCGATCTGCGCGAAGACGCCGAAGACCGTGTCGATGACGCGCAGGATCGTCTCGGTGTAGCCGCCGACGGGCTTGGGCGGCTTGACGCCCAGCAGCGTCATCTCCGGGATCACGAAGGTGATCGGCTTCAGCACGCCGGCATTGGCCGGCACATGCGGGAAGATGTGCTTCAGCGCGACATAGCAGCAGGCGACCGCGGTCGAAGTGGCGATGTTGAGCGGCCCGCGGCAGGGCGGAGCGGAGCGCGAGAAATCGAGCGTCATCGCATCGCCCGCGACGGTGAGATCCAGCGCGATGCGCAGCGGCTCGTCGCTGATGCCGTCATTGTCGAGGAAGTCGTCGAAGGAATAGCGCCCATCCGGCAGGGCGGCGATCTCGGCCCGCATCAGCGCTTCGGCGCGGGCGCTGAAGGCGTCGAGCGCGGCATTGACGGTGTCGGCGCCGTAATCGTCGAGCAAGGCCGAGAGCCGCTGCTCGCCGAGATCGAGCGCGTTGAGCTGGCCGTTGAGATCGCCCCAGTTCGATTGCGGCAGGCGCGAATTGGCGTTGAGGATCTCGACGATGTCCGGCTGGAACTCGCCCTTGCGCACCAGCTTCACCGGTGGGATGCGGAAGCCCTCCTGGAAGCTCTCGGTCGCCTTGGCGTTGAAGTTCCCGGGGACGTTGCCGCCGACATCAAGCCAGTGGCCGACCGAGGCCAGCCAGCAGAACAGCGTCCCGTCCCGGAAGATCGGCCGCACCAGGCGCATGTCGTTGAGATGGGTGCCGCCCTCATAGGGGTCGTTGAAGAGCCAGGTGTCGCCGGGCTCGTTGGCCGCGCCGGCTTCGACGCGGGCGATGACCGCGCGCACAGCGAAGGCCATGGCGCCGACGAAGATCGGCAGGCCCGAGGTGCCCTGCACCAGCGTGTCGCCGGTGGTCGCGTGGTAGAGGCCGTGGCAGGCGTCATGCGCCTCGGCGATGATCGGGTTGAAGGCAGAGCGATAGAGGGTCGCGTCCATCTCGTTGGCGATCTGCTCCAGCCGGCCCTTGAGCACCGCGAGCGTGACGGGGTCGAGTGTCTGGGTCACGGTCACGATTTGCCCTCATAGGCCTTGCCCGCCGCAATCATCTGCGGCGTGCCGATCACGGCGTTGAGCTGGTCGAAATCGAACATCCGGTCGCGGAAGGGCGCGGTGGTGCCGCTCGCCTTGAGGCTGCCGTAGAAATCCTGGGCCGCCCGCGCGAGAGCGCGCACGATTCCGCCTGGAAATATCACCAGCGAGAACCCGATCTCCTCGAGCGCCGAAGCCGATGAGACCGGCGTGCGCCCGCCCTCGACCATATTGGCCATCAGCGGCAGCGTGCCCTTCAGCTCCGCCACGACCCGGCCCAGTTCCTCGGCCGAGCCCGGCGCCTCGACGAACAGCATGTCTGCGCCCGCCTCCGCATACGCCCGCGCCCGCTCCATCGCCCTGTCGAAGCCCTCCACAGCGATGGCGTCGGTCCGCGCGATCACCAGCGTCTCCTCGCTGGCGCGGGCATCGACCGCCGCCTTGATCTTGCCGACCATCTCGGCGCCCGGGATCACGCCCTTGTCGGCCAGATGGCCGCAGCGCTTGGGAAAGCTCTGGTCCTCGATCTGAAGGGCGTTGGCGCCGGCCCTCTCGAAGAGCCGCATGGTGCGCTGCATGTTGAGCGCATTGCCGTAGCCGGTATCGGCATCGACGATCAGCGGCGTGGCGACCCGGTCGCGGATCATCGTCACCGTCTCGGCGACCTCCGCCATCGAGACCAGCCCGATATCGGGCCGGCCCAGCCGCGTATAGGCGATGGAGGCGCCGGAAACATACAGCGCCTCGAAGCCGGCATCGGTGGCGAGCGAGGCCGTCAGAGCATCGTAGACGCCGGGCGCGAGGACGATCCGGGGCTGGCCAAAGCGGGCCTTCAGCGAGGCTGTCATCAATCAGGTCCTGATGGCTGGCGGGGCGGCCAGCAGATCGTCGAGCGCGGTGGTGTCGTGCGCCTGCGGGAGGGCATCGACGGCCGCGATGATCGCCTCCGCCCGGGACTGGCCCCAGACGGGAACGGCGAGGTCGAAGAATTTCTGGCGGACTTCCGCTGGCGTGTAAGGATCCTCGGTGTCCCCGCGATTGGTCAGCGCCTGCGCTTCGAAGACGCGGCCATCCGTCAGCATGATCGTGACGCGGGCCGGCCTCAGCGCCGGGAGCTTCGCCGTCGCTTCGGGATCCTCCCGGACGAAGATGCGGCGGGCGAGGGCACGGATCATTTCATCCGTGCGGGCAGGCTCGCGGAAGGCGGGAACGGTCGCTCCGCCATGCACGATCGTGGTGGCGATCGAGAAGGGCAGCGAGAACTTCGCCGCCAGCATGTTGTGCGGCTCCTGCCCGGCGAGCTGCGCCGCCCAGATATAAGTCGCGACATCGACCCGTTCGATCGCGGCGGGGTCGAGCCTGCCCTCGCGCCGGGTGATCTCGGCCAGGGCATCTAGCGCACCGTGATTGTAGCGGCAGCAGGCATGGCGCTTGAAGTAGTTGCGCGCGATCTCCCAGCGCTCGCCCAGTTCCGCGACCATCTCCTCAGGCCGCCAGTCATCGGCGATGACGGTGCCGTAGACCGTGCCGAGCCCGTCCGCCTCGCCGGTAAAGCCGGCGACGACGAGGTCGGATACCATCAGCCCGATCTGGTTCGAGAACCCTGCGAAGCTGTTCCGCACCGTCCCGCCTTCCAGCATGGTGCGGCGGCTGGTCGAAAGGCCGAGCGAGGAGGCGACGTTGATCGTCTCGATCATGCCCGCCGCATCCCGGCGCTCCAGCCAGGCGATGGCGACAGCTGCGCCGACCGTACCCCAGGTGCCGTGCGGGTGCATGGTGATGCGCAGCTTCGAGGCGATGCCGATGCGCGCGCCGATCTCGTAGCCGAGCGCGATGGCGGTGACGACGTCGCGCCCGCTCGCCTTCAGCCGCGCGGCCGCCGCCAGCACCGCCGGCACGACATGGATGCCGGGATGGCCGCGGCAGAACTGGTTGCCCTCGTCGAGCTCCAGCATCGTCCCGGCCGTGCCGTTGAGGAAGGCCGCGAGGCTGGGGCTGGCACGCCGGCCCGCGCCGATGATCGCGGCGCCAGAGGCGTCGTCCGTGGTTGCCACGCGAGTCGCGAGCGCGATGGTCTCCGGCTCCTGCGCGCCGGCGGCGATGGCCGCGATGCAATCGCCGATCACCTGCAGCGTGCGCGGGACGACCGCCTCCGGCAGAGCCTCGTAGCGCAGGCCGGCGCAGAACTGCGCGAGCTCGGTGAGCCATGCCGGCGTATCTGGCCGGCGCATGACGGGTTCGGCTTTGACGTGGACGGTCATCGAGCCCTCACAATCCGAGATAGGCATGCTTGAGCGCGGGGTCGGCGGCGATCTCTGCGGCCGGGCCGGCGACGACGATGCGGCCGTTTTCCATCACATAGGCCCGGCTCGCGAGTTCCAGCGACTGCACCACGTTCTGCTCGACCAACATCACCGCGAGCCCGCCGGCCGCGATGGCCGCGATCAGCGCGAACATCTCCTCGACCAGCAGCGGCGAGAGCCCGAGCGAGGGCTCGTCGAGGATGATCAGCTTCGGCTCGCCCATGAGTCCGCGCCCGATGGCCAGCATCTGCTGCTCGCCACCCGAAAGCGTGCCGGCCGACTGAGCCGCGCGCTCGCGCAGCCGCGGAAACAGCGTGAAGATGCGCTCCAGATTGGCCTCCCGGTCCGGCTTGCCGCGCCGGTAGCTGCCGAGCACCAGATTGTCGCGCACGCTCATATTCGGAAAGATGCGACGCCCCTCCGGCACATGGATCAGTCCCGCCGAGACGATGGCCGGGGGCTTCAGCCCGCCGATCGCCTGCCCGAGAAAGCGGATCGTGCCGGAGCGCGGCGCGATCAGGCCGGAGAGGGCACGGTTCAGCGTCGTCTTGCCGACGCCGTTGGCGCCGAGCACGGCGACGATCTCGCCCGGTGCGACATCGAGGTCGATCCCGCGCAGGACATCGGTGCCGCCATAACCGGCGATCAGCCCACGTACCTCAAGCATGGGCGGCTCCCGTGGCCGGAGCTTGCAGACGTTTCGCCGCCCCCTGTCCGAGATAGGCCTCGATGACCTTCGGATCGGCTGCGATCTCGGCGGGCGTGCCTTGCGCGATCATCCTGCCCTGGGCGAGGACATGGATGTGCTCGCACAGGCTCATCACGGCCTGCATCACATGCTCGACCATCAGGATGGTGACGCCGCGATCGCGGATCTGGCGAATGACGGGCAGCATGTCGCGGATCTCGGAGGGGTTGAGGCCCGCCAGAACCTCGTCGAGCAGCAGGAGCTTGGGCTCCGTCGCGAGCGCGCGCGCCAGCTCCAGCCGCTTGCGCCCGGCGACGGTCAGCGCCGCGGCAGGTTGGTCGAGCAGGCCGCCGAGCCCGACGAGATCGGCCACCGCGCGCGCCTTCGCCTGCGCCGCGGCCCGGCGGGGGTGGCGCAGATAGGCGCCGACCGCGATGTTCTCGACCACGGACAGCCCGGCGAAGGGCTGCACGATCTGGAAGGTGCGGGCGATGCCGCGCTCGGCCCGGCGATGGGCCGGCAGGCCGGTGACGTCCTGCCCGTCGAACAGGATCGTGCCGCCGCTGGGCTTTTCGAAGCCGGCGATCAGAGTGAACAGGGTCGTCTTGCCGGCACCGTTCGGGCCGATCAGCCCGGTGATGGAGCCCGGCGCCACCTGAAGGCTCGCGGCGTCCACCGCGACGAGGCCGCCGAAGCGCTTGGTGACTGAGGTGACGGTCAGCATCAGCGTGCCTCCCCCGTCCTGCGCCGCACGAACCGGCTGATGACTCCCATGATGCCGGAAGGCGCAAAGGCGATGGTCGCCACCAGCAGCAGGCCGTAGAGCACGAGGTCGATGCCCGGAATGCCGCCGGCGACCGCCTTGGCGAACTCGCCGAAGACATGCAGTGCGATAGCGCCGAGGATCGGCCCGAAGGCGGTGCCGACCCCGCCCACGATCGGTGCGATCAGCGCCTCCACCGAGATCCAGGGCCCATAGGCGATGTTGGCGTCGAGATAGAGGAAATACTGGACGTAGAGCCCTCCGGCTGCGCCCGTGATCGCGGCCGAGAGCGTGATCGCCTTGAGCTTGACCGAAAGCGTGTCGACGCCGAGTGCGCGCGCGGCATCCTCGTTCTCGCGCACGGCGGTGAGCCAGGCGCCGAAGCGCGAGCGCAGGATCGCGATGGTCATCAGCAGGACGAAGCCGACCAGCGCCACCGCGATCCAGACGAAGGCGGCGCGGCTGGCGAACTGGAAGTTGTCCGGACGGACATCGAGTTTCACCAGCGTGCCAGCCGCCCCGCCGGTGAAGGACGAGGCATTGGCCAGGATGCGCAACACTTCCGCGAAGGCCAGCGTCACCAGTGCGAAATAGGAGCCGCGCAGGCCCGAGCGAAAGCTGAGGAAGCCGATCACCCAGCCCACCGCCGCCGCCAGTGCGATGCCGAGGCCGAAGGCCGCCCAGGCATTGATGCCTAAGCGGGCCTGAAGGAGCGCGGCGCCATAGGCGCCGGAGCCGAAGAAGGCGGCATGGCCGAAGGAGAACTGCCCGGCGAGACCGCCGAGCAGGTTCCAGCCCTGCGCGGCCAGCGCGATGATCAGCGAAAAGACGATGAAGTTCAGCACCGTGTTCGCCTGGACGGCAAGCGGCACGAGCGCGGCGAGGCCGATCAGCGCCAGGGCGGGGCCATAGGCGCGGATCATGCGCGTGCTCCGAAGAGGCCTGTCGGCTTCACCAGAAGCACGAGGATGAAGATCAGGAAGATGCCGATCTGGCCGAGGCTTTCGCCGAAGAACAGGCCGCAAAGGCTCTCCACCACGCCGATGAACAAGGCGCCGAGCAGGGCGCCGGGAATCGAGCCCATGCCGCCGAGCACCACGATGGTGAAGGCGACGAGCACGAAGGCGTTGCCGGCGCGCGGCGTGACATAGAAGGTCGGCATCAGCAGGCAAGCGGCGATGGCGACGCAGGCCGCGCCGAGGCCAAAGGTGACGGCATAGATATGCGCCACGTCGATGCCCGCGAGCGCCGCTCCGGTCTTTTCCTTCGCGACGGCGCGGATGGCCTTGCCGGTATCGGTCGCGGTCAGCATCAGCCCTAGCAGAAGCGCGACGAACAGCGCCACGCCGAAGGCGGCGACGCGGGGCAAGGCGAGGAAGGTGAAGCCCAGATCGAGCGATTCGAAGGCGTAAGGCACGTCGATGGAGCGCGTATCGGAGCGGAAGATCGAGAGCATCGCGTTCTCGATGATGATCGAGAGGCCGAGCGTGACGAGCAGGATGTTGCGGTCCTCGCCATGGCTCGCCGGCCCTATGACGAAGCGCTGCACCACATAGCCCAGGCCGAAGAACAGCGCCGTCACCGGCACCAGCGCGACGTAAGGGTCGATGCCGAGCACGGTCTGAGCGACATAGACCGCGAACATCGCCGCCGTCAGCGTCGCGCCATGGGCGAAGTTGATGATGTGCAGCACGCCGTAGACCAGCGTCAGCCCCAGCGCGATCAGCGCATAGACCGAGCCGGTCATCAGGCCGTTCAGCACTGCGGCGAGGATGATGTCGGGTGCGAACATACTGTCTTTCGTCAGGTGACGAAGCCGTGGGCTCTCGCGTCGTGCTCGGGCTCGTCCCGGGCATCCACGTCGCGGATCAAGACCTTCGGGCAGCGAAGGCGTCATGGTCGGGACGAGCCGGACCATGACGGTGTGGGCGCCGCTCAGGCCGGGCGCGGGAAGACCGGCTTGGCGTCGGCGAAGTCGGTCGGGAAGATCACCTTGATGTCGTTGCCCTGGACCTGGGTGTTGACCGGGGCGCCGCCCTGGTTCTGGCCGTCGACGAATTTGGTCGGGCCATAGGGCATGATGTGGCCGGCATAGGTCGAGGCGGCGAGCGCCTCGGTGACCTTGGCCTTGTCGGCGGAGCCCGCCCGCTCGATCGCATCCGCCAGCAGGCCGACGCAGGAGTAGTTGAGCGGGATGTTGTAGGTCCAGAACTTGCCGGACGCCTCGACCTGCTTGCGCAGCGCCTCGGCCACCGGCTTGCGCGGATCGTGCCAGTGGTTGCAGTCCATCACGAACTGGGCGGCCTCGTTGAACTCCTTGACGAAGCGGTAGTTGGAGGCCGCGCCATTCAGCACGGCGTAGATGCCCTTCGGCCTGATGCGCTGCTGCTGCATCGTGCGCGCCAGCAGGGCGAACTCGCCGTAATAGCTCGACGGGATGACGAGATCGGGGTTCTTGGAGCGGATCTGCAGCGCGATGTTCGACATGTCGCGCGCCGGGGTCGGATGGGCTATTGTGTCGAGGATCTCGAAGCCGAGCTTGGGCAGCTCCGCCTGCATCAGCTTGGCGAGGCCGGAGCCGAACAGCCCGTCCTCATGCACCAGCACGACGGTCTTGGCCGGCTTGCCGGCCTCCTCGTTCAGCTTGGCGAGGTTGGCGAGCGCGGTCTTGGTGACCATGCCGAAGCCGGGGCCGAAGCGGAAAGTGTTCTTGAGGCCCCGCGTGACGATCGAATCGGCCACGCCGACATCGACGATATAGGGCAGGTCGTAGCGCGCCGCGGCCTGGCTGGCGGCGAGGCAGATCGGCGAGGCGAAGCCGCCGACGATGCCGACGACGCCCTCGGCCTGCATCCGCTCGACCTCTGCCGTGCCGCCTTCCGGCGTCGAGCGGGCGTCGCCGAACACCATCTCCAGCTTGGCGCCGCCCAGCGACTTGATGCCGCCGGCGTCGTTGATCGCCTTGATCGCCGCCTCGGCGCCGATCTGGCCCTGTTGCCCGTCATAGGCGAGCGCGCCGGTGACCGGCTGCAGGATGCCGATCTTCACGGTCCTGGTCTGCGCGCGCAGCACGCCCGGCATGGCGAGCGCCGCCGTGCCTGCGGCCGTGCCGGCCAGGATGGCCCGGCGAGAAATCTCGGTCTTCACGGTCATCTCGTTCTCCTCTGTCTCGAAAACCCGGTCTGATGCCGGGCTGGTCGTTCGTCGTCTCAGTCGGCCTTCAGTCCGCGCTCACGGATCAGTCCGCCCCATTTCTGGCGCTCGGCATGGATGAAATCGTCGAGTTGCTTGGGTGTCATCGGCACGAATTCCACGCCGAGCGCGGTAAGCTTCGGCTTGACCTCCGGCGTCTGGAAGGAGGCGGTGACGAGGGCGTTGATCTTCTCGACGATCGGTTCCGGCGTCCCGCGCGGCGCCATCAGCGCAAGGAAGCTCAGCGCCTCGTATCCCTTCACCGTCTCGCCGATGGCCGGCACGTTCGGCAGGCCGGGCAGGCGCTCGGCGCTTGTCGTGCCCAGCACCTTGACCTTGCCGCTCTCGATCTGCGGCAGCGCCGTCTGGAGATTGTCGAACATGATCTCGACCTGGCCGCCGAGCAGGTCTGTCATCGCCGGCCCGGCCCCGCGATAGGGCACATGCGTGATCTCGACGCCGGCCATGGCCTTGAAGAGTTCGGGGGCGAGATGGCTCGTCGCCCCGGCGCCCGAGCTGGCATAGTTCAGCTTACCGGGCTGCTTCTTTGCAATCTCGATGAGCTCGGCGACGCTTGCGGCCTTGAAGGAGGGCGTCGCGATCAGCAGCAGCGGGCTGCGCGACAGAAGCACGACCGGCTCGAATTTGTCCGGGTCGTAGGGCAGCTTTTCGCGCAAGAACTGGTTGGTGACATGCGTTGCCGGCGTCGCGACCAGCAGCGTGTGCCCATCCGGAGCCGCCCGCTCGACCTCCGCCGAGCCGAGTGATCCTGAAGCGCCAGGCCGGTTTTCGACGATGAAGCGCGGGTTCGACCCCTGCGCCAGCGCCTCGGCGGCGAAGCGCCCCATGACGTCGGTGGCGCCGCCGGCGGGGTAGGGCACGACGATACGGCCCGTCCGGCTCGGCCAGCTCTCCTGGGCCACGGCGCCGGTGGCGGCGAGGCCCGCAGCCAGCCCCAAGAGGCCGAACCGGCGGCGATCGATCTCAGGGCCTCGCATCGTCAGGGGCCTCCCGCTGCGGCCGAGCTGGGCCAGGCTGTCGCATCGCTGCCCGACTGGACGCTGTGGCTGGGCACGGGCGACCAGCGCCTGTCGCCATCGGCGCCGGCGCGATGCAGCTCCATCTGGAAAGAGTAGCGGTCGGGTCGATAGAGCGCGTGGAGATGTTCCACGCCACGACCATCCGGCCCGAAGACCACGCGGGTCAGCGACAGCAGCGGCGAGCCGATATCGAGCCCCAGCGCCTCGGCCACATCCGGCGTCGCCAGCGTCGCGCTGATCGCCTGGGAGGCCCGTTCGACCGCCGCCCCGGACCGCTCGAGCAGCGTCAGCAGCGGCACGCTGGCCAGATCGCTCTCGGAATAGGTCAGGCCGATACGCTCGGGTACATGGGTGGTGAGATAAGAGAAGGGCTGGCCGTCGATGAGGCGCACGCGCACCGAACGCTGCGTGCGCTCGCCGGCTGTAAGGCCGAGCGCCTGCGCGATCGCTTCCGGCGGAGTGCCATAGGCGAAGGAGATCAGCCGCACGCCGGTGCGGCGGCCCATCTCGACGAGATGGGTCAGCATGTTGGCGAAATCGGCGACGATCGGCTTGGGCGCTCCGGCCTCGCGCACGAAGGTGCCGGCTCCGACGCGCCGGTCGATCAGACCCTCGGAGGCGAGGCTGTCGAGCGCCCGGCGCACGGTGACGCGGGAGACGCCATGTTCCAGCGCCAGTGCGGGCTCGCTCGCCAGCCGTGCTCCCGGTGGAATCTCCCCGCTGGCGATGCGCTCGCGCAGCATCAGCGCCAGCCTTCTCGCTTTCAGCGGTTCGAGCGAAGGATCCACCTGGTCGCGCTCCATGGCATCGGATTGGCTGCCTGACAGGACAGCTATTTGTCTAGCGTATAGAACAACTGACTTGCGTCAAGCGGGCAGACGGCTATCTTCCCGGTAGGAGGTGGCGATGGCAGATCTGGCGGGGACGAGGCGATCCGGGCACCGCCCGCGTGCGCTGTTCGACAAGCTGTGGGACGAGCACGTCGTCGTGGAGCGCCCTTCGGGCGATGCGCTGCTCTGGATCGACCGGCATTTCGTCCATGAGGGCTCCTTCCACGCTTTCAACCAGCTGAAGGCGCGGGGCGGGGAGGTGGCCGAGCCCGCGCTGACCTTCGGTGTCGCCGATCACTATGTTCCCACGCGCGACCGCGACCACATCGCCAATCCCGAAATCGCCCGGATGATCGACGATCTCGGCGCCAACACGTCCCGGCACGGGATCGAGCTTTTGGGCCTGCATGATCCGCGCCAGGGCATCGTCCATGTCGTAGGGCCCGAACAGGGCCTGACCCTGCCGGGGCTGACCATGGTCTGCGGCGACAGCCACACCTCCACCCATGGCGCATTCGGAGCCTATGCCTTCGGCATCGGCGCCTCCGAGGTCGCGCATGTGCTGATGACGCAGACGCTCTGGCAGAAGAAGCCCAAGCGCATGCGCGTCACCATCGACGGCAAACCGATCGCCGGCGTCGGCGCCAAGGATTTCATCCTCTCCATCATTGCCGCGATCGGCGCCGACGGCGCGCGCGGCCATGCCGTCGAATATGCCGGCGAGGCGGTGCGCGCGCTGCCCATGGCCGGCCGCATGACCATGTGCAACATGTCGATCGAGGCCGGGGCCCGATGCGGCATGATCGCGCCGGACGAGACGACCTTCCGCTGGATCGAGGGCCGGCACTTCGCGCCCAAGGCCGACCTCTTCGCGCAGGCGGTCGATAACTGGCGGCGCCTGCCCAGCGATGCCGATGCGGCGTTCGATCGCGAGATCACGCTGGATGCCGCGCGCATCGCCCCGGTCGTGACCTGGGGAACGAGCCCGGAGGACGCGCTGCCAATCGACGGACAGGTGCCGGATCCGGCCCGCGAACCCGACGAGGCGCGCGCCGGCACGATCCGCGACGCGCTGGATTACATGGGCCTGCGGCCCGGCCAGAAGCTCGTCGAAATCGTGATCGATCGCGTCTTCATCGGCTCCTGCACCAATGCCCGGATCGAGGATCTGCGCGCGGCGGCGAGCGTGCTCGCCGGCCGCAGGGCGAAGGTGCCGGGGCTGGTCTCGCCCGGTTCCTCGCTGGTGAAGCAGCAGGCCGAGGAGGAGGGGCTCGACCGCATCTTCGTCGCCGCGGGGCTGGAATGGGTCGAATCCGGCTGCTCGATGTGCGTCGGCATGAACGGCGACAGCGTGCCGGCCGGCGAGCGCTGCGCCTCCACCACCAACCGCAATTTCCGCGGCCGGCAGGGGCCGGGCGCGCGCACCCATCTGATGTCGCCAGCCATGGTCGCCGCAGCCGCCGTCGCGGGCCGGCTCGCCGATGTCCGCGCCATGCTGGAGGGCCGCGCGTGAAGCCGCTGACTCAGGTCTCGGGCCCCGCCTGTGCGCTCGGCCTCGCCAATGTCGACACCGACCAGCTCATTCCCGCCCGCTTCATGAAGAGGCCGCGCTCTGAAGGCTATGGCGGTTTCCTGCTGCATGATCTGCGGCGCGACGAGGCCGGAGCCGAGAAGCCGGACTTCCCGCTCAACCGCGAACCCGGCCGCTCGGCGCAGATCCTCGTGGCGCGTCGCAATTTCGGCTCCGGCTCTTCGCGGGAGGCGGCGGTGTATGCGCTGGCCGATCACGGCTTTCGCGTCGTGCTCGCCCCGACCTTCGGCGACATCTTCGCCTCCAATGCCGTCAAGAACGGCCTGCTGCCGGCCGTGTTCGACGAGGATGCGATCGAGGAGTTGCTTGCGGCTCTCGGCGCCGCGCCCGAGCAGAGCGTCACGGTCGATCTCGAGAGCGGGACCATCGCCTGGGGCAATCGCTCGCTCCCCTTCCAGGTCGATCCGGTCTGGCGCGAGCAATTGCTGAATGGCTGGGACGATATCGATGTGACGCGCTCCTTCGCGGCCGACATTCTGCGGTTCAAGGCCGAGAGCGGCACGGCACGTCCCTGGATCCGTCCGCAGAGCGGTCGCGCGGAAGGCTGAGACCCTCCGGGGGACCTTGACGGGCAGGCCCCGCCGTCGATCATGACGCGACGAGGTGCCATGGCGATGGTTCGTCGCGCGCTGCTCTCCGATGCGAGAGGCGCCGTGATCGCGCCCCGCCGATCCGACACGGCATCAGGTCGCGCTTGTAAAATGTCACGAAATGTCTAACGTGCCTTTTCGTACCGCGCCACGCCTTGACGGCGAAAGAAGCGCGGGCATCCGGGAGGGTTGACTGACGCTGCGGGCTCGCAGCCGACTGGCATCTCCTCGACTTCATCGACCGGGCACGGCGCGCCGCCGTCTCGCTGCCGCGCGCCCATGGCGCGGGGATGGCGAGAGCGACGCTGTCTCCTGCCGTTCAACGAAAGCGATCCGGGCGACCGGACCATCGGAGGAAGCCATGACGACACTCACCCGCCGCTCGGTTCTGGCCGCCGCCGGCGCCACCGCCGCCCTCGGCGCCACCGGTGCCTTCGCGCAGGGCAAGACCACGATCACCTTCGCCGCGGCGACCTTCGCCGAGGCCGGCCGGGGCGACAAGCTCAAGGCCTGGATCGAGAAGTTCAACGCCTCGCAGGACAAGGTCGAGGTTCAGCCGGTCGCGATTCCGTTCTCGCAGCTCGCCAACACCGTCTTCACCCAGATGGGCGGCGGCGGCGGGCCCGACCTCGTGCGCTTCGACCAGACCGACTTCTTCGCCGCCCTGCCGGCCAAGCGCATCCTGCCGATCGACGATCTCGTCGATAAGAGCAAATACACCTTCCAGGCGCCGGACAAATTCCTCAATGTCGAGGGCAAGCGCTATGGCGTGGTGTTCGAGCTCGCCAATTACCAGCTGATCTACAATCCGGCCCTGCTCCAGGGCGGCGAGCCGCCGAAGACCTTCCCGGAATTCCTGGCCGCGGCGAAGGCCGCCACCGGCAAGGGCAATTTCGGCTACGCCTTCCGCGCCACGATGCCGGAGCGCTCCGGCTTCTGGCAGGACATGACGAACTATGTCTACGGCTTCGGCGGCAACTGGGCCGACGGCAAGCAGCTCACCCTGAACAGCCCGAAGGTCGTCGAGGCGATCACCGCCTACAAGCAGGTCTACGATGCCGGCGTGATCCCGAAGGGCGCGGATGCCGCGACCTATCGGCGGATGTTCTGGGAAGGCAAGATCGCCATGAACATCGACAATGGCGGCGTCGCCGGCATCTTTGCCGCGCAAAACCCCAATCTCGGCTTCAAGGCGGCGCCTTCCCCGTTCCCGAACCGCCAGCAGGGCCTGATCCTGACCTCGCTCTCGGTCAATGCCAACACCAAGAACAAGGAGGCCTGCGGCGTCTTCATCAACTGGATGCTGCAGCCGGCCGCTCAGGCCGAGCTCCAGGGCATTCTCGGCGCCGCCAGCGTCGCGACCCCGGTCGAGCGGCCCAAGGCCGATCTGGAAAAGGCGCCCTGGCTCGCGGTCTACGACGCGCAGACGCCCTATGCGCTGCCGCAGCTCGTGCTCGGCTTCGAGACCAAGACGCTGGAGATCCAGCAGATCGTCGTCGAGCAGGTGCTGAAGATCCTGGTCGGCAATGCCGATGTCCAGAAGACGCTGGACGAGGCCCAGTCGCTGGCGCTGAAGCGCATCGAGCGGCAGTGAGACCCATGAGCACCGCCAGCTCCGCGACCGCCGGCGCCGGCCGCCCTCCGCACAGCGGAGGGCGCGACCGGGAAAGCCGCTGGACGCCCTATCTCTTCATCGCGCCCGTCGCGCTCTATCTGGCGGTGTTTCAAGGCTACCCGCTGATCAGCGAGTTCATCCTCAGCTTCCAGCAGAGCTCGCTGCTGGCGCCGCAGGATGCCCGTTTCGTCGGCCTGCGGAACTATCACGACCTCGCCTCATCCGGCGATTTCGCTTCAGTGCTGTGGACGACGCTGATCTATACG
>NZ_JBMDWH010000211.1:0-35917 GCF_048595345.1 Allobosea sp.
GTCGAACGTCGCGGGATTGGCGCCGAGGCGCGTCGAGAGATCGAAATGCCGGCCCTCGGCGAAGAGGTAGATGTCGTCATCGGGCAGCAGAATGCCGAAGGCGTAGGGGTCCGCCGTTTCGACGATCGCATCGGGCCACGAGACCCGCAGCCGATAGGGCTCGCCCTCAGGCGCCGCGGCCTCGAAGACGCCGTTGCCGTTTGAGATCATCGGCACGACGCGGCGGTTCTCGCCCTCGCCGGTGACCAGCTCGACATAAGGAGCGCCCGGCAGAAAGGCGCGCACGAAGGCGCCGCCCTCATAGCCATGTCGGCCGAGGACCGAGAAGGGGTCCGGGTGGCGGGCCTCCTCCAGCATCAGCAGATCGTTGGGGGCGAGGGTGGGCAAGGCTGGCAGGGTCTGGCGCATCGTCGGTCTGTTTCGGACTTTCTGAAACGACTCCACCGGAGATGCGGAATCAGCCATGATGCAACGCAGCAGATCGTGTTGGCGTTCCGCCCGCAAGCGATCCTGCGACGATGATGTTCGGCTGGTTTCGCATGCCTGTTCGCGCGGAACCAAGCTTCCAGGTTTCCGTTGACCCAGGGGCGTGAGCCCGAGAGCCGAGCTGGAGATAGCCGCGATGAGCCGAGAGCAGATCGTCCGCGACACCGCCTATGCGATCTGGGAGGCGGAAGGAAAGCCACAGGGGCGCGATGCCGAGCATTGGCGCCTTGCCGAGGAGCGCGTTGCCGCCAGTCTGACGGGTTCGGACGGCAAAGCCAAAGCGCCTGCCAAGGCGAAAGCCAAAGACGCTGCCCCCAAGGCGAAGGATGCCGCAGCGACGCGCGCTGCCGCTGGCGGGGCGGGCAAGAAGGCCACGGCGAAGAGCGTCGAAGTTAAGCCGGCAAAGGCGCCCAGCAAGACATCCGCCAAGGGCAAGGTCTGACGCAGGTTCTCGCGAGCGGTCTGACGACCGCTCCATCGGCATCGAGCGGCGGGGCAGCTATGTACAGGCGTGCCGAGCACTGCCCGTATCCGCGTTTTCCCGAAATGCTCCGATCACTTGAAACCCAGCATCGGTCGAAAAGCGATTTGAGCCGGTGATGGATTCTGGTCGCCGCGGTTTCGCTGCGTGGCCAGTATCGTTCAGCGAGACGCCGAGCCGCCTCGCGTGAGGCGGCCTCAGGCCATCGCCCTCGCGTAAACATCCGCATAGCGGAAGGTCGGCTTGCGCCAATCGAAGCGCTTGGCCATCGCGTGTTCGCGCATCTGCAGGAAGGCACGCTTCGACTTGAACGCTTCCAGCGCGCGCTTGACCGCATCGGCCAGCCCGGCCCCGGTCAGCGAGGAGAACAGGAAGCCCGAGAGCCCATCCTCGATCGTGTCGACCAAGCCCCCGGTGCGGTAGGCGATCGGCAGGGCGCCGGAGCGCTGGGCATACATCTGGCTCAGCCCGCAAGGCTCGAAGCGCGAGGGCATCAACAGGAAGTCGCTCGCGGCAAAGAGGCGGCGCGCCTCGTTGTCGTCGAAGCCGATGCGGGCGGCGACGGCGTGGGGGTAGCGGCGCGCGAGCTTCTCCACCGCATCCTCGATGCGCGGCTCGCCGCGGCCGGTGACGACGAGCTGGCCGCCCTGGGCGACGATGGTCTCGGCCGCTTCCAGCGAGAGGTCGATGCCCTTCTGGTGGACGAGCCGCGAGACGATCGAGAAAAGCGGCCCGCGCGATTCCGGCAGCTCGAAGCTCTGGCGGATCGCAGCGGCGTTGCGGCGCTTCCATTGCCGCACGATCTGCTCGGAGGTCTTGCCGCCTTCGACCAGTGCGTTCCAGCTGTCGTCGATGCCGTTGACGATGCCGGTCAGCCGGCCTTCCTCCATGCGGGTCTTCAGCAGGCCCTCTAAGCCACAGCCATGCTCGGGCGTGGTGATCTCATGGGCATAGGTCTCGCTGACGGTCGTGACGTGCGAGCCATAGAAGATCCCGCTCTTCAGGAACGAGACCTTGCCGTGGAATTCGGCGCCGTTGACGTGGAAGGCGAGGTCCGGAATGCCGAGGGTGCCCATCCGCTGCGGCTGGTAGAGGCCCTGGTAAGCGAGGTTGTGGATGGTGAGGATCGAGGGCGTCGCCAGCCCCTTCCAGCGCATATAGCCGGCGGCCAGGGCCGAGGGCCAGTCGTTGAGATGGAGGACGTCGGGCTTCCAGTTCGGGTCGGCCTCTCCGGCCGCGATCTCGGCCGCCGCCAGCGAAAGCCGGGCGAAGCGGATGTCGTTATCGGCGAAATCCCCGCCGGCGAAGGGGCCGTAGGGCGAGCCTTCGCGATCATAGAGTTCGTCGCAGAGCACGGCATAGATCGTCAGCCCGTCCGCCGTGGCGAAGCGCCCGAGCGACCAGGCCGGCAGGCCGGCGGTGCGCGGCATCTGCCGCACGATCTCCATGGCGGGGCTGGCCTTGCGCACCGGCCGGTAGCCCGGCAGGAGCACGCGCACATCGCAGAAATTGCGCAGCTGGCGGGGCAGGGCGGTCGAGACCTCGCCCAGGCCGCCGGCCTTGATGAAATCCCCCATCTCGGAGGTGACGAAGAGCAGCTTCGTGGTGGCCGGGATCGGCGAGGGGCGGTCGTACGGATCGTCCTTGACGGCGGGGGCGTAGGTCAAAGCATGGCCCGACGTCGACGAGACGCGCTCGGCCTCCGCCAGCTTAAGAACCTCCGCCATCGCCATGCCCTCGCCAGCCGCCACGCGATCAACGTCGCCGCAGTGCATCGGTTCCATGCTGCGGCGCAAAATATTTCATGCAAGTTAAGTGCCTTCCCGGAACGAACCCCAGCGGATCACGTTGCAGCCTTCGCGGCAAGCATGACGACCGGTGGTGACGAGGGTTCTGCATTTCTGCGGCCCCGCCACAGGCGATCCGAGAGGCGAGAATGGCTGACGAACAGGGCAAGCGGATCGAAGTGCAGCCGGGCCATTGCGCCGAGCTGGGGGCAGTTCATGATGGGGAAGGCACCAATTTCGCGCTGTTCTCGGCGCATGCCGAGCGGGTCGAGCTGTGCCTGTTCGACGAAAGCGGCACGACCGAGACGGCACGGATCACCCTGCCGGAATATACCGACGAGATCTTTCATGGCTATCTACCGGGGGTGAAACCGGGCCAGCGCTATGGCTATCGCGTCCATGGCCGCTTCGCTCCCGAGGAGGGCCATCGCTTCAACCCCAACAAGCTGCTGCTCGACCCTTATGCCCGCGAATTCGCCGGGCAGCTCCAGTGGAACGAGGCTCATTACGGTTATGACGTCAATGCGGAGGGCGACAAGGATCTGAGCTTCAGCGAGATCGACAGCGCCCCCTTCACGCCCAAATGCGTGGTGGTCGACTGGAAGGCCGACGCGCAGATGCCATCCAAGCCGGGCGTGCCGTGGGACCGGACGATCTTCTACGAGACCCATGTGCGCGGCTTCACCAAGCTGCATCCCAAGGTGCCGGAAGGCAAGCGCGGCACCTTCGACGGCATGAGCGAGCCGGCCATCATCGACTACATCAAGAGCCTCGGCGTCACCTCGGTCGAGCTCTTGCCGGTCCACGCCTATCTCGACGACCATTATCTCGAGGCCAAGAACCTCACCAATTACTGGGGTTACAACACCATCGGCTTTTTTGCGCCGATGCAGCGCTATTGCGGCCAGGCGGGGCTCTCCTCCTTCCGCGACATGGTGCGGCGGTTCCATGATGCCGGGCTCGAGGTGATCCTCGACGTGGTCTACAACCACACTGCTGAAGGCAACGAGATGGGGCCGACGCTCTCCTTCAAGGGCATCGACAACTTCTCCTATTACCGGACCATGCCCGACGAGGCGCGCTTCTACATTAACGACACCGGCACCGGGAACACCGTCAATCTCAGCCATCCGCGCGTGTTGCAGATGGTGATGGATTCGCTCCGCTACTGGACCGAAGTGATGGAGGTCGACGGATTCCGCTTCGATCTCGGCACCATCCTCGGGCGCGAGCCGCATGGCTTCGACCAGCGCGGCGGCTTCTTCGACGCGATGGGGCAGGACCCGGTGCTGCGCAAGGTCAAGCTCGTTGGCGAGCCCTGGGATATCGGGCCTGGCGGCTATCAGGTGGGCGGCTTCCCGCCCGGCTGGGCCGAGTGGAACGATAAATATCGCGACACGGTGCGCGGCTACTGGAAGGGCGAGGAGGGGATGATCCGCGACCTTGCCGCGCGCATCACGGGCTCCGGCGACATCTACGATCTGCGCGGCCGCCGACCCTGGGCGGGCGTCAACTTCCTCACCGCCCATGACGGCTTCACGCTGAACGATCTCGTTTCCTACAACGAGAAGCACAACGAAGAGAACGGCGAGGACAACAAGGACGGCCACGGCCACAATCTGTCCTTCAACTACGGCGCCGAAGGGCCGACCGAGGACGAAGGCATCATCGCCGTGCGCGAGCGCCAGAAGCGCAACATGCTGGCGACGCTGCTGCTCTCGCATGGCACGCCGATGCTGCTGGCCGGCGATGAGCACGGCCATTCCAACCGCGGCAACAACAACGTCTATTGCCAGGACAACGAGATCGCCTGGATGCGCTGGGACGAGATCGGCGAGCGCGACAAGGCGCTGGTCGGCTTCGTGCAGCGGGTGACGCAGTTGCGGGCCGAGCATCCGATCTTCCGCCGCGCCTCCTTCCGCGACGGCTGCATCCTGCGCTGGGTGAACCCGGCGGGCGGCGACCAGCAGGAGGAACATTGGGACGACGAGGGCGTGCGCGCCATCGGCCTGCTGATGCATATGCCGGATGTGGAAGAGGGCGGCGACGAGGCGCTGATCCTGTTCAACGCCTTCGACGGCGACGTCGTCTTCAAGATCCCGCCGCGGGTGAAGACCGGCTCCTGGTCGGTGGTGCTCGACACCGAGACGGGTCCCGGCTCGGATGAAGGCCGCAAGGGGCTGAAGGCGGATCAGGAGATCACGCTCTCGCCGCGTTCGCTGATCGTGCTGATGTAAGGCGCGTTGATATCCGGGGCTTCGCACCCTGTCATTCCGGTTTAATGCCTTCGGCACGCTTCGGAATGACAGGGGAGGCCCTTAGCTCTTGAGCCAGAGCCCAACGCTCCGAGCCGGTAACTCGCCGTCCCCTGCACCCTCCGACAGGATCAGCGGTTCCCAGCTCCCGTCCGGCAACAGCAGCGGGACCGCCTCCCGCCCGCGATTGATGGCGATCAGCAGGGTCTCCTCCTCGCCATTCAGCAGCAGACAAAAAGCGTCGAGCCCGGCCCAGTCCTCGTCTCGGACCGAGCTTCCATCGGGTTTCAACCAGCGCGCATCGGGCGGATCGCCCGCGCCGGTCAGGAAGCGGTCGGCGGCAAGGAGAGGATGGTCCCGCCGCAGTGTCGCCAGTACCGCGACGAAGCCCATGAGACCCTCATCCGCCTCCTCCCAGTCGAGCCAAAAGGCAGCGTTGTCCTGGGCATAGGCGTTGTTGTTGCCATGTTGAGTCCGGCCGAATTCGTCGCCGGCGGTGAGCATCGGAATCCCGCGCGAGAGGAAGAGGGTGGCCAGCAGGGCGCGGATATCGCGGGCTCGCGCCGCGAGGATGGCCGGCTCGTCGCTTGGGCCCTCGGCCCCGCCGTTCCAGCTGTGGTTGTCGCTGTCGCCGTCGCGATTGCCCTCGCCATTGGCCTCGTTGTGCTTGGCCGCATAGGCGGTGAGATCGGCGAGCGGAAAGCCGTCATGGGCGGCGATGAAATTGATGCTGGCGCAGGGACCGCGATGGGAGGCGGAAAAAAGGTCGGAGGAGCCTGAAAGCCGCGTCGCCAGCGCGCCTGCCATGCCCGCATCGCCGCGCCAGAAGCGGCGGACATCGTCGCGATAGCGCCCGTTCCACTCGGCGAAGGGGGCGGGAAAGCGGCCGAGCTGATAGCCACCCGGGCCGATGTCCCAGGGCTCGGCGATCAGGATCGTTCGCGAGAGGTCGGGGTCCTGCAGGATCGCCGCCAGCAGGGGGGCGTCCGGGGTATAGCCCTGCTCCGTGCGGCCCATCACCGTGCCGAGATCGAAGCGGAAGCCGGCGACGCCGAGGCCTCTCAGATGCCGAAGCGCATCCATCGCCATGCGCACCACCGGGCCGCGATCAAGCGCCAGCGTGTGCCCGCACCCGGTGTCGTTGATCAGCCGGCCGGGATCGTCGGCCGCATGGCGATAATAGACGGCGTTGTCGAGCCCGCGCAGGCAGATCGTCGCTCCGAACTCGTCGCTCTCGGCGGTGTGGTTGAAGACGATGTCGAGGAGCACCCCGATGCCGGCCTGCGCATAGGCTGCGCAGAGCGCGGCGAGATCGGCCGCGCCGCCCGGAGCCAGACGCGGGTCGAGCGCGAAGAAATTGATCGGGTTGTAACCCCAGGCATTGGCGAGACCGAGCGGCGGCAGATGGCGCTCGTCCATCCACGCGGCGACGGGCATCAGCTCGACATGGCTGACGCCGAGGCGCTTAAGATGCGCGAGAATGGCGGGCTCAGTCAGCGCAGCCAGCGTTCCCCGCAGCCGCTCGGGCACAGCCGGGTGGCGCATCGTGAAGGATTTGACCGCGAGCTCGTAAATGAAGCTGGGTCTGGCGCAGCTCCAGCCCTCATCCTCATGAGCCGGGACAGCGGCGTCTCGAAGGATGGTTGCGGCAGCTCCCGAGCCTGCTGGTCCCTCCTGCGAGACGCGCCCAGGGCGCTCCTCAGGATGAGGGCTCGGACGGGCACCGCCGGCCTCCACCACGCAGCGCGGCACCAGGTCAGCCGTATCCTCGCCGCGCTGCGCGAGGCGCCGATCCCAGCGAAACGGCCGGTCCACCCGCGTTGCACAGGGGTCGATCAGCAGCTTGGTCGGATCGAAGCGGTGGCCGCGCTCCGGCTGCCACGGACCTTCGACGCGCAGGCCGTAGCGCAGCTCCGCGTCGGCACCGGGCAGAAAGCCGTGATGGATGTCGCCGCTGCGGCAGGGCAGCGGCAGGCGAGCCGTCTCATGCTCGCCGGATTCGTCGAAGAGACAGACCGAAACCCGCTCGCCATGGCGCGAGAAGACGGCGAAGGCGACGCCATCCTTCGTCACGCTCGTGCCCATCGTCGCCGGCAACGGGCAGGGCAGCATCGTCGGCACGGTCATTGCGTCTGCGGGGCTCCGCTCTCTTGGGGAGCCCCGAAACGATGGGGCGGCGCCGCCCGTTCCCTCACCCCTGCACCGGGGGGGTCAGCGGCACGTTCCAGATCCGCTCGGCATATTCGCGGATGGCGCGGTCCGCGCTGAACCAGGCGCAATGAGCCGTGTTGGTGACCGACATCTTCCACCAGGTCGCGGGGTCGGCCCAAAGCCCGTCCACCTTCCTCTGCGCCAGCCGATAGCTCTCGAAATCGTTGAGCACCATGAACCAGTCATTGGCCTTGAGGCCGTTGACGAGGCCGAGATAACGGTCGCGCTCGCCCGGCGAATAGGCGCCGCCCGCCACTGCATCGAGCACGCCTTCCAGATGCGGCGTGTCGCGGATGATGTCGGCGCTGGGGCGCGGATTGCGCTTGGCGGCCTCGACCTGTTCGGCGGTCATGCCGAAGATGACGATGTTCTCCTCGCCGACGCGCTCGCCGATCTCGATATTGGCGCCGTCGAGCGTGCCGATGGTGACCGCGCCGTTGAGCGCGAACTTCATGTTGCCGGTGCCGGAGGCTTCCATGCCGGCCGTCGAGATCTGCTCGGAGAGATCCGCAGCCGGGATGATGATCTCGGCGAGACTGACATTGTAGTTCGGCAGGAAGACCACCTTCAGCCGGTCGCGGGTGGTGATGTCGTTGTTCACCACCGCCGCGACGTCGTTGATCAGATTGATTATCGCCTTGGCCGTGGCGTAGTTGGAGGCCGCCTTGCCGGCGAAGATCTTCACGCGCGGCGCCCAGTCGCGATAGGGCTCGGAGCGAATGGCGTCGTAGAGCGCGATCGTCTCGAGGATGTTGAGCAGCTGGCGCTTGTATTCGTGGATGCGCTTGATCTGCACGTCGAACAGCGCGTCCGGATCGACGGTGACGCCGCAATCCTGCCGTATCAGCCGGGCGAGCTTCTCCTTGTTGCCGCGCCGGATGGCGCGCAGCCGGTCATGCATGGCGCCGTCGGCCGCATGGGCGCCGAGCTTGCGGATCTGGCCGATATCGTCGAGCACCGCCTCGCCGCAGCTTTCCTTCAGCAGGGAGGTCAGGCCCGGATTGGCGCTGAACAGCCAGCGGCGCTGGGTGATGCCGTTGGTGACGTTGGTGATGCGCTCGGGGAAGACGCGATGGAGCGGGGCGAACACCGTCTCTTTCATCAGGTTGGAATGCAGCGCCGAGACGCCGTTGACCTTGTGCGAGCCGACGAAAGCGAGATGGGCCATGCGCACGCGCCGCCCATGGCTCTCGTCGATGAGCGACAGCGCGGCGAGATCGGCCTGCGGCTGGTCGCGGCGCACCCCGTCGAGGAAGCGGGCGTTGATGCCGAAGATGATCTGCATATGGCGCGGCAGCAGCCGCTCCATCAGCGCGACCGGCCAGGTCTCCAGCGCTTCCGGCAGCAGGGTGTGGTTGGTGTAGGAGATCGTCGCATTGGTGATCTCCCAGGCCGCTTCCCATTCCAGCTTGTGCTGGTCGATCAGCAGCCGCATCAGCTCGGCGACGGCGAGCGAGGGATGGGTATCGTTGAGCTGGATCGAGACCTTGTCGGCCAGGTTCTCCAGCTTGCCGTATTGGCGGAAATGGCGCCGCACCAGATCCTGCAGCGAGGCGGAGGTGAAGAAGAACTCCTGCCGCAGGCGCAGCTCCTGCCCGGCAGGAGTCGAGTCGTTGGGATAGAGCACCTTGGAGATCGCCTCGGCGCGGTTGCGCTCTGCGACGGCGCCGATGAGGTCGCCCTGGTTGAAGGCGTCCAGCGAGAGCGGGTGCATGGCGCGGGCGCGCCAAAGGCGCAACGTCGTCGCCTCGGTGCCGCGCCAGCCGACGATCGGCGTGTCGTAGGCGACTGCGAAGATGGTCTCCTCCGGCGCCCAGAACACCTCGCCGGGCGTCGCCGTGCCGGTGACCGACCCGCCGAAGCCGATGCGATAGGAGGATTCGCGCCGCTCGAACTCCCAGGGATTGCGGAAGGAGAGCCAGTCCTCGGGCACCTCGATCTGCTTGCCGCCGTCGATGCGCTGCTTGAACAGGCCGTGGTCGTAGCGGATGCCATAGCCCAGCGCCGGAACGCCGGTTGAGGCCATCGCCTCCATATAGCAGGCCGCCAGCCGGCCGAGACCGCCATTGCCCAGGGCGGCGTCGGGCTCGATCGTCTCGATCTTGTCGAGGTCGACGCCGAGCTCGCGCATCGCCTGCGCCATCGGGCCGGTGAGGCCGAGATTGTTCAGCGTATCGGCCAGCGAGCGGCCGATCAGGAACTCCAGCGACAGATAATAGACGCGCTTGCGCCCGGTCGCGTAACTCTCCTTCGTCGAGCCGTGCCAGACATCGACGACATGGTCTCGCGCCGTCAGGATGCCGGCGGTCAGCCAGTCATGGGGCTGCGCGACCGAGGGGTTCTTTCCCAGCGAATAGGTGAGCTTCCTGAGGATCTCGGCCTTCAGGCGCTCGACCTGATCGTCGGGCTCGAAATGCACGGGTTTGGGCTGGCTGCTGGCGACGGCGCTGTCGGACAAAGAGGCATTCCCTGCTGTTGCGACCCGCCGGGACTGTCAGGTGATCCGGCGCTCAAGTCCAGATCAAAATGCCGCAGTGCGGCATCGATGAGGCCGAGCATTTGCCCAAATCCGCGCCCTCCGGCGCTCAACTGCGGATTTCGTCGCGCGCTCGCTCGCCGAGTTCGCGGGCGCCGTTCACCGAGGAATCGGTCAGACGCACGATGCTGTTCCAGGCGTCGCGCGTATAGGCGCCCTGATGGGCGATGGCGTCGTAGCCGATGGCCAGGACGAGGATGACGAGAAGCAGGCGAAACATGGCGCATTCCCTTTGGTGAAGGCGCCGGAGCAACGCGGCATCCGAAGCGCGGGTTCCGCGGGCTGGCCAATGGCAATCGAATGCGCTAAAGAACAAATAGCGAACGGATATCGGATCGGCGGGGGACAGCCGGAGACGGAGCATGGCCCAACTGAGCGTGATGGAGAAACTGGAAATCCTCAGCGACGCCGCGAAATATGATGCGTCCTGTGCCTCCAGCGCGACGACGAAGCGCGATTCGCGAGGGGGGAAGGGGCTCGGATCGACGACGGGCGCCGGCATCTGCCATTCCTATGCGCCGGATGGGCGTTGCATCTCGCTGCTGAAGATTCTGCTGACCAATTTCTGCAGCTTCGACTGCGTGTTCTGCATCAATCGCTCGTCGAGCAATGTCCGCCGCGCCCGCTTCACGGTGGAGGAGGTCGTCGCGCTGACGCTGAATTTCTATCGTCGCAATTATATCGAGGGGTTGTTTCTGTCCTCCGGCATCATCCGCTCGGCCGACTACACCATGGCGGAGCTGGTCAGGGTCGCGAAGACATTGCGCAGCGAGCATCAGTTCCGCGGCTACATCCACCTCAAGCTCATCCCTGGCGCCAGCCGCGAATTGATCGACGAGGCGGGGCTTTATGCCGATCGCGTTTCGATCAATGTCGAGCTGCCGAGCGAGGCGGCGCTGGCGCAGTTCGCCCCCGAGAAGCAGCCGGTCGAGATCCGCAGCGCCATGGGCGGGCTCAAGCTCAAGATCGAGGAGGCGAAGGAGGAGCGCAGCAAGACGAAGAAGGCGCCGGCCTTCTCGCCGGCCGGCCAGAGCACGCAGATGATCGTGGGGGCCGACGGCGCCAGCGATGCCGCGATCATGAAGCGCAGCGCTCTGCTCTATGGCAGCTTCGGCCTGAAGCGGGTCTATTATTCGGCCTTCAGCCCGATCCCGGACGCTTCGAAGCAGCTGCCGTTGCTGGCGCCGCCGCTGATGCGCGAGCATCGGCTCTATCAGGCCGATTGGCTGACGCGGTTTTACGGCTTCGAGGTCGAGGAGATCTTCGGGCCGGGCGAGATGCTGGATCTGGAGATCGACCCCAAACTCGCCTGGGCGCTGCGCCATCGCGGCCGTTTCCCGGTCGATGTCAACCGGGCCGATCGCGAGAGCCTGCTCCGGGTGCCGGGACTCGGCACGAAGAGCGTCGACCGCATTCTAGCCTCGCGACGGTTCCGTCAGCTGCGGCTGGAGGATGTCGGGCGATTGACGCGGTCGATCGCCACGATCCGGCATTTCATCGCGGCGGCGGATTGGCGGCCGGGCGCCTCGCTCGACAGCGCGGGGCTGAAGGCGCGGCTGACGCCGCAGCCGCAGCAGCTGGTGCTGTTCTGATGATCGCGGCGCGGCTCGCCGGACCTGCGGATTTCGCCGGCTGGCGTCGGGAGGCGCGGCGGCTCGCGCTCGCCGGCATCCCTCCGGAGGCCGTCGCCTGGCTGGTCGGCGAGGCAGAGCAGGGCGGGCTCTTTGGGCCGGCGCTGGAGGAGACGGCTGCGCTCGTGGCGGAAGGGCGCGCCGAGTTGACCGTGCCGCGCCGCTTTCTGGAATTGGCGCAGACGGTGATCTGCCATCGCGATCCCGAGCGCCTGGGCCTGCTCTACCGGTTGCTGCTGCGGCTGCAGGCCGAGCCCGGGCTGCTCGAGGTGGCCGTCGATGGCGATGTCGCGCGGGCGGAGGCGATGGCGAAGTCGGTTCGGCGCGACATTCACAAGATGACCGCCTTCGTCCGCTTTCGGGCGGTCGAGGGTGCGGGCGAGAACGGGCCGTTCATCGCCTGGTTCGAGCCGGAGCATTTCATTCTGGAGCGGGCGGCGTCTTTCTTCACCGGGCGGTTCAGAGTGATGCAATGGTCGATCCTCACGCCGCAGGGATCTCTGCATTGGGATGGCGCCGCCCTGCAGGTCGGGCCTGCGGCGACCAAGGCCGATGCGCCGGACGATGACGCGATGGAGGCCTATTGGCGGACCTATTACGCCGGCATATTCAACCCGGCGCGGCTCAAGATCAAAGCGATGAAGGCGGAGATGCCGGTGAAATACTGGCGGAACCTGCCCGAGGCCGAATTGATTGCTCCCCTGATCGCGGGCGCCGCCCGCCGCGCCGAGGAGATGGTGATGAAGGCGCCCACGCTTCCGCCCGAGCGGCATCTGCGACAGGCCTCGCGACAGGCGCAGGCCGGGGGGCAGGAAGAGGCCGCCGCATTGGGCAGCTGGGAGGCCGCTGCCAAAGCCGCGCGCGGCTGCACCCGCTGCGAGTTGCATTGCAACGCGACGCAGACCGTTTTCGGCGAAGGGCCGCTCGATGCGCCGGTGGTCTTCGTCGGCGAGCAGCCGGGCGATCAGGAGGATCTGGCGGGCAAGCCTTTCGTGGGGCCGGCCGGCCAGATGTTCGATCGGGCGCTGTCCGAGGCGGGGCTAGACCGGAACCGCGCCTATGTCACCAATGCGGTGAAGCACTTCAAATTCCAGCTGCGCGGCAAGCGCCGCATCCATGAGAAGCCGAATGTCGGGGAGATCAAGGCCTGCAAGTTCTGGCTCGATCTCGAACTGGGCTTTGTCAAGCCGGCGCTGGTGGTCTCGCTCGGCGCCTCGGCCCTGCGCTCGCTCACGGGGCATGCCGGCGCGTTGGCGCAGGCGCGCGAGGCCGATCTGAAGCTGGAGGACGGCACGCCGCTGCTGGCGACGGTCCATCCCTCCTTCCTTCTCCGGCTGCCGGACGAGGAGGCCAAGCGCCGCGAATATGCCCGCTTCGTTGCGGATCTGAAGCGGGTTGGCGGCAGGGCGCCGGCGCTGAAGCTGGGGCAGGCGGCTTGAAAAGGTCTCTCCGGCCTTCCCACCGAGCGCGACTCGTCCCGGGCGACCGAAGGGAGACCCGGGACCCATGCGGGAACGCTGACGATGAAGGTTCAGGCAGGGGTCCCGGACCGGTGCGGCTGACGCCGCTTGCCCGGGACGACGGCGCGGTTCTTCGGGGCATCGGATGAGGGCTTCAAAGCAGCTTATGGCGAAGGCGTAACCTCGCCTTCACCCCGCCATCAGCTCCTTCAGCCGCAGCAGCGAAATCTTCTCCACCTGCGCCAGAGCGGCCTCGAACTCCTGCTCGGTGTCGTTTTTCAGCCGCGTCTCGAAGGCGGCGAGGATGTCGGCCTTGGTCTCGCCCTTCACCGCCATGATGAAGGGGATGCCGAAGCGGGTCTTGTAGGCGTCGTTCAGGCTGGTGAAGCGGGCGCGCTCCTCCGTCGTCAGGCGGTCGAGCCCGGCGGAGGCCTGCTCGCCGATCGATTCCTCGGTCATCTCCCCGGCGGCTGCGAGCTTGCCGGCGAGGTCGGGGTGGCCGCGCAGCAGGTCGGTCAGGCGCTCCCGGTCTGCGACGCGCATCACCGCGACCATCGCGGCATGGAGCGCTTCGGGCTGGTCATGGGCGCCTGTGATACCGGCATCGAAAGTCGCCTCGGCGATCCAGGGCGCGTTTTCCCAGATGCGGCCGAACACCTCGACGAAGAGCGCCTTGGGCACGGCGGAAGGGCGATAGCCGCCGGCCGGCGGATGATGGCGAACCCAGTGGCGGGCGATGTCGAGCCGCGTCGCGACCCAGGCCTCGTCGTGGCTCTTCACGTAGTCGAGGAAGCGGGCGAGCGCCGCAGCCCGGCCCGGACGGCCGACGAGGCGGCAATGCAGCCCGACCGACATCATCTTCGGCGCCGTCTCGCCCTCGGCATAGAGCGTGTCGAAGCTGTCCTTCAGATAGGCGAAGAACTGGTCGCCGCTGTTGAAGCCTTGCGGCGTGGCGAAGCGCATGTCGTTGGCGTCGAGCGTGTAGGGCACGGCCAGTTGCGGCCCCTTGGGGCCGGCGAGCCAATAGGGCAGTTCATCGGCATAGACATCCGCCGTGTAGAGGAAGCCGCCTTCCTCCATGGTCAGCGGGATGGTGTTTTCCGAGGTGCGGCCCTGATAGCAGCCGAGAGGGCGGGCGCCGGTGAGCTCGCTCTGGATGCGGATGGCTTCGAGGATGTCGGCGCGCTCGCGCTCCCTGGGCACGTCGCGATAGTCGATCCATTTCAGGCCATGGGTGGCGATCTCCCAGCCCGCCTCCTGCATGGACTCGGCGATCTCCGGATAGCGCGCCAGCGCGCTCGCCACCGCGAAGACGGTGACCGGCATCTGCCGCTCGGTGAACATCCGCCACAGCCGCCAATAGCCGGCCCGGGAGCCGTATTCGTAGATCGACTCCATGTTCATGTGGCGCTGGCCGGGCCAGGGCGCCGCGCCGACGATCTCGGAAAGGAAGGCTTCCGAGGCCGCGTCGCCATGCAGGATGTTGTTCTCGCCGCCCTCCTCGTAATTGATCACGAACTGCACGGCGATGCGCGCGCCGCCCGGCCAATGCGGATGCGGCGGGGTGCGGCCATAGCCCTTCATGTCGCGGGGATAGGCGGTCTGGGTCATCGGGCGGGCTCGCAAAGTGATTCAGGTGATCACCCTAAGCCGCTG
This sequence comes from Allobosea sp., assembly GCF_048595345.1. Lineage (GTDB taxonomy): Bacteria > Pseudomonadota > Alphaproteobacteria > Rhizobiales > Beijerinckiaceae > Allobosea. Next base: position 14,504 of record NZ_JBMDWH010000211.1, read on the forward strand.
TCGCGACTTGTGAAGTGTCTCGCCTGACGCAAAGTTCACCACTCCGGGAAGACGGCGCGGTTGTCGTGGCCGCCCGTCAGCTCCCCCGATAGGTCGTATAGCCATAGGGCGAGACGTTGAGCGGCACATGCCAGTGGCGCGCGGTGTCTGCGAGGCCGAAGCGCACCGTCACCACCTCCAGGAAGGCAGGGTCGGGTAAGGGCACGCCGCGGCTGCGGAAATAGGGCCCGATGGCGAAGTCGATCTCGTAGATTCCGGGCACGGTCGCCTCAGGCGTCAGGAGAGGGGCGTCGGTGCGGCCATCGGCATTGCTGAATGTTTCGACCAGGATTTCGGCGGTGCCCTGCGTCAGACGCCGCAAGGTGATCGCCACCCCGGCCGCCGGCACGCCGCCATGGGTGTCGAGGATATGCGTCGTCAGCCCTGCCATGGTCACCCTTTCGTTGCCGCGAGAAGGCCAGCAACTTGCATGCCGGCGCAGGCCAACCGTACTTTGCGGATCGGCGAAGTCCACCGGTGTCTCGTACCGGTTCGCCCCAGAGAGGACAGCGACCGCCATGCTCAGCGCCTATCTGATGGAATGGGGCAGCATGATGCTGCGCTGGCTCCACGTCATCACGGCGATCGCCTGGATCGGCTCCTCCTTCTTCTTCATCCATCTTGACGCCAGCTTGCGGCCGGCTTCCGACATTCCGGCCGGGACCGGGGGGCGCGCCTGGCAGGTGCATGGCGGCGGCTTCTACGAGATGCGCAAATACATGGTCGCGCCGGCCGTGATGCCGGCGGAGCTGACCTGGCACAAATGGCAGAGCTACTGGACCTGGATCTCCGGCTTCTTCCTGCTGGTCTGGGTCTATTACGCCCAGTCGGAACTCTATCTGATCGATCCGGCGGTGATGCAGCTCTCAGCCGGAGCGGCGGGCGCGATCGGCATCGCGGCGCTGGCCGGCGGCTGGCTGATCTATGACGGGCTGTGCAAGTCGCCGCTGGGCAGACACGATGTCTGGCTCGGGCTGATCGGCTTCGCCTATGTCGTCGCCGCGAGCTGGGCTTTCGCCAACGTGTTCTCTGGGCGCGGGGCGCTGATCCACACCGGCGCGCTGATGGCGACGATCATGACCGCCAATGTCTTCTTCAACATCATGCCGGGCCAAAGGAAGGTGATGGCCGCGCTGACGGCCGGAGAGAAGCCCGATCCGAAATATGGCAAGGCGGCCAAGCAGCGCTCGACGCACAACAACTACATCACCCTGCCGGTGCTGTTCCTCATGCTGTCGAACCATTACCCCGTCACCTATGCCAATGCGGCCGTGATCCCGCTGTTGGTCGCGCTGGTGATCGTGGCCGGCGCGCTGATCCGCCACTTCTTCAACGTCCGCCATGCCGACCATGCGAAATCGCCGTGGTGGTGCTGGGCGGTGGCGGTGCTTGCGCTCTGGTTCGCCTTCTGGGTCGCGATGTCGGCCTCGCCGGGCGGGCGCGAGCGGCTGGGACTAGCGCCGCGGGCGGAGCCGAAGCCGGTGCTGCTGGCGGGAATGACGCTGCCGCCGGCCGAGGTTTCCACGATCGTCACCGGCCGCTGCGCGATGTGCCACGCGCCCGAGCCGAGCTGGCCTGGCATCCAGATCGCGCCCAAGGGGGTGCTGCTTGACGGGCCCGAGCAGATCGCCCTGCATGCCCGCGCCATCCGGACTCAGGCAGTGATGACCCATGCGATGCCGCCCAACAACCTCTCCGGGATGACGCCGGAGGAAAGGCGCGTGCTGGCGCGCTGGCTGGCCGGCGGGGCATCCTGACAGCGGCCGGCTCCACTTGGTTCTTATGCTGAGGAGACCATTCGGGAGGCCCGTTCAGGCACCTCCAGGGTGAGGGTCAGACACGAATGCTCTTGATTCATGTATCGAGGAGAGGGGGTCGTAACCTAACGGCACGATTCTTCACGGATGCGTGATCGCATTCAGTTTCGGTTCAGGTGACATATCACACCCTCGGCACGGTAGAGGCTGGAGACCGGTGCCGAGAACGGTGCCGTCCACGCCTCGGGACCTCGGGGGTTCCGTTGCAAAGCGTGGACGTGCGGCGCGCCGGCTACTGGGCGGCAGCGATCGGTTTTGTCGTGGCATGGGTCATCCTGTGCTGGCCCTGGCTGTCGGGGTCGGTGACGATTCCCTTCGATGCGAAGGCGCATTTTCAGGCGCAGATCCAGTTCCTCGCCCAGGCGATCCATTCCGGCCAGTCGCCGTTCTGGAACCACAACGTCTTCGCCGGCTCGCCGCAGATCGCCGATCCGCAATCGCTCATCTTCTCGCCCGCGATCCTTCTCGCCCTGATCTCGTCCAATCCGAGCTTCCGCGAGGTCGACGCCTTCGTGCTCGGCCATTTGCTGGTGGGCGGGCTGGCCCTCATCATGCTGTTCAGGGATCGCGGCTGGCATCCGGCCGGCGCGCTGCTTGCGGCGCTGGTCTTCGCCTTCGGGGCCTCGGCCGCCTGGCGGGTCCAGCATGTCGGGCAGATCGCGAGCCTGGCCTTCTTCGCGGTGACGCTGTGGCTGACGGCGCGGATGCTGCAGCGGAACACTTTGCTTTCGGGTCTCTTCGCTGGTCTGGCGGGCGGGCTGATGGTGCTCGATCCCGACCAGATCGTGCTGCTCGGCGCCTATGTCCTGGTCGGCGTCGTCGTGGCGCATTGGCTGGCCGGCGGCTGGCCTTCGGTGCGGGCGAGCCTCGGGCCGCTCGCGCTCGCCTGCGTCGCCGGACTCGCGCTGATCGCGCTGCCGCTGCTCTGGACCTGGCTTTTCGCCGAAGCAACGACCCGGCCCGAAATCGATCTCGCTGAGGCGGGGCGCGGCTCGCTGCACCCGGTTTCGCTGCTGACCGCCTTCATCGGGGATCTGTTCGGCGCGAAGGATCCGAATGTCGATTTCTGGGGACCGTACAACAATCCCGGCTGGGTCAAGGAGCTCTACCTCTCCCAGAATATGGGGCAGGTTTATTTCGGCGCGCTGCCGCTGCTCCTGCTGATCGCGCCCGGGGTGACCCGCGGCTTTCTGTGGGACAAGGCGATCCGGCCGCTGACGATCGGCTTCGTGTTCATGGTGCTGTTCGCCCTGGGCCGCTACACGCCCGTCTTCCAACTCGCCTATGATTATCTGCCGGGCGTCAAGGTGTTCCGCCGGCCGGCCGACGCCACCTTCCTCATCGGCGCGCTGGGTGCGGTCCTGGCCGGCTATGTGCTGCACCGCATCCTCAGCGCCGCTCCCGGCACCTCCTTCCGCCGCGATCTCGTGATCGGCGCCTGCGTGGTGCTCGCGGCCGTCGCGACGGGTCTGCTGGTCTCGCGCGGCGCCGGCCATCTCGCCCAGGCCTGGAAGCCGGTGGGCCTCGCACTCGGCTGGTTCGCCGCGGCGGGGCTGCTCTTTCTCGCGCTCCAGCGCTGCCGGACGGGGCTCGCGCCGGTGGCCTCCGTCGTGCTGGTGGCGGGCGTGATGGCGGCTGATCTGCGCGCCAATAACGGCCCCAACGAATCGACCGCGTTGCCGCCGAAGATCTATGACGTGCTCGAGCCCTCGACCCGGAACGAGACCATCGCGCTGCTCAAGCATCTCACGGCGCAGCCGGCGGGCTCGACGCGGCGCGACCGTGTCGAGCTTCTGGGCCTCGGTTTCGAATGGCCCAATGCCAGCATGGTCCATGGCTTCGACCACACGCTCGGCTACAATCCGCTGCGGCTGGAGGATTTCTCCGAGGCGGTGGGCACGCGGGACGGCATCGCCAGCCCGTCCGAGCGCAAGTTCACCCCGCTCTTCCCATCCTATCGCTGCCGCATGGCGAACCTGCTGGGCCTGCGTTACATCGCCTCGCCGGTTCCGATCCAGCAGGTCGATCACGCGCTGCATGGCGACGATCTCAAGCTGATCGCCCGGACCAAGGAGGGCTATGTCTATGAGAACCCGCATGCGCTGCCGCGCGTGCAGTTCTTCGGCGGCTGGCAATTCGCCGATTTCGATTCGATGAAGCTCTCTGGCCGCTGGCCGGACAATGCCGATCCCCAGCAGGTCGTGCTGCTCGACAGCGAGCCGCCGCAGAGCGTGCATGAAGGCCCGCTGGCCGTGGCGGCGCAGCTGAAGCTGGCGCGCTATCGCAATGCCGAGGTGGAGATCGAGGTCGACACCCCCACCGCTGGATTCGTGGTGCTCAACGATGTCTGGCACCCCTGGTGGCGGGCCGAGGTCGATGGGACCGAGACCGAGATCCTGAAGGCGAACGTGCTGTTCCGCGCCGTGCAGGTCCCGGCCGGCAAGCATCGCGTCCGTTTCACCTTCCGGCCGCTGGAAGGGGCGGTCGCGGAGCTGCGCGAGCGCATCGATCCGCAGGAGCCGGTCGATCTCGCTCCTCCGGCCCCGCCGCGCGATCATGACGAGCCCAGCGTCGCCGAGGCGCCTCTGCGCGGCCCTGTGTTGGCGGGTCCGTCGCCGGCCGTGCGCGATTCGCTGAAGCTCGGCAGCACCATGTCCGCTGCGGCGCGCGGCGGGACGGCTGCCGCGCAGATTCCGGGCGAGGCGCTGGCCCAGTAGGCGGCGTCTGCGTCGCTTCGCTCCTCGCAATGGCGGGGAGGCTATCGGCGGCAGGTCACCTTCGGACCCTCAAGCGACGCCGAGCTTCTTCTGCAGGCTCGTCGAGGAGGTTGTGTACTGGAAGGTCAGGCGCTTGTCGGGATAGATGTAGCGATGCACCTTCTGGGCGCAGAGCGCGCCTTCGTGGAAGCCCGAGAGGATGAGCTTGAGCTTCCCCGGATAGGTGTTGATGTCGCCGATGGCGAAGATGCCGGGCGTCGATGTCTCGAATGTCTCGGTCCCGACCGGGATCAGGTTTTCATGGAGGTTCAGGCCCCAATTCGCGATCGGGCCGAGCTTCATCGTCAGCCCGAAGAAGGGCAGCATCGCATCGCAGGCGATCTCGAAGGTCTCGCCGGCGGCGTCGCGGCAGATCGCTGCCTCCAACTGGCCGTCCTGCCCCTTCAGCCCCGTGACCTGGCCGAGCTTCATCTCCATGCGACCCTCGGCGACAAGTGCGCGCATCTGCTCGACGGAATGGGGCGCGGCGCGGAAATCGTCGCGCCGGTGCATCAGCGTGACGCGGCGGGCGACCGGCATGAGATTCAGCGTCCAGTCCAGCGCCGAATCGCCGCCGCCCACGATCAGCACGTCCCGGTCGCGGAAGGTCTCCATGCGGCGCACGGCGTAATAAACCGCTCCGTCCTCATAGGCCTCGATGCCTGGGATCGGTGGCTTCTTCGGCTGGAACGAGCCGCCGCCAGCGGCGATGACGACCGTCTTCGTGTCGAACACGGTGCCTGCATCGGTGGTGACGCGGAAGCGCGGCGCTTGCGTGCTGCCGAGCGGCTCGACCGTTTCGATCATCTGGCCGAGATGGAAGGTGGGGCTAAAGGGCCTGATCTGCTCCAGCAGATTGTCCACCAGCGCCTGGCCGGTCACCATCGGGAAGCCCGGAATGTCGTAGATCGGCTTTTCCGGATAGAGCTCGGCGCATTGGCCGCCGACCTTCGGCAGGATGTCGACGAGATGGGCGCGGATGTCGAGCAGGCCCAGCTCGAACACCGCGAACAGGCCGCAGGGGCCGGCGCCGACGATGACGACGTCGGTTTCGATGACCTCGCTGACCCCGGCCGCCTCGCCCATGGTCAGGCGCCCGTATCCGCGGCGAGCCCGGCGGCGGCGATGCCGGCCAGCGCGGCGGCCTCGTCATTGTCGGAGGTGTCGCCCGAGATGCCGACCGCGCCGAGCAATGCGCCGGCCGAATCGCGGATCAGCACTCCGCCCGGGACCGGCACCAGCAGGCCGCCGACCGCATGGGTCGCCGCCTCGATGAAATAGGGGCGCTCCTGCGCCATCTTGTGGAGCGCGCGCGAGCCCAGCCCGAGGGCGACGGCGCCATGGGCCTTGCCGAGCGCGATCTCGGCCCGCTTCAGGCTGGTGCCGTCCTGAGCCGCGAAGGCCTTCTGGGCGCCGCGCGCGTCGAGGATCGCGATGGCGAGCGGCTTGAAGCCCTGGGACGAAGCATGGTCGAGCGCGGTCGACAGGATGGTCTGGGCCTGGACGAGGGTCAGCATGAGGAACTCCGAGGTGGGTGGCATCGTTGTGCCAGCCAGTTGCGCTTTGGGGAAGCGGAACGCCGGAATGTCGTCCATGAGCGTGACGGAAGACAGGCGTGCGTCCGATCGTGGAGGTCGCCAGGTCATGTCGTGCTTGCGTCGCATATGGCTAGCAGGCTTGATAAAGCCCCAACCGAGGAGGTCTCCATGGGTCTGTTCAGTTTCATCAAGGAAGCCGGTGCCAAGATCTTCGGCAGCGGCGAAGCCAAGGCGGCCACCGCCGACGATCTCAAGAAGGAACTCGCCGGCCATGGCCTGCCCTCCGATGTGACCGTGACGGTCGATGGCGACAAGGTGAAGGTGTCCGGTCAGGCCGTATCTCAGGAGCAGGCCGAGAAGATCATCCTCGCGCTCGGCAACACCACCGGCGTCGCCGAGGTGGAATCCGAGCTCGCCGTGACCAAGGAGGCTCCCGCCGCCGTGTTCTACACGGTGAAGAAGGGCGACACGCTCTGGAAGATCGCCGAGGAGCATTACGGCAAGGGGCAGGGCGCCAAATACACCGAGATCGTCAAGGCCAACACGCCGCCGGTGAAGAACCCCGACCTGATACAGCCGGGCTGGGTGCTGCGCATTCCGCCGCAGGGCTGAGCCGGACCGTCATCGGCATTGTGCAGATGACGTTTCGGAGGGATGGACGTCATCCCGGACGAACTGCAGAGCAGCGCTGCTCCGGGATCCATCGTAGAGCTCGGCGCCCTTCGATGGATCCCGGGACAAGTCCGGGATGACGGATGATGAACGACTTGATCTTACGCAGGCCGTCATGACGATCACCGATCTCGACATCGACGACATCAAGCAGGGTTTGGCCGAGGGCTCGATCCTGCTCGTCGATGTGCGCGAGCCGCATGAATTCGCCGCCGGGCATATTCCCGCCTCCCTCTCGCATCCGCTCTCGACCTTCGATCCGGCCGCTCTTCCGGAGGCGGAGGGCAAGCGGCTGGTCTTCTCCTGTGCGGCCGGGGTGCGTTCGCGCCATGCTCTCGCCGCCGCCCAGGCCGCGGGCCTGCCGGTCGATGCCCATTATGCCGGCGGTTTCAAGGACTGGGCCCTGCGCGGCGAGACCGTTTCCTTCGACTGAGACTCTGAACCCCTGGCGCGCCGCAAGCCGGCGCCCCGGCCTTCGTGACAGAGGATGTTCCATGCTGACCCGTCATTTCGTCGCCGGCGCCGCTTGCGCCCTGGCGCTCGGCCTCGTTTCGCCGCTTCCGGCTCTCGCACAGGCTCCGGCTCCGGCCCCCGCTTCGGCGCCGGCCGGGGAGGGCGATCTGCAGGCCGCGATCGCCAAGTCCAACGCCTACACCCAGCTCATGAACCGCACGCTGCGCGCCCGCGAATCCTGGCAGCGCTATGCGAGCTGGGTCGACATGAAGAAGGGGCCGACCGGTAAGGAGATGTATATCTCCTACGGGCTCTACAGCCTCTACGACGTCACCAAGGAGATCCAGAAGGCGGAGCAGATGGCCGCGTCCGAGCCCAAGCTGCCGGAGATCGATGCCGCCATGCTGCGCTATATCAAGGCCTATCAGGAACTGGCGCCGCTCATCACCAAGGCCGAGCGCTATTACGACCGCAAGGACTACCGCGACGACAACATGGCCGAGGGCCAGAAGCTGCATACCGCGATGGTGCCGGCAGCGAAGACCTTCCTCGATGAGCGCGACAAGCTGGATGCGCTGATGCGCGTCTACAAGAAGGGGCTCGACCAGCGCGAACTCGCCGCGCTGGAGCAGCGCGAGGGCCGCTCGGCCCGCTGGCAGGTGCGCAATGTCATGATCGCGGCCCGCGCCGTCATCGACCTGATGCCGAGCAACCAGCAGCCGATCGTCGATCTCAAGGCCTTCGATGCCGCGACCGCAGATTATGCAAAGACGGTGCGCGAGATGGACGCCTTCAAGGACAAGAATCCGGGCGCTTCGCTGATGATCGAAAGCCAGGCCGGGACCTGGCTCGGGAAGCTGCGCGACTTCTCGGACAAGCTCGCCAAGAACAAGGGCGATGTCCGCCGCGGCTCGGCCGAGACCGCGAACTGGATCGTGCGGGACTACAACATGATGATTTCGCTGGCCGACACGGCGGTGCGCATGCAGCGCTGAGCCGCGCCCGCCCTGCGCAAAACGCCAGCCCCGCCTGTGACGCGGCGGGGCTGGCGGCGCGGCGATTCAGCTTCTACTCTGGCCTTCGAACAAGTCGAGGACAGCCTCCATGCGCCCCATGAAATTCGGATTCGGCCAGCCGGTGCGCCGTGTCGAGGACCAGCGCCTGACGACCGGCACCGGGCGCTACACCGACGACATCGCGGCCGAAGGCGCGCTGCACGCCTATGTGCTGCGCTCGCCCTATGCCCATGCGCGGTTCACGATCAGCGATACCGCCGCCGCCCGCGCGCTGAAGGGCGTCAAACTGATCCTGACCGGCGCGGATGTGGCGCATTATGGCGACCTGCCCTGCAAGGGGCTGATCAAGACGCTCTCCGGTGAGCCGGTGAAGTCCCTGCCCGTGCCGGTGCTGCCGACCGATACGGTGCGCCATGTCGGCGAGGCCGTGGCCTTCATCGTCGCCGAGACGCTGGCGCAGGCCCGCGACGCGGCCGAGGCGATCGCGATCGACTGGGATCCTCTGCCGGCCGTGACCGGCATCGCGGAGGCGCTGGAAGAGGGCGCTCCGCAGGTTTGGCCCGACCGGGCCCGCAACATCGCCTTCGAGGCCGAGCAGGGCGACCGCGAGAAGACCGAGAAGGCCTTCGCCAAGGCGGCGCGCACGGTTTCGCTGACCGTCGTCAACAACCGCCTCGCCTCCAACTACATGGAGACGCGCGCCTGCATCGCCGATTACGACAAGGCCGAAAAGCGCTGGACGCTCACTCTGGGCAGCCAGGGCAGCCACGGCATGCGAGACCTGATCGCGACCTATGTGCTCAAGGTCGACCCCAAGCGCATCCGCGTGGTGACGCCGGATGTCGGCGGCGGTTTCGGCACCAAGATCTTCCTTTATCGGGAATATCCGCTGGCCATGATCGCGGCCGAGAAGCTGAAGCGCCCCGTGCGCTGGGTCGCGGATCGCACCGAGCATTTTCTCGCAGACACCCATGGCCGCGCCAATCTCGCCACCGCCACCATGGCGCTCGATGCCAAGGGCCGGTTCATCGGGCTCAAGGTCGATCTTTCGGCGGAGATGGGCGCCTGGCTCTCGCAATACGGCCCCTTCATCCCGTGGGTCGGCACCACGATGACGCCGGGCTGCTACAACATCCCGGCCGTGCATGTGCATTTCCGCGGCGTGCTGACTCACACCACCCCTGTCGATGCCTATCGCGGCGCCGGCCGTCCAGAGGCGGCCTATCTCATCGAGCGGCTGGTCGACGCCATCGCCCGCGAGATCGGCAAGACGCCGGACGCGGTGCGCGCGCTGAATTTCGTCAAGCCGACGGAGATGCCACACAAGACGCAGACCGGACCCGTCTATGATTCCGGCGAGTTCGAGGGGCATATGCGCCGCGCCATGGAAGTGGCGGACTGGAAGGGCTTCAAGGCCCGCCATGCCGCTGCGAAGAAGGCCGGCAAGATCCGCGGCATCGGCATGGCGAGCTATATCGAGGCCTGCGGCGGCGGCGGGCCGGAAAGCTCGACCGTGATCCTCGAGAAGGACGGCACGGTGACCGTCCTGATCGGCACCCAGTCGAATGGGCAGGGGCACGAGACCGCCTATTCGCAGCTGGTCTCGCAGCATCTCGACATCCCGATGGACCGCATCCGCGTCGTGCAGGGCGACACCGACCGGGTCGAGACCGGCTCCGGCACCGGCGGCTCGCGTTCGATCCCCGTGGGCGGTGCTGCGCTGGACAAGGCGACGGGCATCCTCACCGACAACCTGAAGCAACTGGCCTCCGAGAAGCTCGAGGCGGCGGTGGGCGATCTGGAGATCGCCGATGGCGCCGTGCGGATCGTCGGCACCGACAAGGCGCTGGATCTGGCCGCCATCGCGGCGCTGCCGGGCGCCACGCCCGAGCTGCTCAAGGTGCATCAGAGCTGGCAGCCGCCGGAGGCGACCTATCCGAACGGCACGCATGTGTGCGAGCTGGAGATCGACCCCGGCACCGGCCACACCGAGATCCTCAACTATGTCGTGGTAGACGATTTCGGCGTGACGCTGAACCCGCTGATGCTGCAGGGGCAGGTGCATGGCGGAGCGGTGCAGGGCATCGGCCAGGCGCTGATGGAGGAGATCCGCTTCGATCCGGAAGGCCAGATGCTGACCGCGACCTTCATGGATTACGCGCTGCCGCGCGCCATCGACGTCCCGAACTTCCATTTCGAGACGCGCAATGTCCGCTGCGTCACCAACGCCATCGGCGTGAAGGGGGCGGGCGAGGCGGGGGCCATCGGCGCCTGCCCGGCGGTGATGAATGCGGTGGTGGACGCGCTGGACCGTGCGGCCGGGATCAAGGCGATGGACATGCCGGCGACCCCGCTCAAGCTGTTCCGCGCGCTGAAGGAGGCGGGCTACCCGCTTTGACGCAAGACCGGATTTGCGGAAGCGCAAACGGCTTCACGCAAAAGCGACTTGGCAGTGTCGTGTCGATGCGGTGATCTGGAACCATTCCAAGGCACCGCTTCGAGCGCTGCTGCTGCAAGGGGAAACGCATGATCCGAACCGTTCTCGTCGTCGCCGGCCTCGGGTTCGGCCTCACCGCCGTGATGGCCCAGTCCAACCCGATCGCCGAGCGCCAGCAGGCGATGAAGGCCATCGGCGGCGCGACCCGCGAGGGCGCGGCCATGGCCAAGGGCGACGTGCCGTTCGACGCGGCCAAGGCGCAGGGCGTGTTCAAGACCTATGCCGCTTCGGCCAAGACCTTCGGCGGCCTCTTCCCCGAATCGTCCAAGACCGGCGGCGACACCACCGCTTCTCCGAAGATCTGGGAGGATCAGGCCGGCTTCAAGGCGGCCCTCGCCAAGTTCGAGGCGGATGCGCAGGCCGGCGCCGCCGTCACCGATCTCGCCGGCTTCCGCACCGCCTTTGGTGCCGCCACGAAGAATTGCGGTACCTGCCACGAGGTCTATCGCATCAAGAAGTGAGGGGCGGCGAGCCCTCACGTTTGACCTTCTTTCGAGATCGATGCGCGGGGAACCCTCCCCATAGGGAGAGGGTTCCCCGCGCTGTTCTCGCCTCTTCGACGCTCGTCTCATTCCAACCTTGCTCTGGCCCTGCCCAGCGTCCACTCTTCAACCTCGCCTCTGGAGATCGTGATGCTGCTGCTGCGCCGCCTGTTCGTCACTCTCGTCGTGCTGGCGGCGCTGGGCCTGGGCAGTTTCTGGCTGCTGACCGATCCGCGGATCGTCTCGCCGGCGCCCGAGGTCGGTGCGCTGCCGGCCGCCGATGTCGAGAACGGCAAGCTGCTCTTCGCCGCCGGCGGCTGCGCCTCCTGCCATGCCACGCCCGGGCAGGAGGATCGCACGCGGCTCGGCGGCGGGCTCGCGCTCACCTCCGCCTTCGGCACCTTCCATGTGCCGAACATCTCGCCCCACACCCGCGACGGCATCGGCAATTGGGGCGTGCAGGATTTCGTCGATGCGATGGCGGCCGGCGTCGGCCGGCAGGGCGAGCATCTCTATCCCTCCTTCCCCTACACCTCCTACCGGCTGATCCCGCCCAAGGCGCTGGCTGACCTCTTCGCCTATATCCGCACCTTGCCGCCGGTCGAGGGCAAGGCGGCGCCGCATGATCTCAGCTTCCCCTTCAACATCCGCCGGCTGGTCGGCGGCTGGAAGCTGCTGTTCTTCAAGGCCGGGCCGTTCCAGCCCGACCCGGCGAAGAGCGAGAGCTGGAACCGCGGCGCCTATCTCGTCAACGGTCCGGGCCATTGCGCCGAGTGCCACTCCAACCGCAATGCGCTGGGCGCCATCGTCGCGGCGACGCGCTTCGCCGGCGGGCCGGACCCCGAGGGCAAGGGCTGGGTGCCGAACATCACGCAGGACGAGGCGAACGGGCTCGGCAAATGGTCGAAGGAGGAGATCGCCGAGCTGCTGAAGACCGGCTTCACCCCCAGCTTCGACAGCGTCGGCGGCTCGATGGCCGATGTGGTGCGCAACACCGCGCAACTGTCGGATGCCGACCGGGCCGCGATGGCGGAGTATCTGAAATCGCTGCCGGCGGTTCAGGGGCCGGTGAGGCCGCAGGGCGGGGGAGGCTAGGAGCGGCCGCTAAGGGTCGGAAGCCGACAAGTGACGCGGATAATAACTGACTGCCAATATTCGACTTCTGGCATAGAAGGTTGCGATGAACGAGACAGAGCGCCAGCTTCTTCAACCGCTAGCACTGATGGTCGCCCAGTATCTCGTTCACTGCATAGAAGACACTGAATTGGATAGTATGGCCATGAGTGCAGGCGAGATTGCGCTTACCGTACTCGCCGGCTACGGTCTCGTCTCACTCAAGGGTGGACACCGCATCAGAGGTGATTGGACCGACGTCGGACGGCAATTTTTAGAAGACGCTCGGAAGGCGTAGCTTTGAGGTCTGCCAGGATTTGGACGATGCGCGTGCTAGCTTGGCGCAAATCGCTCGCTTTAGCTGTAGCACTTCTGATCGCTGTCAGCGTCGGCCACTTCCTTTTTGTCATGGCTATGCGTTCGATGAACGAACACATCAGCCGGTGCATGGATCAGTCGGCTCCGCAGTACATCTTCGACAGCGATCAACGCCGTCGCGAATGCGGAAGCGAATGACTGCAACGGACCGATAGCAGACTGGATCCTGGCGGAGCCTAGCGGCTCACGCCGCCCCCAGACCATAATCCTCCTCGCTGACGGGCTCAAGCCAGTCCACCGCCGAGCCGTTCAGCTTTTCCTGGAGGGCGATATGGGTCATCGCAGTGGTGGCGGTGGCGCCGTGCCAGTGCTTTTCGCCCGGCGGGAACCAGACGATGTCGCCGGGGCGGATGTCCTCGACCGGGCCGCCCTCGCGCTGGGCCCAGCCGCAGCCGGCGGTGACGATCAGGGTCTGGCCGAGCGGATGAGTGTGCCAGGCGGTGCGGGCGCCGGGCTCGAAGGTGACGAGCGCGGTCGCGATGCGGGCGGGCTCGGGCGGATTATAGAGCGGGTCGATGCGGACCTGGCCGGTGAAGTATTCGGCGGGCCCCTGTCCCGAGGGCTGAGAGCCGGCGCGGCGGATGTCCATGGCGATGTTCCTCGCAGGGCGATCGGATTTGAAAACGAGCGGGTCATCCCGGGCAACTGAAAGGAGACCCGGGACCCATGCCTGAACCTCAACGGGCAGCGCTCCGGCATCGATTCCGGATCTCCGCTTCGCTGCGTCCGGGATGACCCGCGCCTCTTCCGACCATGCCGAGCGCTGAATGGCCGCCCTTTACTCCATCACCGCCGCCTTGAGGATGCAGACCATCAGCGCCGCGCCGGGCTCGGTGCCGACGCAGCGGACGATGTGGCGGCGGTCGCAGCGATAACGCAGGGTTTCGCCCGCCTTGGCGCGCTGGACGATGTCGCCGACCTCGACCTCGAACTCGCCTGCGGTGACCGAGAGGGATTCGATCGAGCCGCGCTGATGGCCCTCGGAATCGAGTTCGCCTCCCGGTTCGGCCGTGACCTCGTACCATTGCAGCCATTCGACGGTCTTGATCCAGCCGACGATGGCGAGCCGCAGCTTGCCGTCTTCGGAGACGAGGATCGGCGTGTCGGCGCGGGTGGTCTTCTCGATGAAGGCCTCCTCCTCGCCGCTGGAGAGCACACGCTCGATCGAGATGTCGAGCGCCTGGGAGAGGCGCCAGATCGTCGCCAGGGTGGGATTGGTCTCGTTGCGCTCGATCTGGCTGATGATCGACTTGGCGACGCCGGACTGCTCGGCGAGATCGGAGAGCGAGAAGTTATAGGCCTTGCGCAGGCGCTGGATGGTCTTGCCCAGTTGGCCGGAGATGACCTGGGCGCCCGATTCCAGCTCGCGACCACCGCGTTCCTTGGTTTCGATGCCCATGTTCCGCCTTGCCCGCCGCTGCCGGATCGCCGCCGCTGCGGTGATCGTTTTAACGAACGAACCATGCCCTTTTGGCGGTCTTTGGGCAAGTGCGGGCAAGGGCAAAGGGGAGAGGTTGCGGTCGCTCAGGTGATGCGGCTGGGGCCGGCTTCGCGCTGGGCGCGGCGGGCGAGGCCGAGCTGATGCTCGCGCAGGATGACGTAGATGCCCGAGCCGATGACGATCACGGCGCCGAGCAGGATGGTCTGCGCCGGCCATTCGCCGAACCAGAACCAGCCGATCGCAACCGCCCAGAGCATGGTCGAATACTCGAAGGGCGCGATCAGCGAGGCATCGCCATAGCGATAGGCCTGGACGAGGAAGATCTGGCCGAGGCCGCCGAGGATGCCGATCAGAATCATGAGCAGGCCATCCGCCCAGCCGGGCGCAGTCCATCCGAGCAGGCTGGTGGAGAGGCCGAGCAGGCTGGTCAGCATCATGAAATAGAAGACGATGGCGCCGGTGCGCTCGGTTTCGGTGAGTTGGCGCACCTCGATCGAGGCGAAGGCGGAGAAGAAGGCGCCGCCGAGGCCGCGCGCGGCGCCGATGGTGGCGGCCGAGCCGAGCGGATGGGCGGTTGCGCCCAGATGCGGCGAGAGCATGATCAGCACGCCGAGGAAGCCGACCGCCACAGCGCTCCAGCGATAGATCCGCACCCGCTCCTTGAGAATCAGCGCGGCCAGCACCACCACGACGAGCGGTGCTGCGTAGCCGATCGCCACGGCCTCCGACAGCGGCAGGAAATGCAGCGCGGCAAAGCCGCAGAACATGCCGGTGGAGCCCATGATGCCGCGCTTGAGATGGCCGCGCAGATTGCCGGTCTTCAACGCCGCCGGCAGCTCGGCCCGCCAGGCGAGCCAGATCAGGAGCGGGATCATCGCGAAGAATGAGCGGGCGAAGACGATCTCGCCGATCGGATAGCGTGCCGAGATCGACTTGATCGCGCCCGACATCAGCGTGAACGCCAAAGCGGAAAGCAGCTTGCAGGTAATGCCGAGGAGGGGGGACAAGACGGCTGGCCGGCGGGAGGGCAGGGCGACGGTTTCGGGCGAAACCGCCCGCCCTTAGACCATGGCCTGGCAGGCTGGCGAAGCGCGGAGTTCGCAGGGCCGCTAGGCGGCTGGGGGCGATCGAAAGCGACCGGAGCCGCACCGCTCGTCATTGCGAGCGCAGCGAAGCTATCCAGTGGACGTGGAGCCCGATCGCCCTGGATGGCTTCGTCGCTTCGCTTCTCGCGATGGCGGTCTGAGGCTCAGAACGTGCCGCGGAAGGCGCCGCCGTCGATGAGGAAGTTCTGGCCGGTGATGTAGCCGGCATGGCCGCTGGCGATGAAGGCGCAGAGCTTGCCGAACTCCTCCGGCGTGCCGAGGCGGCCGGCCGGAACGGAGGCGAGGCGGCGCTTGGTGGCCTCCTCGACGCTGATGTTCTGCATCTGCGCCATCTTGCCGACCGAGCTCTTGATCCGGTCGGTGTCGAAGACGCCCGGCAGGATGTTGTTGATGGTGACGCCGGAGCTGGCGACCTCGCGCGCGACGCCCGCGAGGAAGGCGGTGAGGCCGGCGCGGGCCGCCGAGGAGACGTCCAGCCCCGTCAGCGGGGTGACGACGCTCGCCGAGGTGATGTTGACGATTCGCCCGAATTTGCGCTCGACCATGCCGTCGATGACACGCTGGATCAGCTCCAGCGGCGTCGCCATGTTCTGAACGACGCCTTCCAGCAGGGCCTCGCGCGAGACCTCGCGGAAGGGCTTGGGCGGCGGGCCGCCATTGTTGTTGACGAGGATGTCCGGCTGGGGCGCTGCGGCGAGCAGCGCATCCTGCCCGGCCTTGGTCGACACGTCGGCCACGACGGCGAGCACCGTCGCACCGGTGCGCTCGCGAATCGCCGCCGCGGTCCGTTCCAGGGTTTCGCTGCTGCGCCCGTTGATCACGACGGTGCAGCCCGCTTCCGCCAGTGCCTCGGCGCAGCCCCGGCCGAGCCCCTTGCTCGACGCGCAGACGATGGCCGTACGGCCGGAAATCCCGAGATCCATGCGATGTCTCCGTCAAAGAACGCCCGTCGGCCATGCCGCGGCAGTGGCGAGTCGGGCGAGATGACCATGGATTGGCGGGGCCGTCATCAAAGCGCAACGCAAATCCGTCACACGCCCCACTCATCGCAACGATGGGGGCCGGTCGATGAGCGACGAGGACAATGCGAAGCAGGTTCGCGCCATCTTCATCTCCGACCTGCATCTGGGCACGCGCGGGGCGCAGGCCGATCTCGTGCTGGAATTCCTGCGCGAATACGATGCCCCGCAGATCTATCTGGTCGGCGACATCATCGACGGCTGGCGGCTGAAGAGCGGCTGGTATTTCCCCCAGTCGCATAACGACGTCATCCAGAAGCTGCTGCGCAAGGTGCGCAAGGGCTCCAAGCTGATCTACGTCACCGGGAACCACGACGACTTCCTGCGGGACTTCACCGGGCTGCAGTTCGGCGGCATCACTCTCGTCGACGAGGTGATCCACGAGACGGCGGACGGCAAGCGCTTCCTCGTCATCCACGGCGACCTGTTCGACCTCGTCGTGCGCAACGCCAAATGGCTCGCTCTGCTCGGCGACTGGGCCTATACGGTCGCGCTGGCGCTCAACATGGCGATCAACCGGGTGCGGAGGGTGCTTCGCCTGCCGCATTGGTCGCTCTCCGCCTGGGCCAAGCGCAAGGTCAAGAACGCGGTCAACTACATCGGCGAGTTCGAGACCTGCCTCGCCAGCGAGGCGGACCGGCACCAGGCCGACGGCGTCATCTGCGGCCATATCCACCATGCCGCCTATCGCCAGATCGAGGGGCTGACCTATATCAACACCGGCGACTGGGTGGAGAGCTGCACCGCCTTCGTCGAGCATCATGACGGCCGCTTCGAGATGATCACCTGGCCGCAGGGCCGGATCAGGGGCGAGGCGGCTGCGCCAGCCGCTGCCGCCGCCCGGCCCGTGCGCCTGCCGGACCTCGTCGAGGCAGCCTGATGCGCGTTCTGATCGCGACCGACGCATGGCGGCCGCAGATCAACGGGGTGGTGCGTTCGCTGGAGCGCATGATCGAGGCCGCGCCGGATTTCGGCGCCACCGCCGCTGCGCTTACGCCCGAGGGCTTCCGCCAGATCGGGCTGCCGAGCTATCCCGACATCCGCCTGGCGCTCGCGACGCGGCGCGCGATGGCGGCGCGGATCGCGGAATTCGGACCGGATCACATCCATATCGCGACCGAGGGGCCGATCGGCTGGCTGACGCGCGCGGTCTGCATCGCGCAGAAGCGTCCCTTCACCACGAGTTACCACACCCGCTTCCCGCAATATGTCGCCGCGCGCTGGCCGATTCCCGAAAGCTGGAGCTACGGTCTGCTGCGCCGCTTCCATGCCCCGGCCGCCGCTGTGATGGTCTCGACGCCGACGGTCGAGGACGAACTGCGCGGGCATGGTTTCACCAATATCGTGCGCTGGGGCCGAGGCGTCGATCTCAGCCTGTTCCACCCGCGCCGGCAGAGCGTGCTCGATCTACCGCGGCCGATCTTCCTCAGCGTCGGGCGCGTCGCGGTCGAGAAGAATCTCGAGGCGTTTCTCTCGCTGAGACTGCCCGGCAGCAAGGTGGTGGTCGGCGACGGGCCGGCCCGGGCCGATCTCGCGCGCGCCTATCCGGATGCGCATTTTCTCGGCACCAAGGAGGGCGAGGATCTGGCGGCGATCTATGCCTCGTCCGATGTCTTCGTGTTCCCGAGCCTGACCGATACGTTCGGCATCGTGCTGCTGGAGGCCGCCGCCAGCGGCTTGCCGGTCGCGGCCTTCCCGGTGCAGGGGCCGCGCGACGTCTTCGCCGGCAGCCAGGCGGCGATCCTCGACGAGGATCTGCGCAGGGCGGCGATGAATGCGCTTCGCATTCCGCGCGACTGGTCTCTGGAGCTGGCCTCGCGCTACAGCTGGAGCGCCAGCGCCGGCCAGTTCTACGGGCATATCCGCAAGGTCGCAGAGACGGCTGGGTTGCTCCCACAGACCGGCGCAGCGGGCGGCGAGGCCCCGGTCAAAGCCTTCGCGAACGGGCGTGGCGCGGAAGCGCTCGCTCCGCGGCAGCACCAGCCGGCTTGAGCTGGGCACGGAAGCCGTCCCGCCGCTCATGGACGGAGGCGATGACGAGGCCCATCGGCACGCCGAGGCCGACCAGCGCCGCCTCCGACAATTGCAGGCTCGCCTCGATCGTTTCGGGTACCGCGTCGTTGACGCCGATCTCGTAGAGATGGCGGGCATGGGCGGCGTCGCGAGCACGGGCGACGATCACGATATCCGGCCTGATCGCGCGGGCGGCCCGCACGGTCTCGTCGACCGCGCGGACATTGTCGATCGTCACGATCAGGGCCGTCGCTTCCTCAAGGCCGCAGAGCTTCAGGAAATCCGGCTTCGTGGCGTCGCCATAGAAGGCCGGGCGACCGGCGCGGCGCTGCGTCGTGATCAGCGCGGCATCCTGGTCGATCATGATGTGGGACTTGCCGTGTTCGTCGAGCATGGAAGCGACGAGACGTCCGACACGGCCGCCGCCCACGACGATGGCACGCGCGGCATGGTCGTCCGGCGGCAGGATCTTGGCCTCGTCCGGCAGGATGACGGGAGCGGCGAGCTTCTGCGCCATATGGCGGGCGAGGCGCGCCAGGAAGGGCAGGGCGATCATCGTGAGCGAAACGGAGGCGAGCACGATGTTGGCGGCGCGCGCCCCCAGCAATTGCGCGCCGGTGGCCGCATTCAGCAGCACGAAGGCGAATTCGCCGCCCGGGCTGATCATGATCGCCGTCTCGAGCGCCGTGGCGGTGGAGAGACGAAAGCGCCGCGCGAGGACGAAGACGATACCGATCTTGGCGACCAGGAGCCCCAGGGCGATGGCGAGAATCGCGACCGGGTTGCCGGCGATCTCCGCGGGGTTCACGCCCATGCCGACGGTGAGGAAGAAGACCCCGATGAGCAGGGATTTGAACGGCTCGATCGTGACCTCGATCGCCCGGCGGAACTCGGTCTCGGCGAGCAGCAGCCCGGCGATGAAGGCGCCGAGCCCCATGGACAGCCCCGCCGCCGCGGCGATGAGGCCGGTGCCGAGCGCGGTGAGCAGCGTCGCCGCCATGAAGCTCTCGGCAGAATTGCTGGCGGCGACGAGCCGGAACAGCGGACGCAGAGCCAGCCGGCCGATGACGACGATGACCGCGATGGCTCCGGCGGCCTGGATGAAGGCCTGCGCCAGACCGGCGAGGAGCGAGCCGCCGCCCTTCTGCGAATCGAGCACGCCGATGAGGAAGAGCAGGGGGATGACCGCCAGGTCCTGGCACAGCAGCACCGCGAAGCTGGCGCGCCCGGCCGATGTCGTCATGCGCTTCTTGGCGGCGAGAAGCTCGACCACCATCGCGGTCGAAGACAGCGCGAGGCCGAAGCCGATGATCAGCGCCGCCGTGGCCGGCTGGCCGAAGGCATAGGCGACGAGGCCGACCGCGCCGGCGCTCAGGGCCACCTGGCCGAGGCCGAGACCGAAGACGAGCCTGCGCATGGTCATCAGGCGCTCGAAGGAGAGCTCGAGCCCGATCACGAAGAGCAGGAAGGCGACGCCGAGCTCGGCCGGGCCGGCCAGCGCCTCGGCATTGGACACGGTGACGGTGCTCAGCAGCGGGATCGTCGAGACCAGACCGCCCAGCCCGAAGGGCCCCAGCAGCGCGCCGCAGGCGATGAAGGCGATGATCGAGTTGATCTTCAGGCTCTTGGCGATCGGCACGATGACGCCCGCCGTGGCCAGAACCACGACGACATCCTTGTAGGCGGCAGGATCGACTGAAGAGGCCAAGGGGCCGGACCTTGCGATTCGCGAGTGCGGGAACGTGGCCGATTGTGGCGGCTCGCGGCACCGCAGCACAACCTTTGAATCCGCCGATCGCGAAAGAATTCGCCTTGCGGGCCACGCGCTTAGCCGCAATCCTTCAGAGGATGATCCGAAAGCAGTTTTCGCCTCCGTCTGCGCTGGTCTAGCGTGGCGCTTCCATGCGAGACGGGTCAGGCTCGCATTCCCTCCCGTGCGCCCGCCGAGGAACCCTTCATGCGCTTTGCCGGCACCGAGAACTACGTCGCCACCGAGGATCTGACGGTCGCGGTCAACGCCGCGATCCGGCTGGAACGCCCGCTGCTGGTCAAGGGCGAGCCGGGCACCGGCAAGACCGTTCTGGCCGAGGAGATTGCGGCCGCGCTCGGGGCGCCGCTGCTGACCTGGCATGTCAAATCGACCACCAAGGCGCAGCAGGGGCTCTACGAATACGATGCGGTCAGCCGCCTGCGCGACAGCCAGCTCGGCGATCCGCGCGTCAGCGACATCGCCAACTACATCAAGCGCGGCAAGCTGTGGGAGGCGTTCGTCTCCGAGAGGCGGCCGGTGCTGCTGATCGACGAGATCGACAAGGCCGATATCGAGTTCCCCAACGATCTCCTGCTCGAGCTCGACCGCATGGAGTTCCATGTCTACGAGACGGGTGAAACCGTACGCGCCGCGCAGCGGCCGGTGATCATCATCACCTCCAACAACGAGAAGGAGCTGCCGGACGCTTTCCTGCGGCGCTGCTTCTTCCACTACATCCGCTTCCCGGATGCCGAGACGATGCAGAAGATCGTCGAGGTGCATTTTCCGGGTATCAAGAAGCGGTTGATGGAGGAGGCGCTGAAGCTGTTCTTCGAGGTGCGCGAGGTGCCGGGGCTGAAGAAGAAGCCCTCCACCTCCGAGCTGCTCGACTGGCTGAAGCTGCTCGTCGCCGACGATGTCGGGCCCGAGGTGCTGCGCGAGCGCGATCCGCGCAAGGTCATTCCGCCGCTTCACGGCGCGCTTCTCAAGAATGAGCAGGATGTGAGCCTGTTTGAGAAGCTCGCCTTCATGGCGCGGCGCGAGGGGCGGTGAAGGGGGCCCCTGTTGCAGGGCTTCCACCGTCATTGCGAGGAGCGCAGCGACTAAGCAATCCAGGGGGGCGGAGTTGAGCCGTTCAGTCCAGTCCCCCTGGATTGCTTCGCTGCGCTCGCAATGACGGAAAGGGCTGCGGCTCTCGCAAAACCGTCCATCGATGGTTAGATGCCTGCCATGCTCCGCCTCATGCTGCTCCGCCACGCAAAATCGAACTGGCCGGCCGGCGTCGCCGATCGCGACCGGCCGCTGGCGGCGCGCGGGCGGGAGG
>NZ_JBMDWH010000212.1:0-14585 GCF_048595345.1 Allobosea sp.
CACCGACACCCATCTCGTCCCGCCCGGCGGCATCGTCCATGGGCTCGACCCGGCGCAGCAGTTGCGCGAAGCGCTGGCCGATATCGCGGCCCGCCATGCCGATGCCGACCTGGTCGTGATCACCGGCGATCTCTGCAACGACGGCGAGCCGGCCGCCTATGCGCTGCTCAAGGATCTGCTGGCGCCGCTGCCGATGCCGGTGCGGCTGATGCTGGGCAATCACGACGGACGCCCCGCCTTCCGCGAGGCCTTTCCCGACCATCCGCATGACGAGGCCGGGTTCATCCAATCCTGGCAGGACACGCCCTTCGGCCGGCTGCTCTTCCTCGACAGCCACGAGGCCGGCGTCATCGGCGGGATGTACTGCGAAAAACGCCTCGCCTGGCTCGACGAGGCGCTGGCAGGGGCCGGCGAGCAGCCGGTCACGGTCTTCATCCACCACCCGCCGGTGCCGGACGGGCTGGCCCATTTCAAGAATATCGGCCTGCATGACGGTGGTGCGGTCATCGCCCGCCTCGCCTGCCATCCAGGCGGCGTGCGCCACATCGTCTTCGGTCATCTGCATGTGCAGCTGACCGGCGTGAGCCGGGAAGGCATCGCATTCAGCTCTGGCCAGTCCTGCACCCACCGCTTCATCACCGAACCGGATGCGGCGCGGCCCTGGTGGACGGGCGGGCCGCCCTGCTACCGCATCCTGATGCTCGACGAGCACGGTTTTCGCGCCTACGCGGCCGAAGTCGGCCAGACGCCGGTGTCCCAACCGCAAGAATGCGCCGGCCCCTGAGGGCCGACGCATCCTGATCATGTCGATCCGCTTCAGGCGGATCGGCTCAGCTCTGGCCGCCCTTACGTCCGGCCTCGGAGGCCTTCTCGCGATCGTTCGCGAAATTGCCCGAGCCGCCGCGCTCGCCGCCCTGCTGGCCGCGACCATCCTGGTCGCTGGCCGATTGCTGGCGATCGCCGCCGCCGCTGCTCTCGCCGCCCTTGCGGCCGGCTTCCGCGGCGAGATCATGATCCTGCGAGAAGCTGCGCTTCTCGGCCGGAACGCTCTGCCCGCCCTTGGAAGCGATGTCGCGCTGCTTGTCGTCGTCCATCGACGCAAAACCGCGGTTGCTGGTGTCGTTTGCCATAGCAAATCTCCTGTCGTGGGTGGAAAGGAGCCGGCTGGCTCGCTGGGTCAACGAACGAACCAGCCAATGTTTTCCGCCGCTCGCGATTGGGTCCGGTCACGGACAGAGCGGCGCCGCAGCGTCATGCCGCCTGCTTGTTGGCGGTGCCGGTGCCGAGCTTGCTCAGAAGCTCGTCCGTCTTCTTTTCCTCGCTCAGCGTCTGGTCGAGCAGCTTCACCGCCTCCTTGTGGCCGAGCTCCTGCGCCCAGGCCTTCAGCGTGCCATAGCGCGCCATCTCGTAATGCTCGACCGCCTGCGCGGCCGCGACGAGGCCGGCATCGAGCGCGGGGCTGCCCTCGAACTCCTCCATGATGCTCTTCCCCTCCTCGATGATGCCGAGGATGGCGTCGCAGGTCTTGCCCCGAGGGGCCTTGCCGATCGCCTCGAACACCTCACTGAGCCGCTCGACATGCGTCTCGGTCTCGTCGCGATGGGTCTGGAAGGCCTGCTTCAGCTCGGGCGAGGACGCCGCCTTCGCCATTTTCGGCAGGGCCTTCAGGATCTGTTTTTCGGCGTAATAGATGTCCTTCAGCGTATCGAGGAATAGGTCGTCGAGCGTCTTGGGTTCGGTCGCCATGATGGCCTCCTGGGTGGGAAGAGCTTGCCGAACCGGGGAGGACCCGCGCGGTTCCGGCGCGGGCGACACGCAGCGCACCGGCTGGCTCTTGGGTGCGCTGGAGCACGCAAGCGGACCTGCCCACGGCAGGCCTCGGCTTTGCACCCCGCCTCGGCCGCGGCCTTCGGTCGGCGCGCCAGCGGCCTTGCGTCACGCTTGGCAGCGGCCATGAAATGACCTGATCTGGAGGGGAGGATCGCCGGTGATTCCAACGCCTGCCGAGAGACCGCCCTTGAGCATTCCCGCGACCGGACGCTTCACATTCAATCGGGCCGAGCTCTGGGCCGACGGCATCGTCCACGGTATTGGCATCGCGCTCGGCATCAGCGGCGTCGCTGTGCTGATCGGCCATCTCGTAGCCGCCTCGGCGCTGGCCGATCTGCTGCCGGTCTCGATCTACAGCGCCGCCCTGCTCGCCGTGCTGATCATCTCCGCCGTCTACAACATGTGGCCTGTATCGCCGGCGAAATGGCTGATGCGGCGCTTCGATCATTCGGCGATCTATGTGCTGATCGCCGGCACTTACACGCCCTTCCTGATGAAGCTGGGGGAAAGCGCGACGGCGCAAGGGCTGCTCGCGGTCGTCTGGCTCGTTGCGATCGCGGGGATCGCGCTCAAGGTCGCGCTGCCCGGACGCTATGATCGGCTGTCGATCCTGCTCTATCTCGCCATGGGCTGGAGCGGCGTGGTGCTGTGGGAGAGCATCGCCACCCTGCCCGCGACGGCGCTCTGGCTGATGCTGGCCGGCGGCCTGCTCTATTCGGTCGGTGTGATCTTCCACATCTGGGAGAGCCTGCCCTTCCAGAACGCGATCTGGCACGCCTTCGTACTGGCCGCCTCGGGCTGCTTCTATGGCGCGGTTTTCCGGGCCTACGCGGTCGCGCCCACGGCCTGACGCCGCCGGTCGATCAGAGCTCCTCCGGCTTTTTTTCGCGCTCCAGCGTTCGGCTGCGGCTCTCGCCGGGCGGGCGGGCCCGTGCCCAGCCGGAAATAAGCAGCAGCGCGACGGGAATCGCCGCGACCACGATCCAGATGACGAAGCTTCCATCCGACTGCACGGCATCCTCCTGCACTGGCTCGGCTCTCATCCGATGAACGCCGGGGAGTCGCATGCGGTTCGGCATGGTCTGTCGTGAGCCGAGAGAAGAACCTGCAGGCGCCAGGCTGACTTTGGGGAAGGCCGTTCTTCGCGCGCCCGAAACAAGAGAAAGAAGCGCCCCGGCCGTTTCGATATCCTGCGATCACGATATCGGACGCATCTCAGCAGCAAGATTCATGACACATCGGGATGGACTGGCCGCAGCGGATCGCGCGCGATCCCTGTCGGCCTTTTTGGCGCAGCATCTGGCGGAGAAGAACGTCGGCGCTGTCTTCACGACCAGTTTCGGGCTCGAGGACCAGTTCCTCACCCATCTGCTGCATGACGCCGGCGTCGCAGCCCGCATCCGCTTCGCGACGCTCGACACCGGACGGCTCTTTCCCGAGACCTATGATCTCTGGCAGCGCACCGAAGAGCGCTACGGCATCGTCATCCATGGCTATGCGCCGCGCGGCGAAGCGGTGGAGCGATTCGTCGCCCATCATGGCGTGAACGGCTTCCGCAACGCCATCGACCTGCGCAAGCAATGCTGCGGCCTGCGCAAGCTGGAGCCGCTGGAGCGCGCTCTGGCGGGAGCCAAGCTCTGGATCACCGGCCTGCGCGCCGACCAGTCGGCCGCCCGCGCCCGGATCGGCCTGACCGAGACCGACGCCGAGCGCGGCCTGACCAAGCTCAACCCGCTGCATGACTGGAGCCGCGAGGACATCGCCGCCCTGGCCGAGACCGAGGAGCTGCCGGTGTCGCCGCTGCATGCCCGCGGCTTTCTCTCGATCGGCTGCGCGCCCTGCACCCGGGCCATCGCGCCGGGCGAACCGGAGCGCGCCGGGCGCTGGTGGTGGGAGGACGAGGCGGCCAAGGAATGCGGCCTCCATGTCGGCGCGGACGGCCGGCTGACGCGGCAGAACATGGGAGTTCCGGCATGATCGAGATGGGCCATCTCCAGCGCCTCGAGGCCGAGGCGATCTTCATCTTCCGCGAGGTGGTGGCGACCTGCGAGAAGCCGGTGCTGCTCTATTCGATCGGCAAGGATTCCGCCGTGCTGCTGCATCTGGCGATGAAGGCCTTCGCGCCCGGCCGCCTGCCCTTCCCGCTGCTGCATGTCGACACGACCTGGAAGTTCCGGGACATGATCGCCTTCCGCGACGAGACCGCGCGACGGCTGAACCTCGACCTCATCGTCCACATCAACGAGGAGGGCGTCCGCGCTGGCATCAACCCCATCGATTCCGGCTCTCGCATCCACACCGACGTGATGAAGACCCAAGGCCTGAAGCAGGCACTGGACCGGCACGGCTTCGACGCCGCCTTTGGCGGGGCCCGCCGCGACGAGGAAAAGAGCCGTGCCAAGGAGCGCATCTTCTCGCTGCGCAGCGCCGGCCATCGCTGGGACCCGAAGAACCAGCGGCCCGAGCCCTGGCGCCTGTTCAACACGCTGAAAAGGCAAGGCGAGAGCTTCCGCGTCTTCCCGCTCTCGAACTGGACCGAGCAGGATGTGTGGGACTACATCGCGCTCGAGAACATCCCGGTCGTCCCGCTCTATTTCGCCGCCCCGCGCCCGGTCGTGCGCCGCGGCGGAACCTGGATCATGCGCGACGACGAGCGCCTCCCGCTGCTGCCGGACGAGGTCGTCGAAACCCGCTCGGTCAGGTTCCGCACGCTGGGCTGCTACCCGCTGACCGGCGCGGTGGAGAGCCATGCCGCGACCCTGCCCGACATCATCGCCGAAATGCGCGCCTCCAGCACCTCCGAGCGCCAGGGCCGGATCATCGATCATGACGGCGCCGGCTCCATGGAGCAGAAGAAGCAGGAAGGATACTTCTGATGGGCTCGACTGCCCGCAAACTCGCCCAGCCCACCGTCGCGACCCGCGAGGATGCCGCCAACGATCACCAGCGCGGCCGCAAGCCCGCGCTGCGCTTCTTCACCTGCGGCTCGGTTGATGACGGCAAGTCGACGCTGATCGGGCGCCTGCTCTACGAGGCCGGCGCTATCCTCGACGACCAGATGGACACG
The DNA here is from genome assembly GCF_048595345.1 of Allobosea sp. GTDB lineage: Bacteria > Pseudomonadota > Alphaproteobacteria > Rhizobiales > Beijerinckiaceae > Allobosea. The sequence continues at coordinate 4,898 of NZ_JBMDWH010000212.1, forward strand.
CTGGCGAACGATTCCCGCCGCTTCGGCACGCGCGGAGCGGAGCTGGATTTCGCCCTGCTGGTCGATGGCCTCTCGGCCGAGCGCGAGCAGGGCATCACCATCGACGTCGCCTATCGCTATTTCGCCACGCCGCGCCGCGGCTTCGTCGTCGCGGACACGCCCGGCCACGAGCAATACACCCGCAACATGGCGACTGGCGCCTCCACCGCCGATCTCGCGGTGATTCTCGTCGATGCGCGGCTCGGCCTGCTGCCGCAGACGAGGCGCCACTCCACCATCGTCTCGCTGGTCGGGGTACGCCAGGTCGTGCTCGCGGTGAACAAGATGGATCTCGTCGGCTATGACGAGGCCGTCTTCCGGAAGATCGTCGCGGACTACGCCGCCATCGCCGAGACGCTCGGCCTGAGCCAGGTCACCGCGATCCCGATTTCGGCCCGCGACGGCGACAACATCCTCGGGCGCTCGCCAGCGATGCCCTGGTATCGCGGCCCCGCTCTGCTGCCGTTTCTCGAGGAGGTCGATGCCGGCCGGCCGCAGGCGGAGGGCGGGCTGATGCTGCCCGTGCAATGGGTCAACCGGCCGAACGCCGATTTCCGCGGCTATGTCGGCACCATCGCGCGCGGCACGCTGTCGGTCGGCGACCGGCTCGCCGTGCTGCCCTCCGGCCGCGCGAGCACCGTTACCCGTATCATTGGGCCTAGCGGCGACATCCCGCGCGCCGGGATCGGCCAGCCGGTGACGGTCACGCTCGCCGACGCGATCGACGTCTCGCGCGGAGACGTGCTCGTGGCCGCCGAGCAGCGCCCGCTGCTGCGCTCGACCCTGCGCGCGAAACTGCTCTGGACCGGCGAGACGCCGCTGGCGGCGGAGAACCGCTACTGGCTGAAGCTGGCCTCGAGCCGGATCGAGGCGGCGATCGGCGAACTGCACCACGCCATCGACATCCAGACGCTGAAGCCGGTCTCCGCGACAGCGCTCGGCCCCAACGACATCGGCGTCGCCACGCTGCTGCTCGACCGGCCGGTGCCGGCCCTGCCCTTCGCCCGCAATACCGAGATGGGCGGCTTCATCCTCATCGACCGGGTGACGCATGAGACGGTGGCCTTCGGCTTCGTCGGCGAGGAGGTCGCGCCCGAGAGGCCGCGCCAGCACGAGCCGGAACTCGCCGGCCGCATCCGCCGCTGGGTCGGCCCGCCCGATTCGCTCGCCCGTGCCTTGCGCTTCGGTCAGGTCTTCGCGCACCTGGCCAGCAGCGTCGCCTTGGCCGGCCTGCTTTGGGGCCTGACGGGTTCGGCGCCTCTGGCGATCGGCATCGGCCTCGCCGATCTGGTGCTGCGCCCGCTCGTCATCCTGTCGTCCAAGCTCGGCATGGCCGGCCTTTGGCGCGGCCTGCGGGCCCGTTCGCTCGCGACGGGCGAGAACGTCCATGGTGGCGGCATCTGACCAAGGGTTTCATCGCAACCGGGGAAAACAAATCCTTCTCCCGGTGGCATGAACTTTGGAAAGCGCTGCTCGTTGCGGTAGCTTGGAACGCCAAGCGTCTTCGCCTAGTATCGTCCGTCATAAAGAACGATTTGTTCTTCCTAGAGATTGGAGCGATCATGACCAAGCGCCCCTTCCAGCGTGTCCTGCAGATGGGACTCGGCTTTGCGGCCTTCGCCCTCTGCTTCGGCATAGTCGCCTCGGTTCGCGCGCAGGAACTGCTCAACGTCTCCTATGACCCCACGCGCGAGCTCTACCGCTCCATCAACAGCGCCTTCCTCGCCGAGTGGAACGCCGCCAACCCGGACAAGAAGATCACGACCATCCGCCAGTCGCATGGCGGCTCGGGCGCGCAGGCCCGCACGGTGATCGACGGGCTGAATGCCGATGTGGTCACGCTGGCGCTGGCCGGCGATATCGACGCCATCGCCCAGCGCTCGAAGAAGCTGCCGCTCGACTGGCAGAAGCGTCTGCCGGACAATTCCTCGCCCTATACCTCCACGATCGTCTTCCTCGTCCGCAAGGGCAACCCGAAGGCGATCAAGGACTGGGGCGATCTGGTGAAGCCCGGCACGCAGGTCATCACGCCAAACCCCAAGACCTCGGGCGGCGCCCGCTGGAACTACCTCGCCGCCTGGGCCTTCGCGCAGAAGGCCTATGGCAATGACGAGGCCAAGACGCGCGACTACATCGCCAAGCTGCTGACGAACGTGCCCGTGCTCGACACCGGCGCGCGCGGCGCCACCACCACCTTCACCCAGCGCGGCATCGGCGACGTGCTGCTCGCCTGGGAAAACGAGGCCTTCCTCGCGCTCGACGAATTCGGCGCCGACAAATTCGAGATCGTGGTGCCGAGCCTGTCGATCCTGGCCGAGCCGCCGGTCGCGCTGGTCGATGCCAACGCCGACGCCAAGGGCACTCGCGCCGCCGCGCAGGCCTATCTGGAGTTCCTCTACACGCCGAAGGCTCAGGCGATCATCGCCAAGAACCATTATCGCCCGCGCAAGCCCGAGGCGGCGGACCCGAAGGACATCGCTTTGTTCCCCAAGCTCGAGCTGGTGACCATCGACGGCGCCTTCGGCGGCTGGGCCAAGGCGCAGCCCGCCCATTTCGGCGATGGCGGCACCTTCGACCAGCTCTACAAGCCGGCCCGCTGAGACCGCGATGACGCAAGCGACGGCCCTGATCGGACGGTGGCGGCAGCCGAGCGTTCTGCCCGGCCTCGGCCTGTCGCTCGGCATCACCGTGACGGCGCTGTCGCTGATCGTCCTCATTCCGCTGGGCGCGCTGTTCCTCAAGGCGCTCTCGGCCGGCCCGGCCGATATCTGGGCTGTGGCGAGTTCGCCCCGCACGCTCGCCGCGCTCCGGCTCTCCTTCCTGGGGGCGATGCTGGCGGCGATCGTCAACACCGTCTTCGGGCTGCTGATCGCCTGGATTCTGGTGCGCTACGACTTTCCCGGCCGCAGGCTGCTCGATGCGGCAGTCGATCTGCCCTTCGCCCTGCCCACCGCCGTCGCCGGCATCGCGCTCGCCGCGATCTATGCGCCCAATGGCTGGGTGGGCGGGCTGCTCGCCCCGCTCGGCTACAAGATCGCCTATACGCCGCTGGGCGTAATGGTCGCGCTGATCTTCGTTGGCCTGCCCTTCGTCGTCCGCACCGTCCAGCCGGTGCTGCAGGAGGCGGGCGCCGATATCGAGGAGGCAGCGGCCCTGCTCGGTGCCAGCCGCTGGCGCACTATCACCCGCGTCGTGCTGCCGCCGCTGATCCCGGCGCTGCTGACCGGCTTCGTGCTCTCCTTCGCGCGCGCCGTCGGCGAATACGGCTCGGTGATCTTCATCGCCGGCAATGTGCCGATGGTCTCCGAGATCGCTCCGCTGCTGATCGTGATCCGGCTCGAGCAGTTCGATTATGCCGGCGCCGCCGTGGTCGGCGTGCTGATGCTGCTGCTCGCCTTCGCGCTGATCCTGACGGCCAATCTGATCCAGGCCTTTGCAAGGCGTCGCTTCGGCCATGTCTGACCTCGCCGCCTCTCCGGTCGCGCTGCGCGACGTGCCTGCCCCCGCCCGCGCGGCGATCCGCGGCGAAAGCCTGCCGGTGCGCATCGCGCTGATCGCGCTCGCCCTGGCGTTTCTCGCCTTCTTTCTGTTCCTCCCGCTGCTCTCGGTGTTCGTCGAGGCCGGCGCGCGTGGCTGGCAGGCCTACAAGGCTGCGATCACCGAGCCCGACGCCATCGCGGCGATGCAGCTGACGCTGCTGGTCGCGGCCATCGCGGTGCCGCTCAACGTCGTAGTGGGGCTCGCGGCCGCCTGGGCGGTGGCGAAGTTCGAGTTTCGGGGAAAGAGCCTGCTGATCAGCCTGATCGACCTGCCCTTCTCGGTGTCGCCGGTGATCGCGGGTCTCGTCTTCGTGCTGCTCTTCGGCGCGCAGGGCTTTCTCGGCCCCTGGCTGCAGGCCCATGACGTCAAGATCGTCTTCGCATTGCCCGGCCTCGTGCTTGCGACAGTGTTCGTCACCTTTCCCTTCGTGGCGCGCGAACTCATTCCGCATATGCAGGCGCTTGGCTCCAGCGACGAGGAGGCGGCGTTGACGCTCGGCGCCTCCGGCTGGCGCACCTTCCTCACCGTGACGCTGCCGAACGTGAAATGGAGCCTGCTTTACGGGGTACTGCTCTGCAACGCCCGCGCCATGGGCGAATTCGGCGCCGTGGCGGTCGTCTCCGGCAAGATCCGCGGCCTCACCAACACCATGCCGCTGCATGTCGAGATTCTGTACAACGAGTACATGACCGCAGCCGCCTTCGCCGTCGCCTCGCTGCTGGCAGGGCTGGCGCTGGTCACCCTCGTCATCAAGACCGTGCTCGAATGGCGGTTCGGCGACGAGATCGCCGCCACCCGCCGCCACTGAAACGGGAGATCGCATCCATGACCGTTCCGGTCGGCATCGAGGCCGTCGCCAAGAGCTTCGAGACCTTTCAGGCGCTGCGCGGCGTCTCGCTCGACATTCAGGGCGGCGAACTCGTCGCACTGCTCGGTCCCTCGGGCTCGGGCAAGACGACGCTGCTGCGCGTCGTCGCCGGGCTGGAGAGCGCCGATTCCGGCCGCGTGCTGTTCGGCGACACCGATACGCGCCAGCTCTCCCTGCGCGACCGCCGCATCGGCTTCGTCTTCCAGCATTACGCGCTGTTCCGCACCATGACGGTCGCCGACAACGTCGCCTTCGGCCTGCGCTCCCGCCCGCGTCGCGAACGGCCGAGCGAGGCCGAGATCGGCAAGCGCGTCGCCGAGCTGCTCGAACTGGTGCAACTGCCCGGCCTCGCCAGACGCTATCCGACCCAGCTCTCGGGAGGCCAGCGGCAGCGCGTCGCCCTCGCCCGCGCGCTCGCCATCGAGCCGCAGGTGCTGCTGCTGGACGAGCCCTTCGGCGCGCTCGACGCCAAGATCCGCAAGGATCTGCGCGGCTGGCTGCGCGACCTCCACGCCCGCACCGGCCACACCACCATCTTCGTCACCCACGACCAGGAGGAGGCGCTGGAACTGGCCGATCGCGTCGCGATCCTTCATGACGGCAGGCTCCAGCAGGTCGGCACGCCGGACGATGTCTACGACCACCCGGCCAACCCTTTCGTCTGCGAATTCCTCGGCGAGGCCAACCGCCTGCCGGTGCGTGTCGTCGGCGGCCAGGCCTTCCTTGCCGACCGGCCGGTCTATGGCGGGCTGACCCAGAACCAGGCCGGGGCAGGCGCCCTCTATGTCCGCCCGCATCACCTCAAGATCGTCGACGACGCCCCGCTCGCCATTCCGGGCGTGATCGAGCATCTGCGCCGCAACGGCCCGCTGCGGCGCGCGGAAGTCGCGGTCGAAGGCCTGCCGAAACGGCTCGACCTCGACCTGACCAGCCCCGTGGCGCCGGCCATCGGCGAGCGGATCAAGCTGCGGATCACCCACGGCATGCTGTTCGCGGCGGCATGAGCCCGACGCGCCCGTTCCACCAGCGGTCATTGCGAGCGAAGCGAAGCAATCCAGAAGCGGCAGAGCACGACGGCTTACTGGATTGCGTCGTCGCCCCGCTCCTCGCAATGACGGGGAGAATGCCCTGTCGCGACGAGAATAATCTCCCCGCCCATGCCTAGGCCCGCATGGCGGAGATAAATATTACATTCTGCCTGTAATATTCAGAAATTCCATCTCTACAATGTAAATTGAAGCCCTCTCCTCCGTGAACTAGAATTTGGCATCGTCCGGAGGGTGCCTTGAAGCTCGTTTCCAACTGCCTGCGCCATGCCGCGCGCCGCCTCTCCGGGAAGCCGGTCTGATGGCTGCAGCCCCCAAGCGCCCCCCTCTGCCCGCGATCCTGCTCGCCAACGACCTGCTGGACGGCGATGTCGTTTTCGCGGCCAGCGATGGCGGCGAGATTGTCTGGTCGCGCGATCCCGCTGCAGCCCGCATCGCCCATGACGAGGAGGGCGCGGCGCGGCTGGAAGCATTCGCAGCCGCCGAGCTCGCCGGCAATCGCGTCGTGGATGCCTATCTGGTCGATGTCGCGATCGAGGACGGCCGGCCGGTGCCGCGCCATTTCCGCGAGAAGTTCAAGACGCTGGGCCCGAGCAACCGCCCCGATCTCGGCAAGCAGGCCGGCGAAGGCCTGAGCAGGACCGCCTGACATGTATCGCTATGACGAGTTCGACGAGCGCTTCGTGCGCGAGCGCAACGCCCAGTTCCGCGACCAGGTCGCGCGGCGCGTCTCGGGTGCTCTGACGGAAGACGAGTTCAAGCCGCTGCGGCTCAAGAACGGCGTCTATCTGCAGCTTCACGCCTATATGCTGCGCATCGCCGTGCCCTATGGCACGCTGAACTCCCGACAGCTGCGCCAGCTCGCGCTGATCGGCGAGCGCTATGACCGCGGCTACGGCCATTTCACCACCCGCACCAATCTCCAGTTCAACTGGCCGAAGCTGCGCGACATTCCCGATATTCTGGACCTGCTGGCCGATGTCGAGATGCATTGCATCCAGACCTCGGGCAACTGCATCCGCAACGTCACGGCGGATCATTTCGCCGGCGTCGCGCAGGACGAGATCGAGGATCCGCGCCCGGTCAGCGAACTGATCCGGCAATGGTCGACCGCCCATCCCGAATTCAGCTATCTGCCGCGCAAGTTCAAGATCGCGGTCACCGGCGCCGCCCATGACCGCGCCGTCATCAAGGCGCACGATATCGGCATCCGCATCCTGCGCCATCCGGACACCGGCGAGACCGGCTACGAGATCAGCGTCGGCGGCGGGCTCGGCCGCACGCCGATGATCGGCAAGGTCGTGCGCGACTTCCTGCCCAAGCCCCTGCTGCTCGCCTATCTGGAGGCGGTGATGCGGGTCTATAATCTGGAAGGGCGCCGCGACAACAAATACAAGGCGCGCGTGAAGATCCTCGTCCACGAGATCGGCACCGAAACCTTCCGCGAGCGCGTCGAGGCGGAATTCGCGAAGCTCGACCCGGCCCGCATCGTCGCCGACGAGGCGGAAGTGGCGCGCATCGCCGCCTATTTCGCCCCGCCCGCCTATGAGACGCTGCCGGCGACCAGCGCCGCCTTCGAGGCTGCGAAGGCGGCGAGCCCCGCCTTCGCCCGCTGGGCCAGGAACAACCTCACGCCGCACCGCGTGCCGGGCTACACCGCCCTCACCATATCCCTGAAGCCGATCGGCGGCGCGCCCGGCGACGCCACCAGCGAGCAGATGCGGCTCGTCGCCGACCTTGCCGAGCGCTACTCCTTCGACGAGCTGCGCGTCAGTCATGCGCAGAACCTCATCCTGCCGCATGTGAAGCTCGACGACCTCTTCGCCGTCTGGCAGGCGCTGGAGGGCGCGGAGCTGGCGACCGCCAATCTCGACCTCGTCACCGACATCATCGCCTGCCCCGGCCTCGATTATTGCGCGCTGGCCACCGCCCGCTCGATCCCGATCGCGCAGGCGATCTCGCAGCGCTTCGCCGATCAGGCCCGGCAGGAGCTGATCGGCACGCTCAACATCAAGATCTCGGGCTGCATCAACGCCTGCGGCCACCATCATGTCGGCCATATCGGCATTCTGGGGCTGGAGAAGCGCGGCATCGAATCCTACCAGATCACACTGGGGGGCGATGCCGGCAACGACACCGCCATCGGCGACATTCTGGGCCCCGGCCTCGCTGCCGAGGCGGTGCCGGATGCGATCGAGCGGATCGTCGAGGTCTATCTCGCCCATCGCGCCGACAACGAGAACTTCATCGCGACCGTGCGCCGTGTCGGCACCGCCCCGTTCAAGCAGGCTTTCAAGGAATTCGCCGATGCTGCTTGATCGCAACGGGGAAGCGCCAGAACTCTGGACCCGGACGGAGGGCGCGGCGCCCGCCGATCCCATCGCCCGCCCGCTGCTGCCGCTGGAGGCTCTGCCCGCCGCGCTGAGCCTGCTGGCCGAGGGCCAGCCTGTCGGCGTCGAGGTGCCGAACACCGTCACCGTCGAGGCGCTGGCCCCCCATCTGCCGCGGCTCGCACTGCTCGCCGTCTCCTTCCCCGCCTTCTCGGACGGGCGCGGCTTCAGCATCGCCCGGCGTCTGCGCCGGGCCGGCTTCACCGGCCGTCTGCGCGCGGTCGGCCCGCTGATCCCCGATCAATTCGCCTATGCGCTCGCCTGCGGCTTCGACGAGGTCGAATTGCCGGCGACGAGCGCCGCGCGGCAGGACCCCGAGCAATGGCGCGAGGCCGCCGCCTGGGGCGGAGATGCCTATCAGCGCGGCTATGAGCGCGACGGCAGCATTCTCGACCGCCGCCGCGCGGCGCGCGGCTGATCGCGAACGAGGCTATCGTCCCGCCCGATGGATACGCTCGCCAAACTGCCGATCTTCCTCGATCTCGACGGCAAGCGCGCCGTCGTGGTCGGCGGCGGCGTGGGCGCGGTTTGGAAGGTTGAATTGCTGGCGGCGGCCGGCGCGGTGGTGGAGGTGTTCGCCCATGAGCCCGCCGCTTCGCTGACGGAGTTGGCGGCCACCAAGCCGTCGCGGATCCTGCTGCGCCACGAACCCTGGCAGGCCGCTGATTTCAGCGGCGTCGTCATCGCGCTGCTCGAGCCCGAGAACGGCGAGGACGAAATCGACGGCTTCCGCGCCAAGGCAAAGGCGGCCGGCGCACTCGTCAACGTCATCGACACGCCGCATGCCTGCGATTTCCAGTTCGGCACCATCGTCAACCGCTCGCCGACGATCATCGGCATCTCGACCGATGGCGCCGCCCCGATCCTCGCCCAGGCCCTGCGCCGGCGCATCGAGGCCATTCTCCCGGCCGGGCTCGCGGCCTGGACCGCGATGGCCAAGGCCTTCCGCGAGGAACTCGCCGAGCGCCTACCGGAAAAGCCGGCGCGGCGGCGCTTCTGGGAGCGTTTCGTCGATCTGCTTTTCGTTCCCGGCCCGCAGGAGGTCGGCACCGCCGAGACCCTGCGCCGGATTGCCGAAGCGGTGGCGGAGGATGACGGGACGTCTCGGGGCGGCCCGCATCTCACCGCCATCTGCGTCGATCCGCACGATCCCGAGCGCCTCACCCTGCGCCAGATCCGGCTGATGCAGGCGGCGGACGTCATCCTGCACGGGCCGGACATCGCACCCGCCGTCCTCGAGCTGGGCCGCCGCGAGGCCCGCCGCCTGCCCGCGCCGGGCGATGATGCCGCCTTTCTGGCTTCGCTCGACCCGCAGGCCCCGCTCGCCATCGTCAAGCTGGTGGGCCGCACGCGCGGCGCCCACGCCGACCGCAAGCGAGCCTGAGACGACCGATCGATGCAGCGCCCCCCGACAGCAGCGGAGGATCACGAGATGGAGCTGGACCGCTACGAGCAGGCCGCCGCCCAGGCGCCCGGCAGCCGCAGGGCCGAGATCGCCTGCTGGCTGGCGATCCTCGCGCTGGTGGCGCTGAAGATCGCGGTGAGCCTCTAGCAAAGGCGCACCGGGTCCCTCGCAACATGGGACTTTGACGACGATCAACCGCTTCCGGCCCGCCCTTTGCCAAGGTGGGCTGCGAGCCGGACACAGGATGGCAGCGAGCGACGATGAGCAATTTCTACGAGGAGCGGGTTCTCTCGGTCCATCACTGGACGGACACCCTGTTCAGCTTCACGACGACGCGGGATGCGACCTTCCGCTTCAAGAACGGCCAGTTCACGATGATCGGGCTGAAGGTGGGCGAAAA
>NZ_JBMDWH010000213.1:0-56909 GCF_048595345.1 Allobosea sp.
CGACCTCGGCGCCATCGGCCGCGGCGAGGATATGGAGATCACCACCTATCTCGAGCAGGCGATGGCCTCGGAGCTGCAGAGCAACGTGGTCGATCTCTGCCCGGTCGGCGCGCTGACCTCCAAGCCCTACCAGAACAAGGCTCGGCCCTGGGAGCTCTCCAAGACCGAGAGCATCGACGTGATGGACGCGGTCGGCTCGGCCATCCGAGTCGACTCGCGCGGCAAGGAAGTGATGCGCATCCTGCCCCGTCTCAACGAGGCGGTGAACGAGGAGTGGATCTCCGACAAGACCCGCCATGTCGCCGACGGGCTGAAGACCCAGCGGCTCGACCGGCCGTTCATTCGCGAGAATGGCCGCCTGCGGCCGGCGAGCTGGACCGAGGCCTTCGGCGTGATCGCCGAGAAGGTGAAGGCTGCGCCGCCGGATCGCATCGGCGCCATCGCCGGCGATCTGGCCGCCGTCGAGGAGATGTTCGCGCTGAAGAGCCTGATCGTCTCGCTCGGCAGCGCCAACATCGACGCCCGGCAGGACGGCAGCGCGCTGCATCCCAAGTTCGGCCGCTCCGCCTACACCCTCAATGCCGGCATCGCCGGGATCGAGGAGGCGACGTCTCTGCTGATCATCGGCGCCAATCCGCGCCGCGAAGCCCCGATCCTCAACGCACGCATCCGCAAGCGCTGGCTGCGCGGCGATTTCAAGGTCAGCGTCATCGGCGAGCAGGCCGACCTGACCTACACTTACGATTATCTCGGGGCCGGTCCCGAGACCCTGGCCGAGATCGTGAAGTCGGCCGAGGCCAAGGGCGGCAAGCCGATGGTGCTGGTCGGGCAGGGCGCTCTCGCCCGCCAGGACGGTGCCGCCGTGCTTTCGCTGGCCGCCAAGGCCGCGCAGGCTCTGGGCGCCGTCACGGCCGAGTGGAACGGCTTCGGCGTCATCCACACCGCCGCCTCGCGCGTCGGCGCGCTGGATCTGGGCTTCGTGCCGCAAGAAAACGCTGATGGCTCGGGCGGCAAGGATATCGCCTCCATGCTGCAGCCGGGCGCGCTCGACGTGCTCTTCCTGCTGGGCGCCGACGAGATCGAGGTGCCGGCCGGCGCCTTTGTGATCTATCAGGGCACGCATGGCGACAAGGGCGCGCACCGCGCGGACGTCATCCTGCCGGGCGCGGCCTACACCGAGAAGTCGGGCACCTACGTCAACACCGAGGGCCGTGTGCAGATGGGCGACCGCGCCACCTTCCCGCCGGGCGATGCCCGCGAGGATTGGGCCATCCTGCGGGCGCTCTCGGCGGTGCTGGGCAAGACGCTGCCGTTCGACTCGCTGGCCGGGCTGCGCAGGGCGCTCTATGAAGCGCATCCGCATTTCGCCGCGGTCGATACGCTGCCGGTCAATGATCCGGCCGGCCTCGGCGATCTCGCCGGCCTCGGCGGGCAGACCGACAGGGCGGGCTTCATCTCGCCCGTCACCGATTTCTATCAGACCAACCCGATCGCGCGGGCCTCGGCCGTGATGGCGGAATGCTCGGCTCTGGCCTCCGGCCGGATGCGGCAGGCGGCGGAGTGAGCGCCATGAACTGGGACATCGTCCTCGATATCGCGATCGTGCTGGGCAAGAGCCTGCTGCTGCTGGTCTGCCTCCTGGTCTTCATCGCCTATATCCTGCTGGCGGACCGCAAGGTCTGGGCGGCGGTGCAGCTGCGCCGCGGCCCGAACGTGGTTGGGCCCTTCGGCCTGTTCCAGAGCTTCGCCGACCTGATCAAATTCGCGCTGAAGGAGCCGATCATCCCGGCCGGCGCCAATAAGGGCCTGTTCCTGCTGGCGCCCTTCGTCTCCTGCCTGCTGGCGCTCGGTGCCTGGGCGGTCATCCCGGTGGCGGAAGGCTGGGCGATCGCCGACATCAATGTCGGCGTGCTCTACATCCTCGCCATCTCCTCGCTCGGCGTCTACGGCATCATCATGGCCGGCTGGGCGTCGAACTCGAAATACCCCTTCATGAGCGCGCTGCGCTCTGCGGCGCAGATGGTCTCCTACGAGGTCTCGATCGGCTTCGTCATCGTCACCGTGCTGCTCTGCGTCGGCTCGCTGAACCTGTCGGCGGTGGTGGAGGCTCAAGCGAACCGGGGCCTCGCCCATGCGCTCGGCGTGCCGTGGCTCTCGATCCTGAACTGGTACTTCATTCCTCTCTTCCCGATGTTCGTGGTCTTCTTCATCTCGGCGCTGGCCGAGACGAACCGGCCGCCCTTCGACCTCGCAGAGGCGGAATCCGAGCTCGTGGCGGGCTTCATGGTCGAGTATTCCTCGACGCCCTACCTGCTGTTCATGCTCGGCGAATACGTGGCGATCATGACCATGTGCTCGCTGACCACGATCCTCTTCCTCGGGGGCTGGGCGCCGCCGGTGGCGCTGCCGCCCTTCACCTGGCTGCCCGGCGTGTTCTGGTTCGCGCTGAAGGTCTGCCTAGTGTTCTTCATGTTCGCGCTGGTGAAGGCCTTCGTGCCGCGCTACCGCTACGACCAGCTGATGCGCCTGGGCTGGAAGGTGTTCCTGCCGCTCTCGCTGGCCTGTGTGGTCATTGTGGCGCTCGTCTTGCAGCTGACGGGCTGGGGCCCGGTGGCGGGGTGAGCGGGGCGGGTTTGCTCGGTGCCCTTATCGGCCTCGGGCTCGGCCTGCTGCAATACCGGGTGATGTCGGCCGCGGTGATCGGGGCGCTGAGGCGCACGGATCGCTCGGTGACCGAGGCCGAGAAAGAGGATTACGAGCGCCGCATCCGGATTTTGCGGTGGGCGCTCGGTGCCATGACGATCGGCCTGATGCCGGTCCTGGGTTTCGTGATCGGCCGGACCTTGTCCGGCTGAGGATGGAAGGACGAAGGCGATGTCACTCGCGCAAGCCGCAAGGGGCCTGCTGCTGAAGGAGTTCGTCGGGGCCATCGGGCTCTCGATGCGCTATTTCTTCAAGCCGAAGGCGACGCTGAACTATCCGTTCGAGAAGGGCCAGCTCTCGCCGCGCTTCCGCGGGGAGCACGCGCTGCGCCGCTATCCCAATGGCGAAGAGCGCTGCATCGCCTGCAAGCTCTGCGAGGCGATCTGCCCGGCGCAGGCCATCACCATCGAGGCCGGGCCGCGCCGCAATGACGGCACACGCCGCACGACCCGTTACGACATCGACATGACGAAGTGCATCTATTGCGGCTTCTGCCAGGAAGCCTGCCCGGTGGATGCCATCGTCGAGGGGCCCAATTTCGAGTTCGCGACCGAGACCCGCGAGGAGCTGTTCTACGACAAGGACAAGCTGCTCGCGAACGGCGCGCGCTGGGAACGCGAAATCGCGCGCAATATCGCGATGGACGCGCCGTATCGGTGATGTTTTTCCGACCGCCTTACGGCGGTCATCCCGGGCGACCGCAGGGAGACCCGAGATCCATGCCTGAACCTTTGCCGGCGGCGTTCCGGCATGGATCCCGGCGCTCCGCTTCGCTGCGGCCGGGATGACGGCGCGGGCAAGGAATGAGACCAGACCCGCCACGCGGTTGTCGCGTCCGGCGGGTCTGATTATAGACGCTCCAAATTGGGCCGGGCTCGATTGAGTCCCGGCGCATGAACCACGTAAGGACCGCGCCGGAAGGGGCGGGAAGGGCTGGCCGAGATGAATGCCGCAGCGGCTTTCTTCTATCTCTTCGCAGGGGTGACCGTGGCGTCCGCCTTCATGGTGGTCACCTCGCGCAACCCCGTGCATTCGGTGCTGTATCTGATCCTGGCCTTCGTGAACGCGGCCGGGCTGTTCATGCTGCTGGGCGCCGAGTTTCTCGCGATGCTGCTGGTCGTCGTCTATGTCGGCGCGGTCGCGGTGCTGTTCCTCTTCGTGGTGATGATGCTCGACGTCGATTTCGCCGAGTTCCGCCAGGGCTTCCTGAACTATCTGCCGGTCGGCGCGCTGATCGGCTTCATCTTCGCCGTCGAGCTGCTGATGGTGGTCGGGGCCTGGGTCATCGACCCGCAGATCGTGAAGGCGCCGATCGCCGCGATCCCCGCGGGCATCTCCAACACCGAGGCGCTCGGGCGGGTGATCTACACCAAGTACGTCTACTACTTCCAGGCGGCGGGCCTCGTCCTGCTGGTGGCGATGATCGGCGCGATCGTGCTGACGCTGCGCGAGCGCCACGGCATCAAGCGCCAGAGCATCCCGGTGCAGAACGCCCGCACCAAGGAGGCCGCGATGGACGTCAAGCAGGTGCCCTCGCGCGCCGGCGTTCCCGAGGAGATGGCATGATGATCGGCCTGGGGCATTATCTCGCGGTCAGCGCGATCCTGTTCACGCTCGGCGTGCTGGGCATCTTCATCAATCGCAAGAACGTCATCGTCATCCTGATGTCGGTCGAGCTGATCCTGCTCGCGGTGAACATCAACTTCGTCGCCTTCTCGAGCTTCCTGAACGACATCGTCGGGCAGGTCTTCGCGATGCTGGTGCTCACGGTCGCCGCGGCCGAGGCCGCGATCGGCCTCGCCATTCTCGTCGTCTACTTCCGGAATCGCGGCTCGATCGCGGTGGAAGACATCAACATGATGAAAGGCTGAGCGCGACAGCGCCTGGACCTCACCGCCATGTATCACGCGATCGTCTTCCTTCCCCTGATCGGCTTCCTGATCGCCGGCCTGTTCGGCCGGCTGATCGGCGCGCGCGGCGCCGAAATCGTCACCACCTCGCTGCTGGCCGTCGCCGCCGTCCTGTCATGGGTCGCCTTCTTCCAGGTCGGCTTCGGCCACGGCACCACCCGCGTCCAGATCGCCAGCTGGATCGCCTCCGGCGAGCTGCAGGTGGACTGGGCCTTCCGCATCGACACGCTCACCGCCGTGATGCTCGTCGTCGTCAACACCGTCTCCTGCCTCGTGCATCTGTACTCGATCGGGTACATGCATGAGGATCCGCATCGGCAGCGCTTCTTCGCCTATCTGTCGCTGTTCACCTTCGCCATGCTGATGCTGGTGACGTCAGACAACCTGCTGCAGATGTTCTTCGGCTGGGAAGGCGTGGGCCTGGCCTCCTATCTGCTGATCGGCTTCTGGTATCAGAAGCCCTCCGCCAATGCCGCGGCGATGAAGGCCTTCATCGTCAACCGCGTCGGCGATTTCGGCTTCCTGCTCGGCCTGTTCCTGGTTTTCGTTCTCACCGGCTCGGTCGCCTTCGACAGCGTCTTCCCGCAGATCGCCGGCCTCGCAGACAAGGGCTTCCGCTTCCTCGGCCATGACTGGAACGCGCTGACGCTGTCCTGCCTGCTGCTGTTCATGGGCGCCATGGGCAAGTCGGCGCAGTTCCTGCTGCATACTTGGCTGCCGGACGCGATGGAGGGGCCGACCCCGGTCTCCGCGCTCATCCACGCTGCGACCATGGTAACCGCCGGCGTCTTCATGGTTGCGCGCCTGTCCCCGATCTTTGAATACGCTCCGGCCGCGCTCACGGTCGTCGTGGTCGTCGGTGCCACCACCGCCTTCTTCGCGGCGACGGTCGGCCTCGTGCAGAACGACATCAAGCGCGTGATCGCCTATTCGACCTGCTCGCAGCTCGGCTACATGTTCGTCGCTCTGGGCGTCGGCAATTACGGCGCGGCGGTTTTCCACCTCTTCACCCATGCCTTCTTCAAGGCGCTGCTGTTCCTCGGGGCGGGCTCGGTCATTCATGCGATGCATCACGAGCAGGACATGCGGAACATGGGCGGGCTGCGCAAGCACATCCCGCTGACCGCAGCGGCGATGACGATCGGCACGCTCGCGCTCACCGGATTCGGCATTCCGGGGACGATCTTCGGCTTCGCCGGCTTCTTCTCGAAGGATGCGATCATCGAGAGCGCCTATGCCTCGGTGCCGCATGGCGGCTTCGCGAGCTCCTATGCCTTCGTGCTGCTCGTCGTGGCGGCCTGCATGACCTCCTTCTACTCCTGGCGCCTGTATTTCCTCACCTTCGAGGGCGCGCCGCGCTGGGGTCATGACGCGCATGGCCACGATGCTCATGGCCACGATGCGCACGCGCATGCCGCGCATGGCCATGACGACCACGCTCATGCCGGTCACGGGCACGCCGATCATGGCCATGATGCTCACGGCCATGGCCATGCTCACATGCCGCATGAGAGCCCCCTGGTGATGCTGCTGCCCCTGGCCGTGCTGTCGGTCGGCGCGGTGGCGGCGGGCTTCGCCTTCAAGGAGTACTTCGTCGGCCACGACTTCGAGCATTTCTGGAAGTCGGCGCTGTTCATGGGCAAGGACAACCACATCCTGCACACGATGCACGAGGTGCCGACCTGGGTCGTGCTCTCGCCCTTCCTGGCGATGGTGATCGGCTTCGTGCTGGCCTGGTACATGTATGTGCGTGCGCCGGAGGTTCCGGGCAGGCTCGCCGCGGCGAACCCGGCGCTCTACCAGTTCCTGCTCAACAAGTGGTATTTTGACGAGCTCTACGACTTCCTGTTCGTGCGCCCGGCCAAGTGGCTCGGCCGCTTCCTCTGGAAGAAGGGCGACGGCTTCGTCATCGACGGCTTCGGCCCGGACGGCGTCTCGGCCCGTGTCGTCGACGTCACCAACCGCGTCGTGCGGCTGCAGACCGGCTATCTCTATCACTATGCCTTCGCGATGCTAATCGGTGTTGCCGGGCTGGTGACCTGGTATCTCGTGACCCGCGGGTGAGATGATGTTCGGCTTCGGAATTCTCACCGGTCTCCTCACCCTGCCGCTGGTCGGCGCGGCGCTCATCCTGGTGCTGCGCGGCGATCAGGCGGCCGTGGCGTCGAACGCCCGCTGGATCGCTCTGTTCACCACGGTGCTGACCTTCGTTCTGGCTTGTGTGGCCTGGGCGCGCTTCAACCCCGCCGATCCGGGCTTCCAGCTGGTCGAGAGCCATGCCTGGATCTCGGACGCCATCCGCTTCAAGCTGGGCGTCGACGGCTTCTCCTTCCCCTTCATCGTCCTGACCGCGTTCCTGATGCCCTTCTGCATCGGCGCGTCCTGGACGTCGGTCGAAAAGCGCGTGCCGGAATACATGGTCGCGTTCCTGGTGCTCGAGACGCTGATGATCGGCGTCTTCGGCGCGCTCGACCTCGTGCTGTTCTACCTCTTCTTCGAAGCCGGCCTGATCCCGATGTTCCTGATCATCGGCATCTGGGGCGGCAAAAGGCGCGTCTACGCCTCCTACAAGTTCTTCCTCTACACGCTGCTCGGCTCGGTGCTGATGCTGCTCGCCATCATGGCGATGTACTGGAACGCCGGCACCACCGATATTCCCTCGCTGCTGGCGCACAAGTTCCCGTCCGGCATGCAGAAATGGCTGTGGCTCGCCTTCTTCGCGTCCTTCGCGGTGAAGATGCCGATGTGGCCGGTCCATACCTGGCTTCCCGACGCTCACGTCGAGGCGCCGACCGCCGGCTCGGTCATCCTCGCGGCGATCCTCTTGAAGATGGGCGGCTACGGCTTCATCCGATTCTCGATCCCGATGTTCCCGGAGGCTTCGCAGTATTTCGCGCCGCTGGTCTTCGCGCTCTCGGTCGTCGCCATCGTCTACACCTCGCTGGTCGCGATGATGCAGGAGGACATCAAGAAGCTGATCGCCTACTCCTCGGTGGCGCATATGGGCTTCGTGACGATGGGCCTGTTCACACTGACGCCGCAGGGCGTGCAGGGTGCGATGTTCCAGATGATGAGCCACGGCCTGGTTTCCGGCGCGCTCTTCCTCTGCGTCGGCGTCATTTACGACCGGATGCACACCCGTGAGATCGCCGCCTATGGCGGGCTGGTGAACCGCATGCCGATCTATGCCGTGGTGTTCATGATCTTCACCATGGCCAATGTCGGCCTGCCGGGGACGGCAGGGTTCGTCGGCGAGTTCCTGACCCTGATGGGGGCCTTCCGCGCCAATCCCACTGTCGCGTTCTTCGCCGCCACCGGCGTCATCCTGTCGGCGGCCTATGCGCTCTGGCTCTATCGCCGGGTCGTGTTCGGCGAGCTCGTCAAGCCGGAGCTGAAGGGCATCAAGGATCTCAGCGCGCGCGAGATCGCCATTCTCGCCCCGCTCGTCCTGCTGACGATCTGGTATGGCGTGCAGCCGCAGACCATTCTCGGAGCCTTCGCGGCGCCGACGGAAATGCTCATCAAGAACTATCAGGCCGCGCTCGCCGTCACCAAGACGGCGCTGGCGGTCGCGCAGTAAGGTCTCGACATGGCTCTGCCCGCCCTCGGTCCGGCCCTTCCGGAAATCGTCCTGGCGCTCGGCGCCATCGCCATGGTGCTGATCGGCGCCATTCAGGGCGAGCGGTCCTCGCGGCTGCTCGAAGGCGCCGCGCTGCTGCTCCTGGCGGTGGCCCTCGTTCTGGTGGTGTCCGGCGAAGGCCGGCTGCTGACCTTCAATGACGGCTTCATCGTCGATGGCTTCGCCCGCTTCATGAAGGTGCTGACCCTGCTGGGCGCAGGCGCGTCGATCCTGCTTTCGGGCGGGACGCTGCGGCGTGACGGCGTGATGCGCTTCGAGTTCCCGATCCTCGTCGTGCTCGCCACCATCGGCATGATGATGATGATCTCGGCCAACGACCTCATCAGCCTGTATGTCGGCCTCGAACTGCAGTCGCTGGCGCTCTATGTCGTGGCCGCCTTCGATCGCGATAATGCCCGCTCGACCGAGGCGGGGCTGAAATATTTCGTGCTCGGCGCGCTGTCGTCCGGCATGCTTCTCTATGGCGGCTCGCTGGTCTACGGCTTCACCGGCACGGTGACCTTCCCGGGCATCGCCGCGGCGACGGCTGGCGGTCATGCCGGCCTCGGGCTCATCTTCGGCATCGTCTTCATCGCTGCCGGCGTCGCCTTCAAGATTTCGGCCGTGCCGTTCCACATGTGGACGCCGGACGTCTATGAGGGTGCCCCGACCCCGGTCGCGGCCTTCTTCGCCTCCGCCCCGAAGATGGCGGCGATGGCCATGGTGATCCGCGTCTTCGTCGGCGCCTTTCCGGGCGCGATCGGCGAGTGGCGACAGATCATCGTCTTCATCGCGATCGCCTCGATGGCGCTCGGTGCCTTCGCGGCGATCGGCCAGCGCAACATCAAGCGGCTGCTGGCCTATTCCTCCATCGCCAATATGGGCTATGCGCTGGTCGGGCTCGCCGCCGGCAATGCCGAGGGCGTGCAGGGCGTGATGACCTATATGGCGATCTATCTCGCCACGACGCTCGCCGCCTTCGCCTGCGTCCTGATGATGCGGCGCGACGGCAAGCTGGTGGAAGACATCTCCGAGCTGGCGGGGCTGTCCCGCACCAATGGCTGGATGGCTTTCGCGCTGGCGATGATGATGTTCTCGCTGGCCGGCATCCCGCCGCTCGCGGGCTTCTGGGCGAAATGGTATGTGTTCCTCGCCGCCATCAACGCCAAGCTTTATGTGCTGGCCGTGGTCGGCGTGCTGACCAGCGTCGTCGGCGCCTACTACTATCTGCGCCTCGTCAAGGTGATGTATTTCGACGAGCCGAAGCTCGCTTTCGAGCGGAGCGATCTCGGCGTGAGGACGGTTCTGCTGATCTCGGCGGTTTTCGTCATCGCGCTCTCGCTCATTCCCGCGCCGCTGTTCAATTCGGCGGCGGCGGCGGCGAAGTCGCTGTTCTGAGCCTTGCCGTCATCGCGAGCGCAGCGAGGCAATCCAGGGGGCGTCACGCTCTGCCGTTCCTGGGTTGTCTCGTCGCTCAGCGCCTCGCCATGACGGCCAGAGCCCATGCTCGGTGAAACCGCCCGCGCCGCCGGCTACCGCCTGATCATCCGGGAGGATGTCGGCTCAACCATGGAAGAAGCGCGCCGGGCGCTGCGGCAGGGCGAGCCGGACCGGCTCTGGATCGTCGCCCGCAGCCAGAGTTCCGGCCGGGGCCGCCATGGTCGGGCATGGGGCTCGCCGCCCGGGAACCTCTATGCAAGCCTGCTGCTCAGCCAACCCTGCGAGCCGGCTCTGGCGCCTCAGCTCGGCTTCGTGGCGGGGCTGGCTCTGCACGATGCGGCAAGCGCCTTGCTGGGGCCTGAGGCCGCCCGCCTCAAGCTGAAATGGCCGAACGACCTGCTGCTGGATGGCGCGAAGCTCTCCGGCCTGCTGCTGGAGGGCGAAAGCGGGGCAGGGCGGTTCGACGTCATCCTCGGCTGCGGCGTCAACGTGGCTTCGTGCCCGAGCGACACGCCCTATCCCGCCACCTTTCTGAAGGCGGTCGCGCCGCAGGCGACCGTGGAGGCCTTGCTCGTCGCTCTCGCCGACGCCTGGGCCCGGCGCTTTGCCGCCTGGTCACGGCCCGGCGGCTTCGGGCCCGTCCGCGAGGCATGGCTGCAGCGGGCCGCCTTTCTCGGCGACACGATCACGCTGCGCCTGCCAGAGGGGGCGGTGAGCGGCCGCTTCGACGGGATCGACACCACGGGGAGGCTGGAGTTGGGGACGGCTTCGGGTTCCAGGCTGATCGATGCCGGCGACCTGTTTTTCGGGACGCCCCGCTGACGCAGGGCGCGCAGAGCCGCCGAACGATCGGTTCCCGCGCGCGCCGA
Source organism: Allobosea sp. (assembly GCF_048595345.1). Classification (GTDB taxonomy): domain Bacteria; phylum Pseudomonadota; class Alphaproteobacteria; order Rhizobiales; family Beijerinckiaceae; genus Allobosea. Next base: position 10,542 of record NZ_JBMDWH010000213.1, read on the forward strand.
TCCGCATGACGCTCCCCGACTGACGACAGATCGTTTCGTTGCGCTCTGGAGACGCGCCGCACGCCGTGTTAGATCATCGCGCGTCCGACCGGGCGCGATCACGATGCTTCGCCTATCGCCGGAGTGCCGGATGCATCCGCAAGGCGCATTCCGCGTTCGGTCCGATGCTTCTGGGCTGCACCGCCAGCCATCCATCAAGGTATCCAAGTGACCCGCACCCCAGACCAGCTCGTCTTCGTCCCCCTCGGAGGCCTCGGCGAGATCGGCATGAACGCCGCGCTCTATGGCTTCGGGCCCGAGGGGCGGCGGAAATGGATCCTCGTCGATTGCGGGCTCTCCTTCGCCGGGCCGGAGGCCCCGGGGATCGATATCGTCCTGCCCGATCTGCGCTACATCATCGAGGAACGGGCGAACCTCCTCGGCATCGTCATCACCCATGCGCATGAGGACCATATCGGCGCCTTGGCGGCGCTGTGGCCGAGCCTGCGCGCTCCGGTCTATTGCACGCGCTTCGCCGCTGGATTGCTGGCGACGCGCCGCCTTTCTGAGCCCGGCGCGCCCAAGGTCGAAATCAATGTCGTGCCGCAGGGCGGGCGCATCACGCTCGGCCCGTTCGATATCGAGTTCGTGCCGGTCGCGCATTCCATCCCGGAATCGAACGCTCTGGCGATTCGCACCCCGGCCGGTCTCGTCGTCCATACCGGCGACTGGAAGATCGACGCGACGCCGGGCGTGGGCACGCCGACCGACGAGAAGCGCCTGCGCGAACTCGGCGACGAGGGCGTGCTCGCGATCATCTGCGATTCGACCAACGTCATGCGCGACGGGATCAGCCCCAGCGAGGCGGATGTCGCGGCCAAGCTGAAGGAACTGGTGGCCTCCGCTCCGGCGCGCGTCGCCGTCACCACCTTCGCCTCGAATGTCGCCCGGCTGCGCGCCGTCGCCGAGGCTGCGATGGCCGCCGATCGCGAGGTCGTGGTCGTCGGCCGGGCGATGGACCGTGTCATCGACGTCGCGCGCGAATGCGGCTTTCTCGACGGTATCCCGGCCTTCCGCCCGGTCGAGGCCTATGGCTATCTGCCGCGCGACAAGGTGGTGGCATTGCTCACCGGCAGCCAGGGCGAGCCGCGCGCCGCCCTGTCGCGGATCGCCGCGGACGATCACCCCGAGATCGCGCTCTCGGCCGGCGACCGGGTGATCTTCTCCTCGCGCACCATTCCGGGCAACGAGAAGGCGGTTGGCAACATCCTCAACGCGCTCGCCCGCGAGAAGGTCGAGATCGTCACCGACCGGACGCAGCTGGTGCATGTCTCCGGCCATCCCCGCCGCGAGGAGATGGCGCGGCTCTATGGCTGGCTGAAGCCGCAAATCGCGATTCCCGCCCATGGCGAGGACCTGCATCTGGCCGAACACGAGACCTTCGCCCGCGGGCTCGGGGTCAAGACGGTCGTGCGCGCCGGCAATGGCGATGTGATCGCGATTGCGGCGAGCGGGGCGAGCAAGGTCGATCAGGTGCCGCATGGCCGTCTCTATCAGGACGGCATGCTGCTGGTGAACGCGCTGGAGAAGACGGTGCAGGAGCGCCGGCGGCTCTCCTTCGCCGGCATGGTGTCGATCGCCGTGGCCGTGGACGAAAAGGGCGGCATCGCCGGCGAGCCGGAAATCGCCGTGCTCGGCCTGCCGCCCCGCACGCGCGACGGCACGGATTTCGACGAGTTCGTCGCCGACACGGTCGCCGATCTGCTGGACGGCATCCCGAAGGCCCGCCGGCGCGACCCCGAGGCACTGCGCAATGCGCTGGAGCGCGGCGTGCGCAGCGCCGTCAACGAAGAATGGGGCAAGAAGCCGCAAGTGCAGGCGCTGGTGATCGAAGTCTGACGCCACCCGCACGCAGCGGCGCTTGCAGCCCGACAAAAAAAGCCTCCGGAACAGCGCTCCGGAGGCTTCGTCATATCGGGGCGGCGGCCGATCAGCCCAGCGACATGGTCAGCGGCGGCTTGACCTCGGGCGGGAGCGGCGAGGTGTAGCCATCCTTGCCGAGGCGGGCCTTATGGTCGGCCTTGGCGGCGGCCATCAGCGCTGGGTCGGTCAGCACGGCGGCGCCCGTCGCCGCCATCGCCTTGGCGACATGCACCATCGCCTTGTGGGCGGCCGGCTGCTTGCCCTGGGCCACGACCTGCCAGGTGTGGAAGGGCGTGCCGGTGGCGACGGTCGGCGCGTGAGCCTGCACGGTCGGCACCGCCCAGCTGACATCGCCGATATCGGTCGAGCCGATCGCCGGGTTGCGCTTGGTGTCGAGCGGGACCAGGAAATCGGCCAGCGGGGCGCCCGTATCAGGCAGGCCGACGGCCCGCCAGACCGAAGCGATCTCCTGGGGGGAGAGCGTCTTGCGGATCTCCTCGGCAAAGGCTCTGTCGGCATCGTCGAAATGCGGCGGGCCGAGTTCGTCCATGACCTTGTGCATCGCCTGCTCGAGCGGCGTGTTGCCGACGAGATCGGAGACGGCGCTGACGATCCGCATCTCCATCTTGGTCTCGGTCATCAGCGCCGCGCCTTCGGCGATCTTCTTGACCCGCTGGACCAGTTCCAGCATGCCGCGCAGATCGCGGGCGCGGATGGAGTAGCGGACGCGGGCATGGGCCTGCACCACGTTGGGGGCGATGCCGCCGGTATCCAGCAGAGCGTAATGCACGCGCGCATCGGACGGCATGTGTTCGCGCATGTAATTGACGCCGACATTCATCAGTTCGACGGCATCGAGCGCCGAGCGGCCCAGATGCGGCGCGGCGGCGGCGTGGGAGGCGCGGCCGGTGAAGACGAAATCGGCGCGGGTGTTGGCGAGAGCCAGCGCCGGCGCCACCTCCCAGAAGCTGGAGGGATGCCAGGAGATCGCGACATCCGCATCGTCGAAAGCGCCGTCGCGGACCATGAAGGCCTTGGCCGCGCCGCCTTCCTCCGCCGGGCAGCCATAATAGCGCACGCGGCCGGGGATCTTGTTCTCGGCAAGCCAGTCCTTCATTGCGACGGCGGCGAGCAGGGCGGCGGAGCCGAGCAGGTTGTGGCCGCAGCCATGGCCGTGGCCGCCGGTCTCGATCTCCTTGTGCTCAGCGATCCCGGCTTCCTGGGAGAGTCCGGGCAGGGCATCGTATTCGCCAAGGAAGGCGATGACCGGGCCGCCTTCGCCCGCCTCGCCGATCACGGCGGTCGGGATGTCGGCGACGTTTTCGGTAAGCCTGAAGCCGTGATGCTTCAGTTCGGCGACATGCTCCGCGACGGAGTGCTTCTCGGTGTAGCACACCTCCGGCATGCCCCAGACCCGGTCCGACAGGGCGACCAGCCGGTCCTTATGCGCATCCACATGCCGCCAGAGATCGTTTCGATTATCCATGCTCGTTCCACCTGGGCCAAGCGCCTCGAAGGAGCCGTGACCGCTCTCGTTGGGAGGCCGCTCGTTGCTGCCGCGGGGGCATCGGCCTCGTTGCGGAACGCATAAGAGCAATCAAGCCGGCCGCCGTCCACCGCGCTGGCGCATAGCGGAGCGGCGTCCCGGACCTTCGGGCGCCTGGACGCAGCCGCGACCGATGCTTCAGGCCCCGCTTCGCCGGGGAGGAGCGGCAAGATCGTTCAGGATCGGGCAGTCGGGCCGGTTATTGCCGTGGCAATGAGCCGCCAGATGGCGCAACGTGTCGGCCATTGCCTGCAGCTCGGCCGCCTTGGCCTCGAGCTCGCGGATATGAGCCGTGGCGAGCGCCTTGACATCGGCGCTGGCCCGGCTGCGGTCGCGCCAGAGCGCCAGCAGGTCGCGGGTTTCCTCCAGCGAGAAGCCCAGATCCCGTGCCCGCCGGATGAAGCGCAGCGTATGCAGCTCGTCCTCGCCATAGACGCGGTAACGGGCTGCGCTGCGGGCGGCCGGGCCGATCAGCCCGATGCTCTCGTAATAGCGGATCATCTTGGCGCTGACGCCCGAGCCGGCTGCGGCTTCGCCGATGTTCATCTCACCTCCGCCTCGTAGCGGCGCAGCCGCAGCGCGTTGGCAACCACGCTCGCGCTGGACAGCGCCATCGCCAGCCCGGCGAAGACCGGCGAGAGCGCAATGCCGAAGCCGGGATAGAGCACGCCCGCGGCAACCGGGATTAGCACCGCATTATAGCCGAAGGCCCAGGCCAGGTTCTGCCGGATATTCGCCATCACCGCTCCCGACAGCGCGATGGCGCGGGCGACGCCTCGCACGTCGCCGGACATCAGAACGACATCGGCACTGTCGATGGCGATGTCGGTGCCGGTTCCGATCGCGATGCCGATATCGGCCTGGGCGAGGGCAGGGGCGTCGTTGATTCCGTCCCCGACGAAGGCGACATGCCGCCCGCCTTGCTGAAGCGCCTTCACAACCTCGGCCTTGCCCGTGGGCAGCACCTCGGCGCGGATATCCTCGATGCCGACCCGGCGGCCCACCGCCGCGGCCGTGCGTTTGTCGTCGCCCGTCACCATCGCGACGTGCAGGCCCCGCGCGTGCAGCGCCGCAATGGCGGCTGCCGCGCTCTCCTTCAGCGGATCGGCCACGGCCAGCACTGCGGCCAGCCGGCCGTCGATCGCGACGAAGAGCGCTGTCTTGCCGTCCTCCGCGAAGCCGCGAGCCCTGCCGGTGACCCCAGCGGTGTCGATGCCCAGCTCGTCCATCAGCCGCCGGCCGCCGATGGCGACGCGCTTGCCCTCCACGGTGGCGGCGACGCCGCGCCCGGCATCGCTGGCGAAGTCCGAGGGTTCGGCCAAGGCGAGCCGGTGCCGCTCGGCGGCCCTCACGATGGCATGGGCCAGAGGGTGCTCCGAGCGGTTTTCCACAGAGGCGGCGAGGCGCAGCACCTCGTCGGAGACGAAGCCGGTGGCGACCTCCCAATCGGTCAGCTCGGGTTTGCCCTCGGTCAAGGTCCCGGTCTTGTCGAAGGCCACGATGTCGACCTTCTTCAGCGCCTGCAGCGCGTCACCCTGGCGAAAGAGCACGCCGATCTCGGCACCGCGCCCGGTGCCGACGATGATCGAGGTCGGCACCGCCAGCCCCATGGCGCAGGGACAGGCGATGACCAGCACCGCGACCGCGTTGACCAGCGCGTGGGCCCAGGCGGGGTCCGGCCCCCAGAGCAGCCAGGCGAGTGCGGTAAGAGCTGAAAGGCCGATGACCGCCGGCACGAACCAGAGCGTGATCCGGTCCACCGCCGCCTGGATCGGCAGCTTTTCGCCCTGTGCCGCCTCGACGGCGCGAATGATCTGCGCGAGCACCGTGCCCGATCCCACGGCCCGGGCCGTGAAGCGCAGGGCGCCCGAGCCGTTGACCGTTCCCCCGATCACGCGGTCGCCCGCCTGCTTGCGCACCGGAACCGGCTCGCCGCTGATCATCGACTCATCGACATGGGAAACGCCGTCGACCACCTCGCCATCCACCGGCACCTGCTCGCCCGGACGCAGCACAAGGAGATCTCCGATCGTCACCGCGTCGATGGCGATATCCATCTCGGTTCCGCCGCGCAGAACGCGGGCCGTGCGCGGTCGCAGGGCCATGAGGCGGCCGATCGCCGCCCCGGTGCGGCTTTTGGCGCGCGCCTCGAACCAGCGCCCGAGCAGGATCAGCGTCACGATGACCGCACCCGATTCGAAATAGGTCAGTGCGCTGCCTTGCGGCAAAAGATCCGGCCGAAAGGTCGCGAAGCTGGAGGAGAGCCAGGCCGCGCCGGCGCCGAGCATGACCAGGGTGTTCATGTCGGGCGCGCCGCGCAGCAATGCCGGCCAGCCCCGTCGCAGGAAGACGAGCCCTGGCCCGAACAGCACCAGGCTCGCCAGCACGAAGGAGACGAGCCGCAGAGGCTGCTCCCCGACCCGGTCGGCCAGCGCGTGGTGCAGGGCAGGGACCAGATGCCCCCCCATCTCGATCGCGAGAAGCGGCAGCGTCAGCAGGCCGGCCAGAATGACCGAGCGCCCCAGCTTTGCCTGCTCCTCGGCCCTGGCCTCTTCGCGCAACTCACGCCGATCGGCCGCCTTGCCGGGATCGGTCGCGGGCGCCGAGGCTTCATAGCCGGCCTTCTCGATCGCCGCCCGCAGCGCCGGTACGATATCGCCCTGCGCGAAGGCGCGCACCCGGGCGCTCTCCGTGGCAAGATTGACCATGGCGTCGCTGACGCCCGGCACGCTCCGCAACGCCCGCTCGACATGGCCGACGCATGAGGCGCAATTCATGCCCCTGATCGCGAGTTCGATGGTTTCGTCCTGCGGCTCGTAACCGGCCTGACGCACGGCGCTGCCGATCGCAGCGGCCACGTCGCGATCGGCCCCCGGCGCCAGCGTGACATGAGCGCGCTCGGTCGCGAGATTGACCGATACAGCCGCCACGCCGGGCACAGCGGCGATGGCCCGCTCGACACGCCCGACGCAGCCGGCGCAGGAGAGGCCGCCGATCCGCATGTCGAAAGCGGAGGCACGGCAATCCGCCGTTCCTGGCGCGATCGGCCCCTTCGCCTCGTCTTCGATGATTGTCACCGTCGCCTCCGCCATACCTCGACGACGGATCATATAGGGCTTCCCATAATGGGAAGGTCAAGGACCATCGAGGACGCTCGATCATCCGGCAGCGAGGGCGCGGCTACCCCGTCTCGACCGAGACGCTCTTGACCACGGCATGCACCTGCATTCCCACCCGCAATCCGAGCTCCGCCACCGATTTCGCGGTGATCTTCGCGACGAGACGCTCGCCTTCGCACTCCAGTGCCAGATGCACGGTGCCGCCGCCCGGGCCTCCGCGCTCGCCCAACGCCGCGACCCGGCAGGGCAGGGCATTGAGGGCGCTCACACCGGCGGGGCGCGCCAGTGCCAGCATCACGTCGCCGGCGAGGATGCGCACGCGCAGATGCTGGCCGGTCCGCAGATCGCCGCGTCCGACCAGCAACACACCGGCCGGGGTCATCAGCCGCGCCAGTCCGAACGTCTCGTCGAAATCCAGCACCACGGCCGGCAGCACCGCCGATGGCTCGGGCGCGCCGGGTCGTGTCGCCAGGTCGAGCCGCGAGAACACCTCCGCCGGAGGCCCGCAGGCGGTGATGCGGCCCTGTTCCATCAACGCGACGGTGCCCGCCAGCCGCGTCACCTCGGCCACCGCGTGCGAGACATAGATGATCGGCATCTCGGCCTCGTCGCGCAGCCGCTCGAGATAGGGCAGGATCTCGGACTTGCGCGCCTCGTCCAGCGCGGCCAGCGGTTCGTCCAGCAGCAGCAGCCGCGGCTGCGCCAGCAGCGCCCGGCCGATGGCGACGCGCTGCTTCTCCCCGCCCGACAAGGCGCCGGGGCGGCGCGCCAGAAGATGGCCGATGCCGAGCATTTCCGTCACCCGCGCCAATTGGGCCGGGCGGCGCAGAGACCGCGGCACGAAACCATGGCCGAACAGCAGGTTCCGCCGAACGCTGAGATGCGGAAATAGCCGTGCATCCTGGAAGACATAGCCGATGCGGCGCCGGTGCGGCGGCAGGGCGATATTGGCTGCGACATCCGTCAGGGTCTCGCCTGCGACCCGGACATGACCTTCCTGCGGGCGAGAAAGCCCGGCGATGCTATTGATCAGCGTGGTCTTGCCCGCGCCCGAAGGGCCGAACAGCGCTGTGACCTGCGCATCGGAGCGCAGGACGGCATCGAGCTGGAAGCTGCCGAGGCGGTGGCGAACCGCAAGGTCGAGAACGGGCGCGCTCATGCCTCTGCGGTCCGCCGGCCGACGGCCCTGGCCAGCCATTCGGAGAGACAAAGCGCCGCCACCGAGATCGCGATCGAGATCAGCGTCAGCCGCAGCGCGCCGGCTTCTCCGCCTGGCACCTGGGTGAGGGTGTAGATCGCCGAGGGCAGGGTCTGCGTCTCGCCCGGGATATTGGAGACGAAGGTGATCGTCGCGCCGAATTCGCCCATCGCTTTGGCGAAGCACAGGACCATGCCGGCCAGGATCCCCGGCAGGCTCAGCGGCAGTGTCACGGTGAGGAACACCCAGGCGGGGCTCGCGCCCAGCGTTGCCGCAGCCGCCTCGAGCTTGCGGTCCACCGCCTCGATCGAGAGCCGCATCGCCCGGACCATCAGCGGGAAGCCCATCACGGCGCAGGCCAGAGCCGCGCCGGTCCAGCGGAAGGAGAGGGTGATGCCGAAGGTGTCGGCGAGGAATTGCCCGATCGGCCCGCGTCGGCCGAAGCCGATGAGGAGCAGGTATCCGGTCACCACGGGCGGCAGGATCAGCGGCAGATGCACCAGCGCATCGAGTAGCGACTTGCCCCAGAACCGCCCGCGCGCCAGCAGCAGGGCGACAGCGACGCCGAAAGGCAGGCTCGCCAGCATGGCCGTGGCCGCCACGACCAGGCTGAGCTGCACCGCCTGCCATTCCTCTGGGGTCAGCCCCATCGTCATCGCGCGATCATGCGAGGAGCATCAGCTGCCCGAGGCCGGGTGGTTCAGCACGGTGAAGCCCTGTTTCTCGAAGACGGGCTGAGCCGCCTTCCCGCGAAGATAGGCCAGGAAGGCCGCCGCGTCCGCATGCGCCGATCCCGTCGTCACGGCCGCCGGATAGATGATCGGGGGATGGCTGTCGGCGGGATAGGTCGCGATCACCTTTACCCCGGGATCGGCCACGGCGTCGGTGGCGTAGACGATCCCGAGCGGCGCCTCGCCGCGCGAGACCAGCAGCAGCGCGGCGCGCACGTTGTCGGCCTGTGCGACCTTGTCCTTGAGCCGGTCCCAAGCACCGAGTTTTTCCAGCGCCGCCTTGCCGTATTTGCCCGCCGGGACCGCGTCGACATGGCCCATGGCGAGGCGCCCCTGGCCGAGCAGGGTGGTGAGATCGACGCCGGGCTTCAGCTCGACGGCAGCGGTCGAGGTGCTGGGCGCGATCAGCACGATCCGGTTGCCGAGCAGCTCGATGCGCGTGCCGGGCCGGATCGCGCCCTTGCCGGCCGCTTCATCCATCCAGTCCAGATCGGCCGAAACGAAGAGATCGGCCGGCGCGCCCTGCTCGATCTGCCGCGCGAGCACGTTGCTGGCGGCATAGGAGATCTTCGGCGCCGGCTTGCCGGTTTCCTTCGCCCAATTGGCGGCGATCTCGTCCAGCGCCGTCTTCATGCTGGCCGCAGCGAAGACGACGAGGTCCTTGCCCTGTGCCTGGGCCGGCGGCAGGCCCGGAGCGAGCGAGACGACCACCGAAAGCGCAGCCGACAGAAACAGGCGACGTCGCATGGCGATGCTCTCCGTTATACCCGTTCGAATATAACGATGCTCCGCTGCCGCGGGAGCCGAGTCAAGATGCCGACCGGGCCGTGTCCGCAGGATGCGCAGGGAAGGGGGCCGGGCTTGGCGCCGAGCCGACCTCCTTCCAGCTCGACCTGTTGCCGCGCCGCCTCTCGCTAAGCCGACCCCTTGCCAAGCCGCGCCCGGCCCGGCATTGAACACGCGACGGAAGGGTGGCCGAGTGGTTTAAGGCAGCGGTCTTGAAAACCGCCGTGGGTGCAAGCCTACCGTGGGTTCGAATCCCACCCCTTCCGCCACGATGTCGCCGATGGGCGTTTCGCTTCGCCGAACTTCAGCGGCTGTAGACCGCCGTCATCCGGGCCGTGGCCAGCGTCTTGGTGCGGATCATGAAGCCGGCCAGCGCATTGCTCGGGTTGGCAGGCAGATCCAGCTTGTCGGCGGACAGCGCATGGATGGTGAAGACGTAGCGGTGCATTTCGCCGTGCGGCGGGCAGGCGCCGCCAAAGCCCTTCGTGCCGTAATCATTGGTCAGTTCGACCGAGCCGGAGGGCAGGGCGCTCCGGCCGCTCGCTCCCTCGGCGAGAGAGGTGACCGCCGCAGGGATGCCGAGAACGGTCCAGTGCCACCAGCCAGAACCGGTCGGCGCATCCGGGTCATACACCGTGATCGCGAAGCTCCTGGTGCCTGCCGGGGCTCCCGACCACGAAAGCTGCGGCGACTGGTTGCCGCCTTCGCACCCGAACCCCCTGAAGACCTGCGCGTCGGCGAGCGGCCGGCCTTCCGAGACCGAGGTGCTCTTGACCTTGAAATCCTGGGCGGCGGCCGCGCCTGCGGTCAATGCCAGCGCGATCGTGGTGGCCGTCATGAGTTTGGGGAACATGGTCGATCTCGTCCTGAGAGCCTGTGGAGGCCTCAGAGATAGCCGCCTCGGACGCAGGGTGCTGTCGGGCTCCGCTCAGAAACTGGCGTCAAACGCTCAATCTGCGGCAATGCGGATCTGGCGCGGCGAAATGCCGAAGCGTCGGCGAAACGCGGCAGAGAAATGCGAGGGCGTCTTGAACCCGCAATCCAGCGCGATCGTCGAGATCGGGAGCGCCGTGCCTTGGAGCCGGGCGAGCGCCGCTTCGAGGCGCGTGTGGTGCAAGATGCGGCCGAAACTCGAATCGGATCGCGCGAGCCAGCGCCGGAAGGTGGCTTCGCTCATGGCGAAGGATTCGGCGACTTGCGCCACACGCCAGTCGCGCTCCAGGTCAGTGGCAATGAGGCGTCGCACCCGGCTCATCGGTTCCTGCTCGCTGCGAATGGACAGGCGGATTCCGAGGGACCGCAGCCAGATCAGCGGCTCAATGAGCCGATGCGATTTCACGGCTTCAGGAAGATCCGTGCGGTCGAGCGTTTCGCGGACCAGTTGCAGGACGGCCGCGGGCCGATGCGGCTCCTCGCGCAGCATCTGGACGCCGAAAGGCCCGGCGCCGATGGCGAGACCGGCAAAGACGGCATCGACCAGTTCATGGGAAAAGCTCAGACCCTGGGCCCGATAGGCGGCGTCGATCAGCGGACGGTTCTCCATCGTCACCATCGAGCCCGACGGGAAGATCATCACATCGCCGGCGGAGCCGACGACCTCTCCCTGGACGGGACAATGAACCCGCTTTGAGCCGGCCTCGATGAAAAAGAGGAAGGCGCGCTCGAAATACAGATCGACGAAGGTCGCGCTCGTCGCCTGGGTGATCGGCAGGAGCAGCACATCGTCCCGAGAGATCGGGCGGCTCGCGGACGGGATCGTCGATGGGCCCGCGATGCGACTGGAGGACGAGCCGGGGGCATGGTCGGGATCGACGCCGATACCCTTTCGTCCGTGATTCGCATAAGACATATTATGGAACTTAAACTGATCCAATCGAGGGGCCCGGCACGGCCCCTCAATCGCCCGTGACGATGGTCATGCCATCGAACGCCGCTTCCATGCCGGCCGGCAAGCGTCTGGAGAGGCTCGCATAATCGAGATCGACATGAAGGTTCGTCAGGATCGCGCGACGTGGCTTCAGCGTCGCGACCGCCTCCAGCGACTGGGCGAGATGGAAATGGCTGACATGCGGCTTCTCGCGCAGGCAGTCGAGGACCAGCACGTCGAGGTCCGTCAGCGCTTCGAGCGCCGCCGGCGGGATCAGGCTGACATCCGGCAGATAGGCCAATGCGCCGAAGCGGAAGCCCAGCGCCTCGTAGTTCGGTCCATGCTCGACGCGCAGCGGCAGAGCCTCGATCGGGCCGCCGCGTCCCTCGATCGTCACCGACCGGCCGGCGCCGATTTCGTCGAGGTCGAGTATCGGCGGATAATGGCTCCCGGGCGGCGTCTCGAAGAGATAGCCGAAGCGGCGGCGCAAGGAATCCTGCGTGCGCTCATCGGCATGGATCCGGATGCGCGCGCCCATGTGCAGCACCAGCGCCCGCAGGTCGTCGATGCCATGGGTGTGGTCGGCATGGTCATGCGTCATCAGCACGCCGTCCAGCGCCGGCACCGCCGCGGCGATCAGCTGCTCGCGCAGATCCGGGCCCGTATCGACCAGCACCCGCGTCGTGCCGCCTTCACCGCGGCGCTCGACCAGGATCGAACAGCGCAGCCGCCGGTTTTTCGGCTCGGCCGGATCGCAGGCGCCCCAGCCGGCGCCGGGGCGCGGCACCCCGCCGGAAGAGCCGCAGCCGAGAATGGTGACGGTGAGGCTCATGGCGGGTGTCAGGCGACCTGCGCGACGGGTGCCGCGTGGTCCATCTTCCAATAGCAGCGGCGGGCGTTTTCGCTCGTCAGTTTGGCGGCGGCGGCGAAGTCCAGCCCGAGCGTCTCGGCGAGAACCTTCGCCGTCTCAACGACATAGGAGGGTTCGTTGCGCTTGCCCCTGAACGGTACCGGCGCGAGATAGGGCGCGTCGGTCTCCACCAGCAGCCGCTCGCGCGGCACCATTCGCGCGATGCGACGCAGGCTTGCCGAGGTCTTGAAGGTCAGGATCCCGGAAAAGGAGATGTAAAGGCCGAGCTCGACACCGGTCAGGGCCAGTGCCTCGCCGGCGGTGAAGCAGTGCAGGATGGCTGGGAAAGCACCCTTCCCCATCTCCTCTCGCAGGATCGCCGCCATGTCCTCGTCGGCCTCGCGGGCATGGATCACGAGCGGTAACTGCGTGATGCGGGCGGCGGCGATATGGGTGCGCAGGCCCTGCGCCTGCGCCTCACGCGGACTGGAATCGTAATGATAATCCAGCCCCGCCTCGCCGATCGCGACGCAGCGCGGATGCCGCGACAGCTCGACGAGCTGCTCGGCGGTGACGTCCAGCTCCTCATGGGCCTGATGCGGATGGGTGCCGACCGAGAACCAGACCGACGGGAAACGCTCCGCGATGGCCTTATAGGCCTCGTAGCGCGCCACCCGCGTCGAGATCGTCACCATCCGTTCGACCCCGGCCGCCTCGGCGCGCGCGACATAGGCCGGCAGCTCCTCGGCGAAGTCCGGGAAGTCGAGATGGCAATGGGTGTCGATCAGCATCAATCCGCCTTGCCGTCCTCGGGCTCGACATAGCGCGGGAAGACGCCACTCGGCGCCGGCAGTTCTGTTCCCGTGACCAGACGATGCCCGGCGCCGAGCGCGGCGAAGTCACGCTGGCCGGCCGGGATCGCCAGCAGGTCCAGCAGCTTGCCGGCGGAGACAGGCATCACCGGCTGGACAAGGATCACGACCTGCCGGATCACCTCGATCGTGACATAGAGCACGGTGTCGCGGCGCGCCGGATCGCTCTTGGACAGGCGCCAGGGCTCGTTGGCGGCGAAATAGCGGTTCGCCTCGGCCACCACGGCCCAGATTTCCGCCAGCAGCGTGTGCAGGGCGAAGTCCGTCATCGCCTCCCGCGCCTTGGCGAGGGCGCCATCGGCGATGGCGAGCATCGCCTCGTCGGCCGGGGTGAGGGCGCCGCAGGTGGGCACCCTGCCCTCGCAGTTCTTGGCGATCATCGACAGCGAGCGCTGCGCCAGATTGCCGAGGTCGTTGGCGAGATCGGCATTGATCCGGCCCACGATGGCCTCATGGCTGTAATTGCCGTCCTGGCCGAAGGAGACCTCGCGCAGGAAGAAATAGCGCAGCTGATCGACGCCATAGCTTTGCGCCAGCGCGAAGGGATCGACGACATTGCCGAGCGACTTCGACATCTTCGTGCCCTTGTTAAGCAGGAAGCCATGGCCGAAGACGCGCCTGGGCAGGGCGAGCCCCGCCGACATCAGGAAGGCCGGCCAATAGACCGTATGAAAGCGCACGATATCCTTGCCGATGATGTGGACATCGGCCGGCCAGTAATGTGCGCGCGGGCTCGCCGGATCGGGGAAGCCCGTTCCGGTCAGGTAGTTGTTCAGCGCATCGACCCAGACATACATCACGTGCTTGGGGTCGCCAGGCACCGCCAAGCCCCAGTCGAAGGTCGTGCGGCTGATCGAGAGATCCTCGAGGCCCGACTTCACGAAGGACACGACCTCGTTCCTGCGCGTCTCGGGCGAGACGAAGTCCGGCACGTCCTCGTAGAGCTTCAGCAGGGCATCCTGGTATTTGGCAAGGCGGAAGAAATAACTCTCCTCCTCCACCCACTCCACGGGAGTCCCCTGCCCGCCCAGCCTCGTGCCGTCGGGCTGGAGCGTCGTTTCCTCATCGCCGTAGAAGGCCTCGTCGCGGACCGAATACCAGCCGGAATATTTGGCGAGGTAGATGTCGCCATTGGCCTCCATCCGCCGCCAGAGCTCGTCGGTCGAGACCTTGTGGTCGGCGTCGGTGGTGCGGATGAAGCGGTCGAAGGAGCAGCCGAGAACCTGCTCCATCTCCTGGAAGCGGGCGGCGATCTGGTCGACGAAGGCCTTGGGCGAGAGGCCGTTCTGCTCGGCCGTGCGCTGGACCTTCTGGCCGTGCTCGTCCGTGCCGGTCTGGGCATAGACATCGTAGCCGTCGAGGCGCTTGAAGCGCGCGATCGCATCCGAGGCCACCATCTCATAGGCGTGTCCGATATGCGGCGGCCCGTTGGTGTAGTGGATCGCGGTGGTGAGGTAGAATTTCGGGGCCGTGGCCATCGTCCGTCCGGGGGCTTACGCTTCACGCTGCGCGCGAGCGGGCAACCGCAGACGACAGATCATGAAACATCGAAATGACAAGCGGCCGGCGGTCGAGATTGTAAGTCTCCACCTCGCGGGCCGCTTTGTGCAGTTTCTCCCATACCTCCGCCAGCGGTGCAAGGCGCGCCGGTTGCGCCGCAGCATGGGCGTGGAGATGGTCCGAGAGCCAGCCCTGCACGGTCTCGATCATCACGCCGAAATCGCGCTCGCCGGCCTTGCCCGCGACATCCTCGGCCAGCGCCAGCAAGGCGAGGGCGTCGATCTGCGGCAGCGCGTCGAGCCGGGCGCGCACGGCCTCGACCAGCGCCAGCGTCTGCGGTTCGACATAGGTCAGCGCGCGCTTGACCGAGCCCTCGGAGAGCGAGGCGGCTCGCGACAGTGCCCCGCCGTCGAAGGGTGCCTCCATGCGCTCGAGCGCGATCCGCCCGGCCTCCTCGACCTGATGCGGCGCAAGCGGCTCGAAGCCGAGCAGCCGACAGCGCGAGCGGATGGTGGGCAGCAGGCGGCCGGGCGCATGGGCGACGATCAGAAACAGCGCCCGGGGCGGCGGCTCTTCCAGAAGCTTGAGCAGGGCGTTGGCGGTCGGCCTGTCCATGTCTTCGGCGGAATCGACGATGCAGACGCGCCATCCCCCCTCGGCGGCGCTCGATCCGAAGCGGTCGATCACCCGGCGCGCCGCATCGACCGGGATGTTGCTGGTGTAGCTCTTGCCGTCCGGCTTCAGGCTGCGCCGGAGGAGGTGCAGGTCGGGATGGGAGCGTGCCATCACCCGCCTTGTGGCCGGGTCGGCTTCCCGCATGGCGAGGCTGTCGACCGCTCGCGCGCGCTCGGCCGGTTCGCCCGCCGCCAGCATGAACCGCGCGGCCCGGTAGGCAAAGCTCGCCTTGCCGATGCCTTCGGGCCCGCCGAGCAGCCAGGCATGGTGCATGCGGCCAGAGCGCAGTGCCTCGAGAAAGGTCCGTTCCTGCGCACCATGCCCGATCAACGCAAGCGTCTCGCGCGGATGCGGCGCGTTCGGCAGGCGATCGGGTTCGTCGGTGGTCTCGCGCATCAGGCTGTCCGGTTGTCGATCAGCCTTTCGCTTACGACACTCCACGCCGCCTCCGCCAGAGCCTCCGGCGGCTGGCTGGCATCCAGCACGGCGCAGCGCGAGGGCTCGTCCGCCGCGATGGCGAGATAAGCCTGCCGCAGGCGCTGATGGAAGGCGAGGGTCTCGCCCTCGAAGCGGTCCACCGCTTCGCCGGGCGAACGGCGGCTGGCCGCGCGCGCCAGGCCGATCTGCGGGTCGAGATCGAGAATGAGCGTCAGGTCCGGCACAGCCCCGTCGAGAGTGATGCGCTCCAGTTCGCTCAGGAGGCCGGGCTCGACCGCCCCGAGCGCGCCCTGATAGACCCGCGTCGAATCGAGGAAGCGGTCGCAGATCACCCAATCGCCTCGGGCCAGCGCCGGCCGGATCAGCGTGTCGAGATGGTCGATGCGGGCAGCGGAGAACATCAGCGCCTCGGCAAAGGCGCCATGGGGCTTGAAATGCCCGCCGAGGATCGCGGCGCGGATGGCCTCCGCCTTCGGCGAGCCGCCTGGCTCGCGGGTGGCGAGGACGCTCAGCCCCGTCCCCTGAAGACGCGCGGACAGGGCGCGCGACAGCGTCGACTTGCCGGCGCCCTCCCCGCCTTCGAGAGTGATGAAGCGGCCCACCATCTCAGCCGCCACGGGTCACGCGCGCGAGCGCCTGTCGGATCCAGCCGGTCGAGACCTCGATGACGGCGTCGAGCGCACGGCGCGGCAGCGTGCCGGTCGGGACACTTTCGGCCGCATAGAGAGGAAGCTCCAGCGTCTTCACCTCGCCGCGCATCAGCACCAGCTGGCCGACCGTGTCGCCCTCGGCCACCGGAGCCAGCAGCGGGCCGCGATAGACGATGCGCGCGGCGAGCTTGTCCGAGGTGCCGCGCGGCAGGAGCAGCGTGACCGGCCCATTCGTCTTCAGGGGGACGCGCCCCTTCTGGCCGCCGAACACGCTGGCCTCGCCGATGATCTCGTTCTCGGCGAAGATCTGCCGGCGCTCAAAGGCGCGAAAACCCCATTCGAGCAGCTTCTGGGCCTCGGCGGCGCGGTCTCGCGCCGTCTTCAGGCCGTGGACGACGACGATCAGGCGCTGCCCGTTCTGGACCGCCGAGCCGACCAGGCCGAAGCCAACGCCGTCGAGATCGCCGGTCTGCAAACCGTCGGCGCCGATGTCCATGGTCAGCAGCGGGTTGCGGTTGACCTGCCGGATCCTGTTCCAGGTGAATTCCTTCTGCCCGAAGAGCGGGTAGTGCTCCGGGTAGGTCCTGATGATGTGGTCGGCGAGGCGGGCGAGCTCCCTCGCCGTGGTCTTCTGCTCGGGATCGGGGATGCCGGTGGCGTTCCTGAAAACCGAGGCGGTCAGGCCCAGCGCCCTCACCCGCTCGGTCGCGATGCGCGCGAAGGTCGGCTCGTCGCCGGCGATCGCCTCGGCCAGCGCGATGGCGGCGTCGTTTCCCGCCTGCACGATGAGGCCCTGCAGGATGTCAGAGAGTTTGATGCGGCTGCGCACGGCGGCGAACATGGTGGTCCCGCGCGCCGGCGCCCCGCCCTTGCGCCAGGCGTTCTCGGAGATGGTGATCTCGGTGTCGAGCGTCAGCTTGCCGGCGGCGATCTCCTGGAACGCCACGAGCGCGGTGACGATCTTCGCCATGCTGGCCGGGGCGACGGGCTCGTCCGGCGCCTTTTCGTAGAGCACCGCTCCACTCTGCGTGTCGATCAGGAAAGCGATGGGGGCCTGCGACTGGAAGGCTTGGGCGAAAGCCGGCGCGGTCGCGCCGGCGCTCGCGGCAAGAAATGCCAGCAACGCAAAAGCCCAGCCCCGCAGCGCGGACCGGGCTTTGCGAAAACGGGGCGGCGAGACGAAAACGCTCATGCCAGGCTCGGGAGCGGAAACGGGCCGAGGAGCCCGAGCCGGGAGACGGTCAATCGCGCGCCAGCGTCTCGAGCGACTGTGCGGACACCTTGCGCAACGGATGACGCGGCGGCAGCCGGTCGAGCCCGGCCTTCTCAGGCGTGGCATAGAGGCTGGCGACGGAGCCGCGAATCGGCGGCAGCGTCGTGCGCAGCGTCGCCGGCATCGCCACGGGGCGGCCTGCATTGGCGATGGTGTCGAGATCGAAGGGCCGGCTCGGCGGCAGCGGCGCGCCCTTCACGGCCATGCCGGCGAGCGGTGCGGCGGAGGCGACCGGGGCGGAGACCAGCGAAGCGGCGACGGGCGCCGAAGGCTGGATGAAGCGCGGCTGGGCCGGAGCATAGGCCTGAGCCACCGGCTGGGGCGCCGGGGCCACCGGCTGCGTCGCGGGCAGCTCGGCCTCCGCCGTCTCGGTCTCGACGTCCGGGCTCGGCGTGCGGTTGAGAGAGGTGGCGCTGTTGGACGCGACCATGGTGCGCGCGCTCGTGCCGGGGATGGCGGCGGGCGTGCCGTCCGTGCGCAGCGAGGCGAGCAGCAGATTGTCGTCGGAGCCGGCGAGCGAGGCCTGGCCGAGATACTCCATCTTGATGCGCGCGGTGCCGAGATGGCGGAAGGCCAGCGCCTCGGCGGTCTTCTGCGACACGTCCATCAGGCGGTTGCCGTGGAAGGGGCCGCGATCGTTGACGCGCACGATGATCGAACGGTTGTTCAGGAGGTTGGTGACGCGCGCATAGGCCGGAAGCGGCATGGTGGGGTGCGCGGCCGAGATGCTGTTGCGGTCATAGACCTCGCCATTCGAGGTGCGGCGGCCGTGGAAGGCCTCGCCATACCAAGAGGCGGTGCCGACGGCGCTGAAACCGACCGGCTTGTCGAACGGGACATAGCGCTTGCCTGCGACCGAATAGGCCTTGCCGATCAGGAGCCTGCCGCCGCCTTTCGGCACCGGCTCGCCATCGGCGATCACCCGCGGGCTGGCCGGGCCGTATTTCGAGGAGGGGAAGGCGCCGATCTCCTTGGACTTGCGTCCCGCGACCTGATTGCCGGCGCAATTGGCCGCAAACAGGCCCGCGAGAACCGCGCAGCCCAAGCGTGCGACCGAAACGGAGCGGGAGGGCAGCATCGTCGGGACGGTCGCGTCGGGCAGCGTCTCAGTCACCGAAGAACCTGCGCCTCGTGTCATGCCGTCCGTCCGTCTGTTCGCGCCGAAAACCATCGCGTCGTCTCGACCGCATAGGCGGTAGAGCCGAGTTTTCGGCCAATTTCTTTAAGGGATCGTTAAGCGCCGGGCGCGCCGCGCCAGACGAAAACGCAGCATCCCCGCGCCTCAGAGCGGGCACAGAAGTGTCAGAAACCGGCCACATGTCAACCCGACTTGTGAAAGTGGCAGCATTTTGCCGGCGGCCGTGGCGGCGAGGCGACAGGTGCGCCCGTGATCCTCAGCCCAGGATGGCGGACGGCCCCGCCTGGGCCGCGCTGAAAAAGAAAATCGCGAGGCCGATCAGGAAGATGAAGCTGATATAGCGGATCTGCACGAGGCCCCCCACAGGCCGTCCGACGATGGGGAGGCTTGTAACCGGGCACCGCTCAAATCCCGCTCAATCCGATCGCTAAAATTGCGCGGATCGGCGAAATTGTGGCGCTTTTCGGCTTTGGCTCGCGGGAACTTCTGGATCGACCTGCGAGGCGCGCTTCTGCGAAGCGCACCTCAGGATGAGGGCTCGATCACGTCCAGGCCCCTGCGGGATCCGTGCGGTGCGATCGCATATGGGCCGCCGGCTTCGTGCGGGCGGCGCGCCGATCACGCCGCCTTCTTGCGCTCCGAAATCCGGACGAGGTCAGTCAGCAGGCGCTTGGTGCCCTTGAGGCGTTGCTCGGCGGTCTCGAAATCGTCGATGAAGACGAGGCGCATGTCCGGCCTGACCTTTGCCAGCGTGCCGATCTTCGCGACATAGGAGACGAGCCCTTCCGGATTGGCGAATTCGTTGCCCCGGAAGGCGACGATGATGCCCTTGGGCCCAGCCTCGACCTTCTCGACATTGGCCCGCTTGCACAACGCCTTGATCGCGACGATCTCGAGCAGTTGCTGAACCTCCTCCGGCAGCGGGCCGAAGCGGTCGACCAGCTCCGCGCCGAAGGATTGCAGCTCCGCATCATCGTCCATGGTCGAGAGGCGCTTATAGAGCGACAGGCGCAAGCTGAGATCGCCGATATAGCCCTCGGGGATGGTGACGGGAGCGCCGATCTGAATCGCGGGAGACCATTGCGTCTCGGTCTCGAACTCGATGCCGGCCTTGAGCGCCGCCACCGCCTCCTCCAGCATCTGCTGGTAGAGTTCGTATCCGACCTCCTTGATGTGGCCCGACTGTTCGTCGCCCAACAGATTGCCGGCGCCTCTGATGTCGAGGTCATGGCTGGCGAGCTGGAAGCCGGCGCCCAGCGTGTCGAGCGATTGCAGCACCTTGAGCCGCTTGTCGGCGTGGTCGGTCATCTTGCGGTTGGCCGGCACGGTGAAGAGCGCATAGGCGCGCGTCTTCGAGCGGCCGACGCGGCCGCGCAGCTGGTAGAGCTGGGCGAGGCCGAACATGTCGGCGCGGTGGATGACCAGCGTGTTGGCGGTCGGAATGTCGAGACCCGATTCCACGATCGTGGTGGAGAGCAGGATGTCGTACTGGCCCTCGTAGAAGGCCGTCATCACGTCTTCCAGCGTGCCGGCCGCCATCTGGCCATAGGCGATGCCGACCTTGCACTCCGGCACCTGCTTGTCGAGGAAGTCCTTGACCTCGGCGATGTCCTCGATGCGCGGCACGACATAGAAGGAGCGCCCTCCCCGATAGCGTTCACGCAAAAGCGCTTCGCGAACGATCAGCGGGTCGAAGGGCGTGACGAAGGTGCGGGTCGCGAGACGATCGACCGGCGGAGTGGCGATGATCGAAAGCTCGCGCACGCCGGTCATGGCGAGCTGCAGCGTGCGCGGGATCGGTGTCGCCGTGAGCGTCAGCATGTGCACCTCGGCGCGCAGCTCCTTCAGCTTCTCCTTATGGGCGACGCCGAAATGCTGCTCCTCGTCGACGATGACGAGGCCGAGATCCTTGAACTCCACGCCCTTGCCGAGCAGCGCATGGGTGCCGACGACGATGTCCATCGTGCCGTCTTTGGCGCCCTGCTTCACCACTTTCAGATCGGCCGCGCCGACGAAACGCGAGGCCTGGCCGACATTCACCGGCAGGCCTTTGAAACGCTCTGCGAAATTGCGGTAGTGCTGGCGCGCGAGCAGCGTCGTCGGCACCACGACCGCGACCTGCTTGCCGTTGAGCGCGCAGGCGAAGGCGGCCCGCAGCGCAACCTCGGTCTTGCCGAAGCCGACATCGCCGCAGACCAGCCGGTCCATGGGCCGTCCGGCCGCCATGTCGTCGAGCACCGCGTCGATGGTGTTCTGCTGGTCCTCGGTCTCCTCATAGGGGAAGCGCGCGCAGAACTCGTCATAGACGCCATGGGGCGGGATCAGACGAGGCGCCTCCTTCAGCATGCGGGCGGCGGCAATCTGTATCAGCTTGCCCGCCATCTCGCGGATGCGTTGCTTGAGCTTCGCCTTGCGGGCCTGCCAGCCCCCACCACCCAACTTGTCGAGCTGGACCTCGGTGTCCTCCGAGCCGTAGCGGGACAGAAGCTCGATGTTCTCGACCGGCAGGAACAGCTTGGAATCGCCGGCATAATGGATTTCGAGGCAGTCATGCGGCGCGCCCGCGGCGGTGATCTGCTGCAGGCCGATGAAGCGCCCGATGCCGTGGTCGACATGGACCACGATGTCGTTCGGCGAAAGCGAGGACAGCTCGGCGATGAAGTCCTGCGGGCGCTTGCTCTTGCGCCGCGGCCGCACGAGCCGGTCGCCGAGGATGTCCTGCTCGCCGACCACCGCGAGCTTGCCGGCCTCGAAGCCGCTTTCGAAGCCCCAGACCGCCAGACCGATCGTGCCGGGCTTGAGGTCGAAAGCTGCCCTGAGCGAGCCGACCTTTTGCACCGATTTGAGGCCGTGATCCTCCAGCACATGGGCGAGGCGGTCGCGCGAGCCGTCCGACCAGGCGGCGAGGATGACGCGCTTGCCGTCCTTCTCCAGCGCCCGCACATGGCCGACCGCCGCTTCGAAGACACTGCCGGATTCGCCAGCGCGCTCGGCCGCGAAGCTGCGCCCCTGCTTGCCGCCGAGATCGAGGATCAGCTTGCCCTCGCTGTCAGGCAGCTGGAAGGGCGTGAGGCTGGCCACGCCCGAGGCGTCGATGACGGCCCGCCAGTCGGCCGGTGAGAGATAGAGCGCATCCGGCGGCAGCGGCTTGTAGGGAATGCCCCCTGCGCCGCCCTGCTCCAGTGCAGCCTTGCGAGCGTCGTAATAGTCCTTGATCAGGCTGATGCGCTCGCCGACCGCATCCTCGGCCTGATGGTCGAGCACGAGCGGCACGTCCGGCAGATAGGTGAAGAGCGTGTCGAGCCGCTCGGCGAGCAGCGGCAGCCAGTGCTCCAGCCCGGCCGGGCGGCGGCCCTCGCTGACCGCTTCGTAGAGCGTATCGTCGCGGCCCGGCGTGCCGAAGGTCGAGATATAGGACTGGCGGAAGCGGCGGATGCTCTCGCTCGTCATCTGCGCTTCGGACATCGGCACGAGGTCGAGCCCGCGCAACTGCCCGGTGGTGCGCTGCGTCTCCGGGTCGAAGGTGCGGATCGATTCGAGCGTGTCGCCGAAGAAATCGAGCCGGATCGGCGCCGGCATGCCCGGCGGGAAAAGATCGACGATGCCGCCGCGCACCGCAAACTCGCCAGTCTCGCGCACGGTCGAGGTGCGCAGGTAGCCGTTGATGTCGAGCCAGCGCGCCAGTTCCTCGGTATCAACCATGTTGCCGGGCGCCGCCGAGAAGCTCTCCGAGGCGACCTTCCCGAAAGCCGGCACCCGCTGGAGCGCGGCGTTGACGGTGGTCAGCAGCAGGCGCGGCCGCTCGCCTGACTTGGTCTTGGCGAGGCGCGAGAGCGTCGTCATGCGATGCGCAACGACGGGCGGCGCCGGCGAGACGCGGTCATAAGGCTGGCAATCCCAGGCCGGGAAGCTCATCACCTCGAGATCGGGCGCCACGAACTGCAGCGCGTTTTCGAGCACCTGCAGCCGCTGGCCGTCGCGGGCGACGAAGACGAGCAGAGCCGGGCCTTCCGCCTTTTTGGCGCGGGCGCGGGTCAGATCCGCGAGCACCACGGCGTCGAACCCGTCCGGCACGCCGGCGAGCGTCGGCTTGTCGCCGCGGTTGAGCGCGTCGAGCAGGCGGTCGGTCAGCAGCTTGGGCGTCTGGGAGGGAGGGGGGATGCTCATGGGGCAGGCTTCGGTAGCTCGGTTGACGAGCCCTCATCCTGAGGAGCGCGCGAGGCTCGCGTCTCGAAGGATGCCCCAGTAGGCTGGCGACCACTGGAGCACCCTTCGAGATGCCGCTGCGCGGATCCTCAGGATGAGGGCTGAGGATGGGAGGGGCGATGGCCCTCACACGTGGATCGGCTTGTCGTGCCGGTGAAAAGCTTTCAGGCGCCGGTAGAGTTCCGTGTCGTAGTTCTCCGGCACGGTCAGCTCCCCCGTGATCCAGCCGAGAAGATCGCGATCGGGCACCTCGATCAGCCGCTCGAACTCGTCGAGTTCGGCATCGGTGAAGCCGCCGATCGCATCGTCGGCGAAGCGGCCCATGATCAGATCCATTTCGCGCATCCCGCGATGCCAGGCGCGGAAGAGCACCTTGCGGCGGCGCGGGTCGAGATCGGCGCTGGAGCGGGTCGAGCCTGACATGCGTAACCTCGAGTGAGAAACCGTGGGGAAAGGTGCAAAGGCAGCCGGGCCGGCCCCGTCGCGGAACCTGCCTCAGCGGGTTATATAGCCATGCCATCCGGCGAAGTCAGCGGCCAATAGCCGCCGATTGTCGCGCCCCTGACAGCTTCGAGACGCCTTGCGCCCCTCCATCCTCGACCCGCTTTTCGCTGCAGCCACCACGGTTTCGGGCGTGGGGCCGAAGCTCGGCAAGGTGCTCGACCGCTTTCTCGGCAGCGAGGCACAGGGCGCGCGCGCCGTCGACCTGATGTTCCACCTGCCGACGAGCGCGATCGACCGGCGCCCGAGTCCGAGCATCGCCGAGGCGCCGATCGGGGATGTGGCGACCTTCTCCGCCCGCGTCACCGAGCACCGCCCTGCCCCGGCGGGCAAAAAGGGCCCCTATCGCGTTATCGTCGAGGACGAGACGGGCGACGTGACGCTGGCCTTCTTCCATGCCGATTCCCGCCACCTCGCCCAGAATCTCCCGGTCGGAGCGGTGCGGCTGATCTCCGGCAAGCTCGAACTCTGGGACGGCATGCGCCAGATGGTGCATCCCGAGCGCATTCTCGATCCCAAGCTTGCCTATACCCTGCCCGCCTTCGAACCGGTCTATCCGCTGACCGAGGGCATCGGCCCGCGGGTGATGACTCGCATCGTCCAGGCCGCCGCCGAGCGTTGCCCGGAGATGCCGGAATGGCAGGATCCGGGGTTTCTGGCGAAGAACGATTTTCCCGCGTTCAAGACGGCGATCGAGGCGCTGCACCACCCCGCCGACAGGAAGGCGGCGGAGGGCGATACCGTGGCCCGTCGCCGTATCGCTTACGACGAGTTGCTGGCGAGCCAGATCGCGCTCGCGCTCGTGCGCCGCCAGCAAAAGAAGATTGCGGGGCGGGCGACCACGGGCGATGGCGGAATCCGTTCCCGCATCCAGGCGGCCCTGCCCTTCGAACTGACCGAGGGCCAGCGCAAGGCGATCGCCGACATTCACGCGGATATGGCTCACCCTGAGAAGATGCTGCGTTTGCTGCAGGGCGATGTCGGCTCCGGCAAGACCGTCGTCGCGTTGATGGCGATGGCCGCCGCCGCCGAGGCCGGGCGGCAATCGGTGCTGATGGCGCCGACCGAAATCCTCGCCCGCCAGCATGCGGAGCGGCTGGCGCCGCTGGCTCAACAGGCGGGGCTGACGCTCGCTTTGCTGACCGGCCGCGAGAAGGGCGCAGGGCGCCGGCAGGTTCTGGAAGGGCTGGCGAACGGCTCGATCGACATCGCCGTCGGCACCCATGCGCTGTTTCAGGAGGGGGTCGCCTTCCATGACCTCGCGCTCGCCGTCGTCGACGAGCAGCACCGCTTCGGCGTGCATCAGCGGCTGCTGCTGGGTTCGAAGGGCGAGGCGGTCGATGTGCTGGTGATGACCGCGACGCCGATCCCGCGCACCCTCGCCCTGACCTGGTTCGGCGACATGGACGTTTCGATCCTCTCGGAGAAGCCCGCTGGCCGGAAGCCGATCGTCACCCGCGCCGTCTCCTCCGAGCGCTATGAAGAGGTCGTCGGCGCCATCGGGCGGGCTCTCGAGAGCGGCGCGCAGGCTTATTGGGTCTGCCCGCTCGTACAGGAATCGGACACGCTCGACGTCGCCGCCGCGCAGGAGCGCTTCGAGACCCTGCGCGAGGTCTTCGGTGAAAAGGTCGGGCTGCTGCACGGGCAGATGCCCGGCCGTGACAAGGACGCCGCCATGGCTGCCTTCGTTGCGGGAGAAACCCGCATCCTGGTCTCGACCACTGTGATCGAGGTCGGCGTGGACGTGCCCAATGCCAGCGTGATGGTGATCGAGCATGCCGAGCGCTTCGGCCTCGCCCAGCTCCACCAACTGCGCGGACGCATCGGCCGCGGACAGGCCGCCTCGACCTGCCTGTTGCTTTACAAGGGCCCGCTCGGCCCGGTGGCGGAAGCACGCCTCACCATCATGCGCGAGACCGAGGACGGCTTCCGCATCGCGGAGGAGGATCTGCGGCTTCGCGGCGAAGGCGAGGTGCTCGGCACCAAGCAGTCCGGCTCGCCCGACTGGTGCATCGCCCGGCCGGAGATCGACGGCGACCTGCTCGCGGCGGCCCGCGACGATGCCCGCCTGCTGATCGAGCGCGACCCGCATCTGGAGAGCCCGCGCGGGCAGGCGGCGCGCGTGCTGCTCTATCTGTTCGAGCGCGACGTGGCGATCAGGCTGTTGCGGGCGGGCTGATCAGAGGTTTCGTTGCTGACGGTCCTGCCTTCCCAGCGCCCTCGCCGGGCTGGATCAATCCTGCGGACATGATGAGCTTGGCGCCCTCCTCGATCGAGATCGACAGTTCTACGATCTCCCGCCGAGGCAGGTAGAAGAAGAAGCCGGTCGTCGGGTTGGGCGTACAGGGCAGGAAGACGCCGATCTGCTGGTCGCCGGCGTCCTGTGCGCCCTGGACAGGCCCGCCGGGCAGGCGCGATGCGATATCGGCGGGGGCCTCCTGCGCGATGAAGACGATCGACCACATGCCGGGCTGCGGAAACTGCACCATCCCGACCTTGCGGAACGAGGTGCCCGATTGCGAGAAGATCGTCTCGAAGACCTGCTTCACGCCCTTGTAGATGCCGCGCACGAATGGCATCCGGTCGAGCAGCGCCTCGCCGGCCCGGAGCAGCGAGCGGCCGACGAGATTGGCGGTGAGGAAGCCGAGCAGCGTCAGCGCCACCAGCGCGATGACGAGGCCGAAGCCGGGAACCGGATAAGGCAGATAGGCGTCCGGTAGATAGGCGCTCGGGATCAGCGGCTTGACCAGCCCATCGACGAAGGTGACGAACCACCAGGTCACCCAAGCCGTGATCGCGAGCGGTGCGGCGATGACCAGGCCTGTGAGGAAATAGCGCCGCAGCCTCGCACCGAAGGTCGGCCGGGGCATTTCGGACGGGAGCATGGAGCGTGGGTCGAAGGCTGGTGTCGTCATCGCATCCCTTAGCCGGCGCGCGCCTGGAGCCGCCGGCGCCTCGCCACCATAATCGCAGCCGCGCCCGCCGCCAGCCCCGGCAGCGACCGCAAGCAAGGATGGCGCCGTGACGAAACGCGCGGGCGGCGCGGGCTGGGCGAGGCCGCTCTACTTCGCGGCGGGATGGCTGTTCACGCTGCTGGGCGTCATCGGGCTCATCCTGCCCCTGATGCCGGGCACGGTTTTTCTGATCCTGGCGGCGTTTTGTTTCTCGCGCTCGTCGCCGCGC
This sequence comes from Allobosea sp., assembly GCF_048595345.1. Taxonomy (GTDB): domain Bacteria; phylum Pseudomonadota; class Alphaproteobacteria; order Rhizobiales; family Beijerinckiaceae; genus Allobosea. The sequence continues at coordinate 36,977 of NZ_JBMDWH010000213.1, forward strand.
TTCGAGGCCTGGCTCGTCGGTCATCCCCGGTTGGGGCCGCATGTCAGGCGCTGGCGCGAGACGGGCGCGATCGCGCGGCGCGCCAAGCTGATCGCCTGCGGGTCGATGGCGCTGAGCTTCGTGCTGGTCATGTTCAGCGGCGCGCCGCCGGTGGCGGTCGTCACGACCGGCATCTGCCTTGCGGCCTCCGCCGTCTTCGTCGCCAGCCGCCCCGAGCGCTGAATCGTCAGACGGCGCGTTCGTTCTGCCTGATCGCCTGCTCGAACCGGGCCGTGAAGGCGCCTTCACGCTCCGGCGGAAGCCGCACCAGCAGGTTCAGCCGCCCATCCTCGGCATCCTCACGCTCGAGGATCTCGCCATTGGCATGGAGCCAGGCCAGCGACTTGCCGTCCCCCGCCGGCAGTTCCAGTCGATAGACCGGGCGTGCGGCGGCGATGCGGGTCTCGATCGACCGGGTCAGCCTGTCGATACCCTGCCCCGTCAGCGCCGAGACGAGCACCGGGCGTATTTCGACGGGCCGGTGGGCGGCCACCTCAAGCTGCCGATCGCGCTCGGCCGGTTCCAGCAGATCGGCCTTGTTCCAGACCTCGACGACCCGCTGGCCGTCGTCGGGATTGATGCCGAGGTCGCGCAGGATCGCCTGCACATCGGCGGCTTGGGCCTGCGTATCCTCATGCGAGACGTCGCGGACATGCAGCAGGACATCCGCTTCGATCGCGTCTTCCAGCGTGGCGCGGAAGGCGGCGACGAGTTGAGTCGGCAGGTCCGAAATGAAGCCCACCGTGTCGGAGAGCATGATGCGGGCGCCATGTGGCAGCTTCAGCGCGCGGGCGGTGGGATCGAGCGTGGCGAAGAGCATGTCCTGCGCCAGCACCTCGGCCGAGGTCAGGCGGTTGAACAGCGTCGACTTGCCGGCATTGGTGTAACCGACCAGCGCCACGATCGGATAGGGCACGCGCTTGCGGCTGGCGCGATGAAGCGAGCGGGTGCGCTTCACCTGATCGAGATCGCGCTCGATCTTGGTCATCCGCTCCTGAATGATGCGCCGGTCGGCCTCGATCTGGGTTTCGCCGGGCCCGCCCAGGAAGCCGAAGCCACCGCGCTGGCGCTCGAGATGGGTCCAGGACCGGACGAGCCGGCTCTTCTGGTAATTCAGATGGGCCAGTTCGACCTGCAGCGCGCCTTCCTTGGTGCGCGCGCGGCGTCCGAAAATCTCGAGGATCAGGCCGGTGCGGTCGATGACCTTGCAGCCGAACGCCTTTTCGAGATTGCGCTGCTGCACGGGCGAGAGCGCGCAATCCATCACGACGAGGCCGATTTCCTCGATCCCGATGCGCTCGGCGAGCTCCTCGACCTTGCCCTTGCCCAGATAGGTGGCGGGCCGCAGCGCCGTGAGCAGCACCTGCACCGGCTCGACGACGGTCAGATCGATCGCAGCGGCGAGTCCGACGGCCTCGTCCAGCCTCGCGGCGAACGAGCGCTGGTTGGTGTCGGCCGCGACGCCGCGCTTTTGCAGATAGGGACCGACGACATAGGCGCGGGTGTTCGCCGCGATCTCGCGTTCGATCTCGTCGAGCGGCTTGGCGCCTGTGACGCGCGTGGCCGCCCGATCTTCGTCCGCCTTGCGGCTGCTCGCCAAAATCAGGCCTTGTCCTGTTCCTCGGGCTCGAACAGCTGCACCGGGTGGCCGGGCATGATGGTCGAGATCGCATGCTTGTAGACGAGCTGGGAGTGTCCGTCACGCCGCAGCAGCACGCAGAAATTGTCGAACCAGGTGACGACGCCCTGAAGCTTCACGCCGTTAACGAGGAAGATGGTCAGCGGAATCTTCTGCTTGCGGACGTGGTTGAGGAACGTGTCCTGCAGGTTTTGAGCCCGTTCAGCGGCCATGGCTAGTTCCTTTTGTTGGGATCGCCGATCGGATTGAAACCCGCGATCCAATTCGTTCCGTTTCGGCCGGGCGGAGCATTCCGCCGGTCCCGGAACACCGACGCCTTATTAGATCGTCGAGTCTGGCCATTACGCAAGTGCAGCAATGGCGCGATCTGACCCATCCCGCCTGCGCCCTGTGCAGAACGGCTTGCGCGAAGCGCCTGCCCTTCACCCGACACCGAGTGATTTCAGCTTCCGGTGCAGGGCCGAGCGCTCCATGCCGATGAATTCCGCGGTGCGCGAGATATTGCCCGAAAACCGGGCGATCTGGGCGATGAGATACTCCCGTTCGAAGATCTCGCGGGCATCGCGCAAAGGCAGGCTCATCAGGCGCTCGCCGCCGGTGCCGGATGGCGTCGTCGGCACCATGGCCCCCACTTCCGCCGGCAGCATCTCGACGGTGATCTCCGCCGTCGGATCGCCCTTTGTCAGGATCATCAGGCGCTCGACATTGTTGCGCAGCTCGCGGACGTTGCCCGGCCATTCATGCGACTGGAGCACGGCCATCGCATCGCTGCCGATCTGCCGCTTGGGCAGGCCGGTCGCCACCGAGATCTGGTCCATGAAGAATTCGATCAGTTCCGGCACGTCCTCGCGGCGCTCCGAGAGCGGCGGCACCTTGATCGGCACCACGCCGAGGCGGTGGTAGAGATCCTCGCGGAACTGCCCTTCCGAAATCAGCCGGGCGAGATCGCGGCTCGACGAGGAGATGATGCGCACATCGACATGGACGCGGGTGGCGCCGCCCACGCGCTGGAAGTTCTGATCGACCAGGACGCGCAGGATGCGGTTCTGCGTCTCGCGCGGCATGTCGCCGATCTCGTCGATATAGAGCGAGCCGCCATGGGCCTCCTCCAGCGCGCCGACGCGGCGCGAGCGGCCATCGCCGCCCTCGATGCCGAAGAGCTCCTCCTCCATCGATTCCGGCGTGATCGTCGCCGCGTTGATGACGACGAAGGGGCCGGTCGATCGGGTCGAGGCCTCATGCAGGGTGCGGGCCGCCAGCTCCTTGCCGCAGCCGGGTTCGCCCGTGATCAGCACGCGCGCATTGGTCGGCGCGACGCGCTCCACGGTCTGGCGGAGCTGGTTGATGGCGGTCGAGCGGCCGACGATGCGGCTGGCCTGCACCGAGCGGGTCTTCAGGTCCCGCACCTCCCGCCGCAGCCGGGAGGCTTCGAGCGCCCGCTCCGCGACCAGCACCAGCCGGTCGGCCTTGAACGGCTTCTCGATGAAGTCATAAGCGCCGCTCTTGATGGCAGAGACCGCGGTCTCGATGTTGCCATGGCCGGAGATCATCACCACCGCCAGATCGGGGTGGCTCTCCTTGATCAACTCCAGCACCTGCAACCCGTCCAGCCGGCTGCCTTGCAGCCAGATGTCCAGGAAGACGAGATTGGGCCGCCGCGCCGCGATGGCGGCCAGCGCTTCGTCCGCAGAGCCGGCCTTGCGGGTCCGGTAGCCCTCGTCTTCCAGCAGGCCGGCGACCAGATCGCGGATATCGACCTCGTCGTCCACAACCAGGATGTCAGCACTCATCAGCTCGTTCCATTCCGCTTTTCGCCATGGGATGCGGGCGAACTGCCGCGGCCGCCGTCTTCGCCGCCCTCGGCCTCCTGAACGGGGCCCGTCTCCGGGAACCAGAGACGGATGCGCGCCCCGCGCGCGCCATCGGCGCGGTCGAGCAACTCGATGCCGCCGCCGTGATCCTCGAGAATCTTGCCGACGATCGCGAGGCCGAGGCCTGTGCCTCCCTCACGGGTCGTCATATAGGGTTCCAGCAGCTTCTGGCGCTGCTCGACGGGCAGGCCCTTGCCGGTGTCGGTCACGTCGATGACGATGCGCCCGTCCGGCCAGCGCTCGAAACGCACCTCGATGCGGCCCTGTCCGCGCTCGTCCGGCGGCACGGCCTCGATCGCCTCGGTGGCGTTCTTGATGACGTTCGTCAGCGCCTGCGAGATCAGGCGCCTGTCGAAGCGTGCCTGCACCGGCTCGGCCGGAAGCTCTTCCGCGATGGCGGTCTCGGGGTTGCCCACGCGCCACAGGAAGACGATCTGACGGACCGTCTCGACGATATCCTCGCGCTGCAGCGAGGGTTTCGGCATGCGCGCGAAGGACGAGAACTCGTCCACCATCCGGCGGATATCCTCGACCTGCCGCACGATCGTGTCGGTACACTGGTCGAAGACATCCTTGCCCTCGACGATGACCTTGCCGAAGCGGCGCTTGATGCGCTCGGCCGAAAGCTGGATCGGGGTCAACGGATTCTTGATCTCATGGGCGATGCGGCGGGCGACATCGGCCCAGGCGGCGGTGCGCTGCGCGGAGACCAGATCGGTGATGTCATCGAGGGTGACGACGAGGCCGGCGCCGAGATTCTCGCCCTCCCGCGTCGCCCTGACATTGACCATGCGGTCCTGCCCGCCGCGCGACAGCAGCACCTGGCCCGAGCTCTGGCGCATGCGGCCATGCAGCGCCTCGGCGACGAAGCCCGCCAGCTCGGGCGCGATTTCGGCGATCGGCTTGCCGAGGAGCCGCCCCCCTGCCCCCAGCAAGGTCTCCGCCGAACGGTTGATGATGGTGATGTGGCCCTCGCTGTCGAGGCTGAGGACACCCGAGGACACGCCCGACAGCACCGTCTCGGTGAAGCGACGGCGCCGGTCGATGACGCCGCTGGCGGTGACGAGACCATCATGCTGGCGGCGCAGCTCGGCCGTCATCTTGTTGAAGGTCTCCCCGAGATGGGCGAGATCGCCCTCCGAGCGCTTGATCGGCACCTGGACGTAGAAATTGCCGCTGGAGACCTGATCGGTCGCGTGGATCATCCGGCGGATCGGCGCGACGAGCCGGTTGGCGAAGCTCAGCCCGATCCAGATCGCGGAGAGCAGCAGGATCAGCGCGATCAGCGCGTACATGGAGGCGAACGCGACCTGCACGCCCTTGCGGCGGGCGTCGATGGAGAGATACTCGACCGCCGCGCCTCGAGCGACGGCCGGGAACTCGACCGCCAGCGGGTCGACCTCGCGGGCGGTATAGAGGAAGCTGCCCTCATAGGCGGGCAGCTTCATCAGCGTGCCGAAGATGCGGCCGTTGCGCGGGATCACGCAGATCGGGTCCGGCGCCGCCGTCGCGTCGTCGAAGGCCGCGGCCTCGGGCATGGGCGGATTCTTGAGGACGTCGATATTCGCCCGGGCGACGATCTTCTGCGGCGGCTGCACCACGATGGCGACCGGCACGCCGAGCGCCGTGGCACGGGCCGTCAGGAAGCTGTCGAACCAGCGGCGATCGACGTCATAGGCGGGTTTCGCCCGGGTCAGATCGTCGGCGAGGATGCGGATCTCTCGGCCGAGGGATTTGCACTGACTCGCCGCATAGGCGTCCGCCACCTCCACCGATTTGAACACCGCATCGCGCATCCGGTCGGAAAACCAGGGCTCCAGCCCGCGCTCGATCGTGACCGTGGCGATGATCGCGACCAGAATCGCAGGCAGGGCCGCGATGAAGCTGAACAGGCCGACGATCCGCACATGCAGGCCAGCCGCAGCCGCCCCCGCCTTGCGGGCGCGAATCACGACCGCAGCCTCGAAGACGACGATGACGAGCAGCGCCAGGATCAGCAGCGCGTTCAGCACGAAGACGCCGATGACGACCTCGTGGACCGGCGCGATCGGGGTCGAGCCCGAAAGCACCAGGAAAGTCACGAGAGCCGAGATGAGCGCCAGAACGACGACGCTGCCGCCGATCCAGCCCGAGACGTGCCGCGGCTTCTCTTCCGCACGCGGCGCGATTCTGGCGGGACTGACGGAAACCGACACGATGGATGACAACCTCGATGCAGGGCCGGCGAGGAACCGCCGACCTTGAGCCGCTACTGATGCGACGCAGCAACGGTGTTGTCAAAATATGACATGGGCAAGGCGGGCGCCACTGCGCCCGGGCAACCCGCGCTGTCGACCTCGGTGTTCGGCATCGGGAGCCCTCGGCTCCTACGCAAGCCCGAGGACGAGCTCCGCGAAGCCATCAAGGGGAACGGCAAGGCGCTGCCCTTTTCTTGGATTGCCGTGTCGCTGCGCTCCTCGCCATGACCGTTGGCGAGGCCGGTCGCGCGCCTTAGCGCGGCGTGCGCACCACCTGCATGTCGAGCTCGCGGATCTTCTTGCGCAACGTGTTGCGGTTCAGCCCGAGCAGCTCAGCGGCGCGGATCTGGTTTCCGCGCGTGGCGGCCAGCGCCGCGGCGATCAGGGGCGGTTCGATCTCGCGCAGAATGCGATGATACAGCCCCGGCGGCGGAATATTATCGCCGAATCCTCCGAAATACTGGCCGAGATGGCGCTCGACGGATCCCGAAAGCGTCTCGGCCCGCTCGGGCGTCGTCGCGCCCGAGCCGCCGAAGCTCGGTGTGGCATTGGCGGGCTGCAGCTCGGATTCGACGATCGGAGCAGTGATCGTCTCCTGCGGATACAGCGCGGCGAGGCGGCGGACGAGATTCTCCAGCTCACGGACATTGCCCGGCCAGCGATAGCGCCGCATCACGTCCATCGCTTCGGAATCGACCTGCTTGCGCGGCAGGCCCTCCTTTTCGACGAGCGAGAAGAAGTGCCGCACCAGATCCGGAATGTCCTCGACGCGCTCGCGCAGAGGCGGCAGGCGGATCGGCACGACATTGAGGCGGAAGAACAGATCCTCGCGAAACAGACCCTGCGCGATCGAGATGCGCAGATCCTTGTTGGTGGCCGCGACGATGCGGACATTGGTCTTGATCGGGGTGCGACCGCCGACGGTGGTGTACTCGCCCTGCTGGAGCACGCGCAGCAGGCGCGTTTGCGCCTCCATCGGCATGTCGCCGATCTCGTCGAGAAAGAGCGTGCCGCCCTCGGCCTGTTCGAACCGGCCGGAGGAGCGGGTCAAGGCGCCGGTGAAGGCCCCTTTCTCATGGCCGAACAGCTCGGATTCGATCAGGTCCTTCGGGATCGCGGCCATGTTGATGGCGACGAAAGGGCCGTTCTTGCGTTTGCCGTAATCGTGCAGCGCGCGTGCCACCAGTTCCTTGCCCGTACCGGACTCGCCGTTGATCATCACGGTGAGGTCGATCGGCATCAGCCGTGCGAGCGCACGATAGACGTCCTGCATCGCCGGCGAACGGCCGACGAGGGGAATGTCTTCCGGCTCGGCCGGCTGCGCCCGCGCCGCATCGCCGCGCGGCCTGGACATCGCCCGCCCGACGATCGCGACCAGTTCTTTCAGGTCGAAGGGCTTTGGCAGATATTCATAGGCGCCGCGCTCGGAGGCCTTGATCGCAGTCATGAACGTGTTCTGGGCGCTCATGACGATGATCGGAATGTCCGGCCGTACGCGCTTGATCCGCGGCAGCAGATCGAAAGCGTTGCCGTCCGGCATCACCACATCGGTGATGATGAGGTCGCCGAGACCCTGCGCAGCCCAGGTCCATAAGGTGGCGGCCTGCCCGGTCGTCCTGACCTCGTAGCCGGCCCGCGCCAGCGCCTGGTTCAGCACGGTGCGGATCGCGGCATCGTCGTCGGCGACGAGAATATTTCCGGTCGGCATGATCAGCTGTCGGCCTTACGTTGACTGACCCTGCCTTTGGTGCAGGGGCAGGAGAATCCTGAAATTCGTGCGGCGTGGAACGGACTCGCATTCGACGATCCCGCCATGATCGCCGATCACCTTGGCGACGAGTGCAAGTCCAAGGCCACTCCCTTGCGCCTTGGTCGTGACGAACGGATCGAAGAGGTGCTGCAGCAGATCGTGAGGCACGCCAGGGCCGTTGTCGCGCACCCCGATCTCGAGCGGGAGGGCGATCCTGTCCTGCGAACCGGGCACTTGCAGGCGGATTCCGGGTCGATAGGCGGTGGTGAGCGTGATCTCGCCGTCGATGGCATGCTCACCGATGGCCTCTGCCGCGTTCTTAACCAGATTCAGCATCACCTGCACGAGCTGGTCGCGGTTTCCGGCCACTGGCGGCAGCGAGGGATCGTAGATCTCGGTGAAGCGGATGTGCCGGCCGAAGCCGGATTGCGCGAGTCTCTTCACATGGTCGAGCACGTCATGGACGTTCACGGCATCGCGCTCGCTGGGCCGCTCATCGCCGAAAAGCTCGACACGCTCGACCAATTTCACGATCCGGTCGGTTTCGTCGCAGATCAATTGGGTCAGCAGCCGATCTTCGTCCGAAATCGCACCTTCGAGGAGCTGGGCCGCGCCGCGAATGCCTGAGAGCGGATTCTTGATCTCATGGGCCAGCATGGCACCCAGCGCCGTGATCGATCGCGCTGCTCCGCGATGCGTCAGTTGCCTGTCCATTTTTTCGGCAATTGTCCGTTCCTGAAGCATCAGCACGACGGCATCGACGTCGCTGGGCAAAGGAGAGGCAAAAACATCGACGATCCGTTCGGCGCCGAGCCGGGCCGAACCGAGATCCAGCCTGTACTCGCTGACGCTGGCGCCGCGGCGTTGGACTTCCTCGACCAATCCCAGGACCGGGGATCCGAAGGGGATGAGATCGGCCAGGCGCAAGCGCTTCAGCATCGCGGCGCTGGTCTGGAAGAAATCCTCGGCCGCCATGTTGGCATAGCGAACGGCCTGCCCGGCGCCCACGACCAGCACGGGCATGGGCAGCACGTTCAGGGCCTGAACCTCGAGCGAGCCGAGGAGGAAGGGCATACCGCGACCGGGATTCTGTTCGGCAACCATCAACGCCATCACTCTCGACTCCGGTTCAAGCCGCTCGCAGACCGCGATCGGTGGAAAACAGCCCCGCCAGCGCGGCGAGCACCCGTGCCGGCTCTTCGCCCGTCAGCAGGATCCGCCGGCGTTCGGGATCGGCCTCGCATCCCTTCGCCAGCGCCTCGTCGGCATAGGCCGCCAGATGCTTGCGGGCATGGCGCACGCCAGAAGCGACGCCCATCAGCGACAAGAGTCCCTCGTAATGCTCGCGCGCCACATCCAGCTTTTCGGCGAGGCTCGGCTCGTGGAACGGCAGTGCATCCAGCGCGGCGCCGATCTCCCCCGCAAGCCAGGGCCGGCCGAGCGCGGCGCGCCCCACCATCACATAGTCGGCGCCCGACTGGTCGAGGCAGAGCCGGGCATCCTCCTTCGTCGCGATGTCGCCATTGGCGACCAGCGGAAAGGCACCCGCCGCGCGAACGGCGGCGATGGCCCGCCAATCCGCCCTGCCCTTGTAGAATTGCTGTCGCGTGCGGCCATGCACGGTGATCAGCCGCGCTCCCGCCGCGACGGCGCGGCGCGCCAGTTCGGGGGCGTTTCGAGACGCATCGTCCCAGCCCAGCCGCATCTTCACCGTGACGGGGACGGTGACGGCGGCGACCGCCGCCTCGACCAGCCGCACCGCGTGATCGAGATCGCGCATCAGCGCCGAGCCGGCCCAGCCGCCGGTGACCTTCTTGGCGGGGCAGCCCATATTGATGTCGACGATCGCGGCGCCATTCGCCTGCGCCAACCGGGCGGCCTCGCCGAGCCAATGCGGATCGCAGCCCGCCAGTTGGACGACATGCGGGGTTACGCCCTGGCCCTCGGCCCGGATTCGCGCTTCCTCGCTGCCGCGAACGAATTCGTCGGAGGCGACCATCTCCGAAACGACGATGCCGGCGCCGAAACGGGCGGCGATCCTGCGCATCACGATATCGGTGACACCCGACATCGGCGCGAGGAACGCGCGGGAGTGGATCGGAACGCCGGCTACCTGCAACGCCACCGCCTGCTTTTGAGGCATTTGATTTCCTGGCTATTTATTGGACATGGGTAACGGAACGCAAGGTCACCTGCGCTCATATGGCACTGCACAAAACGCATTGCTCTGCAAAGCCGATCAAGACCTGCTATGCCGCGAGCCCGAATTCCCCGCGCTTGTCGAGCAGCCGTGCCAGACCTGTCAAATCCCAGCCGTTCCGCCGCCGTCCTCATCGTCGCCGCCGGGCGCGGCCTGCGTGCCGGTCCGGGGGCGCCCAAACAATATCGCCGGCTCGGGGGCAGCCCGGTGCTGACGCGCGCCCTGGCGCCCTTCCTCGCCGTCGGCGGCATCGACCGGCTCCTGGTCGTCATCGGCGAAGACGATGGCGAGCTCTATGCCGACGCCGTCCGCGACATCGCCGACGAGCGCCTCGGCCCGCCGGTGACGGGAGGCGCCAGCCGGCAGGAATCCGTGCGGCTCGGCCTGCTGGCTCTGGCGCAGGCAGGGTTCGACGGCGTGGTCCTCGTCCAAGATGCGGCGCGGCCCTTTACCTCGGTCGCGCTCGTCGAGACGGCCCTCGCAGCCGTCTCGGGGCGGGATGTTGCGGCGATCCCTGCCCTGCCGGTCACCGATACGGTGAAGCGGCTGGATGGGCAGGGGCACATCGCCGAGACGCCGCCCCGCGACAGGCTCGTCACTGTGCAGACGCCCCAGGCCTTCGCTTTCAAGCCCTTGCTGGAGGCGCACCGCGCCGCCCAGGAGCAGGGCCTTTCGGGCTTCACCGACGATGCAGCTCTGATGGAATGGGCCGGCCATCCGGTGGCGACCTTCCCCGGCGACCCGGCCAATATCAAAATCACCCACCCGCAGGATTTCACGGAGCGCGCCATGGATCGGCCCTCGATGGTGACCCGCGTCGGCACCGGCTATGACGTTCACAGCTTCGGCCCGGGCGACCATGTCTGGCTCGGAGGAGTGCGCATTGCGCATGAGGCCGGCGTGGTCGCGCATTCGGACGGCGATGTCGGGCTCCACGCCCTCACCGATGCACTGCTGGGTGCGTTGGCGGAGGGCGATATCGGGACGCATTTTCCGCCGAGCGATCCGCAATGGCGCGGCGCGGCTTCCGTCCGCTTCCTCGAATTCGCAGCCGGCCGGGTGCGGGAGCGCGGCGGCGTCATCGACCATCTCGACCTTACCGTGGTCTGCGAGGCGCCGAAGATCGGGCCGCATCGCGAGGCGATTCGCGAGACCATCGCTGCCGCGGCCGGTGTCGCCGTCGGCAAGGTGGCGATCAAGGCCACGACCTCGGAGCGGATGGGGTTCACCGGCCGGCGCGAGGGGCTGGCGGCGCTCGCCACCGCAACCATCCGCCTGCCCGAGAAGGACTGAGCATGTTCGAGGCACAGATCACCGCGCGGGCGACGGAATTGCTCGAACTCGGCAGGGAGCGCGGCTTCACCGTCGCGACCGTCGAATCCTGTACCGGCGGGCTGGTCGGCGGAGCGCTGACGGCGATCGCCGGCTCCTCGGCCCTCGTGATGGGCGGGCTCATCACCTACGCGAACGAGGCGAAGATCGCGCTCGCGGGCGTGCCGGCCGAGCTGCTGGCCACCCATGGCGCTGTCAGCGAGCCGGTGGCGCGCGCCATGGCCGAGGGCGGGCGCGAGCGTCTCGGCAGCAGCTTGGCGGTGGCGATTACCGGGGTCGCCGGCCCCGGCGGCGGCAGCGTCGAAAAGCCGGTGGGGCTGGTGCATTTCGCCTGCGCCGGGCCTGCCGGCACGGCCCATCGCGAACGCCGCTTCGGCGCGCTGTCACGCGACGAGATCCGCCGCCTCAGCGTGATCGAGGCGCTCGACATGCTGCGCGAGGCGATGCTGGAAGGCGCCCCGGCCACTCAGCCCTCATTGCCAGGAGCTGGGTGACGCGATCCGGAATGACGGGTCAGCCGCCAAGCGCCGGCGCCGGCCCGCGCCCATAAATCTCATCCGCGCGGCGCTCGAAGGCCTCGGAGAATTTGCGGAAGGCCTTGTCGAACATCGCGCCCATCAGCAGGCCGAGCATGCGGCTGGCAAATTCGTAGGAGATGAAGAAGCCGACCTCGCAGCCGCCGCCCTCCGCCGTCTTGAAGGTCCAGCGGTTCTCGAGATGGCGAAACGGTCCGTCGACATATTCGACGACGATCTTGCGGCTTTCGGGATCGAGCGTGACGCGGCTGGTAAAGGTCTCGCGGATCGCCTTGTAGCCGACGCTCATATCGGCGACGAGCACCTCGCCGCCGCCTTCACGAGGCGTACGCCGGCGCACGACCAGCCCTTCGCAGAGCGGCAGGAACTGCGGGTATTGTTCGACATCCGCCACGAGAGCGAACATCTGCTCGGGGGTGTGTTTCACCCGCCGGGTGCTGTTGAACATCGGCATGGCGTTGGCGCCTACTGTCCCTGCCGCGCTGCGCGGTTCGTCCGCAGCCGGGCGAAATCCTCGCCCGCGTGGTGCGAGGAGCGGGTCAGCGGCGTCGAGGACACCATCAGGAAGCCCTTGGCGTAGGCGATCGTCTCGAAGCTCTTGAACTCGTCGGGCGTGACGAAGCGGATGACCGCATGGTGCTTGCGAGAGGGCGCCAGATACTGCCCGATCGTCATGAAATCGACCTCGGCCGAACGCAGATCGTCCATCAGCTGCAACACCTCGTTCCGCTCCTCGCCGAGGCCGACCATGATGCCGGATTTGGTGAAGATGCTCGGGTCCAGCTCCTTGACCCGCTGCAGCAGCCGCAGCGAGTGGAAATAGCGGGCGCCGGGGCGCACCTTGAGATATTTACCCGGTACGGTCTCGAGATTGTGGTTGAACACATCGGGCCTGGCCGCCACGACCACTTCGAGCGCGCCGGGCTTGCGCAGGAAGTCCGGCGTCAGGATCTCGATGGTCGTGCCCGGCGAAGCCTTGCGGATCGCCTGGATGACTTCGGCGAAGTGCTGCGCGCCGCCATCGGCCAGATCGTCGCGATCGACCGAGGTGATGACGACATGCTCCAGCCCGAGCTTGGCGACGGCTTCGGCGACCTTGCGCGGCTCTTGCGGGTCCAGCGGCAGAGGCACGCCCGTCTTCACGTTGCAGAAGGCGCAAGCGCGGGTGCAGGTGTCACCCATGATCATGAAGGTGGCGTGCTTCTTTTCCCAGCACTCGCCGATATTGGGGCAGCCGGCCTCCTCGCAGACCGTGACCAGCTTCTCGGCCTTCACGATCGCCTTGGTCTCGGCCCATTTCGGCGAGCCCGGGGCCTTCACGCGGATCCAGTCCGGCTTGCGCAGCACCGGGTTCTCAGGCCGCTTCTGTTTTTCGGGATGCCGCACCTCGCCCGCCGGCTGCGGGGCAGCGGCTTTCTGCGCGGCAGCCTTGGGATTACCGGCGTTCGGCCGGGGATCGCGGTTCAGCAGGTCGAGGACGAGCGCCATGTCGGGGTCCAGACTTCAAACATATGAGCCGGCGGGCCGGCCAGCCTCTAGCTAATTCCCCCGGCACCGCACCGCAACAGCCGGCCTCGGGGGCCGGTGGTCGCAGAGCGGTCTCAGGCGATAAAACGCGCCAGCAGGATCACGAGGATCGCTCCCAGCACCGCCATGCCGGCATCATCCAGGAAGGAATAGCCGGTATTCAGCCGCCAGCCGGTGAGCCTGACGATGCCCTGCCCCACCAGCATGCCGAGCACGCCGACCACCGCATGGCGGATCAGCCCGCCGCCGCCGACGATGAGGCTGGCGACGAAACCGATGACGAGGCCGGAGGCCACCGTCGGGACCACCACGTTCCAGTCCAGCGGCAGCGTCGAACGCGGCGGCAGAACCTCGACCTCCTCGTCGCGGACGATGCGGTCGGTCTTGGAGGAGGTGCGGCTGCGTGGTGCCATCGGGTGATTATGCCCCGGTTTCCCGCGCGGGTCATCCCGGGCGGAGCAAAGCGGAGACCCGGGATCCATGCCTGAGCCTCGATCGGACAGGCTCCGGCATTGATCCCGGATCAGCGCCGCGGAGCCTGTCCTTGGGCCTGCCGCCGGCAGGACCCGAGGGCGGCTTGTCCGGGATGACGGCGCTTCTCTCGAAGAAAACGCCCTCAGGCGTTCAGCACCTTGCCATAAGCGTCGAGCACGCTCTCCTTCATCACCTCCGACAGAGTCGGATGCGGGAAGATGGTGTGCATCAGCTCTTCCTCGGTCGTCTCGAGGTTCATCGCGACGACGAAGCCCTGGATCAGCTCGGTGACCTCGGGCCCGACGAGATGGGCTCCCAGCAGTTTGCCGGTCTTGGCGTCGAAGATCGTCTTCGCCAGACCGCTGTCCTCGCCCAGCGCCACCGCCTTGCCGTTGGCGACGAAGTTGAAGCGGCCGACCTTGATCTCGTGACCGGCTGCCTTCGCCTTGGCCTCGGTCAGGCCGACGCTGGCGATCTGCGGGTGGCAATAGGTGCAGCCCGGGATCATGGCCTTGTCCATCGGGTGCGGATGCAGGCCCTTGATCGCCTCGACGCAGATCACCGCCTCGTGCTCGGCCTTGTGGGCCAGCATCGGCGGGCCGGCGACGTCGCCGATCGCATAAACGCCCTTGACGGTGGTCCGGCACAACTCGTCGATGACGATGCAGCCGCGATCGGTCTTCACGCCGAGCGCCTCGAGACCGAGATTCTCGATGTTGCCGACGACGCCGACGGCCGAGATCATCCGCTCGGCGGTGATCGTCTGCTTGCCGCCCTTCTCGTCCTCGATATGGGCGGTGACGCTGTCGGCGCCCTTCTCGACCTTGGTCACCTTGGCCGAAGTCAGGATCTTGATGCCCTGCTTCTCGAAGGCCTTGCGGGCGAAGGCGCCGATCTCGGCATCCTCGACCGGCACGACCTGCGGCATCACCTCGACGACCGTCACCTCGACGCCCATGGTGCGGTAGAAGGAGGCGAACTCGATGCCGATGGCGCCGGAGCCCATCACCAGTAGCGATTTCGGCATCTTGGCCGGAACCATCGACTCAAAAGAGGTCCAGATGAGCTTGCCGTCCGGCTCGATGCCGGGCAGCGCGCGCGGCCGGGCGCCGGTCGCCACGATGATGTGGTCGGCGGTGTAGGTGCCCTCGCCCTTGGCGTTCTTCGGGGGCGGCACCTGCGGCTGCATGGCCGGCTTCTTCGTCGGAGAAACCTGGATCGTGCCGGGCTTGGTCAGCACGGCCTCCCCCCAGATCACGTCGACCTTGTTCTTCTTCATCAGGAACTGGACGCCGTTGTTCATCCGCGCGGCGATGCCGCGCGAGCGCTTCACGATGGCGTCGAGATCGGCCTTGAACGAGCCCTCCAGCACGAGCCCGTAATCCTTGGCGTGCTGGCCGTAATGCATGATCTCGGCGGAGCGCAGCAGGGCCTTGGTCGGGATGCAGCCCCAGTTGGAGCAGATGCCGGCGAGGTGCTCGCGCTCGACGATCGCGGTTTTGAAGCCCAGCTGCGAAGCCCGGATGGCGGCGATATAGCCGCCGGGACCGGAGCCGATGACGATGATGTCGTAGTCAGCCATGATCGTAACTCCGGCTCAGACCAGCATCGCCATGGGCTTCTCGATATCGCCCTTGAAGGCCGCGAGAAGCTCGGCGCCGAGCGCCCCGTCCACCGCGCGGTGGTCGGTCGAGAGCGTCACCGACATCACGGTCGCGACCGCGAGTTCACCCTTCTTCACCACCGGGCGCTGCTCGCCGGCGCCGACGGCCAGGATCGTCGCATGCGGCGGGTTCACGATGGCGGCGAAGTCCTTGACCCCGAACATGCCGAGGTTGGAGACAGCCGTGGTGCCGCCCTGATACTCCTCGGGCTTCAGCTTGCGGGCCTTAGCCCGCGCCGCATAGTCCTTCATCTCGTTGGAGATCTGCGACAGCGTCTTGTGGCAGGCATCGCGGATGATCGGCGTGATCAGCCCGCCCGGGATCGAGACGGCGACGCCGACATCGGCATGCTTGTGCTTGAGCATCGCGCTGTCGGTCCAGGACACATTGGCGTCCGGCACGGCCTTCAGCGCCAGCGCCAAAGCCTTGATCACCATGTCGTTGACCGAGAGCTTGTAGGCCGGCTTGCCGTCCTTCTCCGGCGCGGCGGCGTTGAGCTCGGCGCGCAGCTTCAGCAGCGCATCGAGCTCGCAATCGACCGTGACGTAGAAATGCGGGACGGTCTGCTTGGCTTCGAGCAGGCGGCGCGCGATCGTCTTGCGCATCCCGTCATGCGGGATCTCTTCGTAGGAATCCGGCGCGAACAGCTTCTTGACCTGATCGTCGGAGGGGCCACTCGCCAGCGGCGCGGCGGCGGGCTTCGCTGCGGCGGGCGCGGCCGCGGCCGCAGCCGGAGCAGCCTTGGCGCCGCCGCCCTTCTTGGCGGCCTCGACATCCTTCTCGACGATGCGGCCATGCGGGCCGGAGCCCTTGATGGCCGAGAGGTCGAGACCGGCCTCCTTGGCGATGCGGCGGGCCAGCGGCGAGGCGAAGGAGCGCGATCCGTCGGCCTTCGGAGCGGCCGGCGCGGAGCCGGCGACGCTGCCGCCATAGCCGGAGGCCGAAGCCTCGGGCGCCGCGACCTTCGGATTGGATTCTGCCGCAGCCGCCGGCTTGGCTGCCTCCGCCTTCGGGGCATCGGCCTTGGCCGGGCCGGAGACGCTCTTGGCGTCCTCGCCCTCGCCGGCGATCACGCCGATGATCTCGTTGACGGCGACATCGGCCGTGCCTTCCGGCACCAGGATCTTGGCGAGGATGCCCTCATCGACGGCCTCCACCTCCATGGTAGCCTTGTCGGTCTCGATCTCGGCGATGACGTCGCCGGATTTGATCGCGTCGCCTTCCTTCTTCAGCCATTTGGCGAGATTGCCCTTCTCCATCGTGGGAGAGAGCGCGGGCATCAGGATGTTGGTCGGCATCGGTCAGCCCTCTCAGCGATAGCAGACGGCCTTGGCCGCCGCGACGACCTCGCCGATGTTCGGGAGCGCGAGTTTCTCGAGGTTCGCCGCATAGGGCATCGGCACGTCCTTGCCGGTGACGCGGGCGACGGGAGCGTCGAGATAGTCGAAAGCGGCCTCCATGATTTTCATGCCGATCTCGGCGGTGACGCCGGATTGCGGGAAGCCCTCCTCCACCGCGACGCAGCGATTGGTCTTCTGAACCGAGGCGACGACCGTTTCGATATCCATCGGGCGGATGGTGCGCAGGTCGATCACCTCGGCCTCGATGCCCTCCTTGGCGAGCGCTTCCGCCGCGCCGAGCGCATAGGTCATGCCGATGCCAAAGGAGACGATGGTGACATCCTTGCCGGAGCGCACGACCTTGGCCTTGCCGATCGGGATCAGGAAGTCGTCGCCCTTCGGCACCTCGAAGGACTTGCCGTACATGATCTCGTTTTCGAGGAAGATCACCGGGTTCGGGTCGCGGATGGCGCTCTTGAGCAGGCCCTTCGCGTCCGAGGCGCTGTAGGGCATGACCACCTTGAGGCCCGGCACGTTGGAGTACCAGGCGGCGTAGTCATGGCTGTGCTGGGCGCCGACGCGGGCGGCGGCACCGTTGGGGCCGCGGAACACGATCGGCGCGCCCATCTGACCGCCCGACATATAGAGCGTCTTGGCGGCGGAATTGATGATGTGGTCGATCGCCTGCATGGCGAAGTTGAAGGTCATGAACTCGACGATGGGCTTGAGGCCCGAGAGCGCCGCGCCGACGCCGATGCCGGCGAAGCCGTGCTCGGTGATCGGGGTGTCGATGACCCGCTTGGGGCCGAATTCCTGCAGCAGGCCCTGCGTGACCTTGTAGGCGCCCTGATACTCGGCGACCTCCTCGCCCATCACGAACACGTCGCGGTCGCGGCGCATCTCTTCGGCCATCGCGTCGCGCAGCGCCTCGCGGACCGTCATCTGCACGATTTCGGCGCCGGCGGGGAATTCGGAGGAGGCGTCATAGGCCTTGGCCTGCGCGGGGACGCTGCCGACGCCGGTCTCGGCCTTGGCAGGAGCGGCAAAGGCGGGCGCTTCGCCGACTGCCGCCGGCGGGGCCGACTGCGCGACCTTCGGGTCGCTTTCGGCAGGCTTGCTGCTTTCGCCGGAGCCGCTGGCGGCGGCGTTCACATCCTCGCCCTCGGCGGCGATGATGCCGATCTTGGTGTTGACCGCGACGTTCTCGCTGCCATCCGGGATCAGGATCTTGGCGAGGATGCCCTCGTCAACCGCCTCGACCTCCATGGTCGCCTTGTCGGTCTCGATCTCGGCGATGATGTCGCCGGCCTTGACGGAATCACCTTCTTTTTTCAGCCATTTGGCCAGCTTTCCTTCCTCCATCGTGGGAGAAAGGGCGGGCATGAGAATGTCGATCGGCATGGGGGTACCCGGATCTGAGGCGCGGGAAGGACGATAGCGGAGCGGCGGCGCGGGCGATCAGCCCTGCGCCGGCTCCAGCAGGATGTCGGTGTAGAGCTCGGAGACGTCCGGCTCGGGATCATGCGTCGCGAACTCGGCCGCGTCGTTGACGATCTCGCGAACCTTGGCGTCGATCGCCTTCAGCTCGTCCTCGGCGATGTTGAACTCGCGCAGCAGACGGGCGCGCACCTGCTCGATCGGATCGTGCTCCTCGCGCATGCGCTGGACCTCGTCCTTCGAGCGGTACTTCGCCGGGTCGGACATGGAGTGGCCGCGATAGCGGTAGGTCTGCATCTCGAGGATATAGGGGCCCTGGCCGGAGCGGGCGTGCTCGATGGCGCGGGTGGCTGCCTCGCGCACGGCGCGGACATCCATGCCGTCGACCTGCTCGCCCGGGATGCCGAAGGAGACGCCGCGGCGCGAGAAATCGGTCTGAGCCGAGGCGCGGCTGACCGAGGTGCCCATGGCGTAGCGGTTGTTCTCGATGACGTAGACCACCGGCAGCTTCCACAGCTGCGCCATGTTGAAGCTCTCGTAGACCTGGCCCTGATTGGCCGCGCCGTCGCCGAAATAGGTCATCGAGACGGTCTTGTCGTCGCGATACCAGTCGGCGAAGGCCAGGCCCGTGCCGAGCGAGACCTGAGCGCCGACGATGCCGTGGCCGCCATAGAAATTCTTTTCGCGGCTGAACATGTGCATCGAGCCGCCCTTGCCGCGCGAATAGCCGCCGCGCCGGCCGGTCAGCTCGGCCATCACGCCACGCGATTCCATGCCGCAGGCCAGCATGTGACCGTGGTCGCGGTAGCCGGTGATGACCTGATCGCCGTCCTTGGACGCCATCTGCATGCCGATGACGACCGCTTCCTGCCCGATATAGAGGTGGCAGAAGCCGCCGATCAGGCCCATGCCGTACATCTGGCCCGCTTTTTCTTCGAAGCGGCGGATCAGCAGCATCTCGCGATAGGCGTGGAGATCCTCGTCCTTGCTGAAGGGCGTGACGTTGCTGGGCGCCGGTGCCCGCTCGGCCTGACTCTTCGCGGAACGCGCTCTGGGCGGCTTGGCCGCAGCTTTCGAGTCGGCGGGGGCCTTCGATTTACGCGCAGCAACAGCCATGGGCGATCCTCCGGAAGTCTTATAGGCTTCTTGTAATGGATCGAAAAACTGCTGGCGAGGGCTTCATCTCGCATTGCACCATAGACTAAGCCGTTGTTTTTATTACGTCATGTCAAATTAACTGGAAATCAGTTGATCGACCCAGTCGCGACTAAATGTCGTCGGCGAGCCGGCAATCTTCCGCAAGGCAAGCGCAAGGCTGCGGTCTCGTCTCGATCGCAGTCTCGCGACGGGCCTCCCGTCGGGGCTCATCGCCCGAGAATGACCACGTCGTTGCGGTTGGTGCGACCGAGGATCTCGCGGGCGTTTTCTTCGAGCAGATCGCGATCGACGGTATCGTCCCGCACCAGAGAGAGCCGGTGCTCCCAGGATTTCCGCTCGGTCACCAGGGTGGCGAGTTCGGCCTCCATCGTGCGCAGCTGCTCGCGGACCGCGCCGCGCGCCTCCAGGCCACGCGCGCCATGCTGGGCATGGAACATGAAATAGGACACGGCCGCGCCCGACACCGCGTAGAGCGCGAGCGTGACGAGGATCGATCTGAGACCGCGGCGGATGACCATGGCGCAAAGCTATGGCGGCTTGGTTTCCGGCCCGTTAACGCCCCGGCGCAGAGCTCAGGGCATCGGTAGTCCACATGGCCCGCGATGCGAACATGTTGACCCCGGCAGCGCACCTCCTTATGTCAGCGCCCCGTGAGGGCGGGTAGCTCAGTGGTAGAGCACGTGACTTTTAATCATGTGGTCGAGGGTTCGATCCCCTCCCCGCTCACCA
>NZ_JBMDWH010000214.1:0-74655 GCF_048595345.1 Allobosea sp.
TCAACAATCGCCGGCTGCTGGAGCCCATCGGCAACATCCCGCCGGCCGAGGCCGAGGAACGCTACTACGCGATGCTGGACGAACCAGCCATGGCAGCATGACTCAAACGAAACGGCCTCCGACAAACCCGGAGCGGTTCAAGTCGCGCCGCATCGCTGTGCGACCTCTCGCATTGGGGTATCCGGCAGCGGACGTTCCCAATGTCGGCAATGGGCCAAAACCGCCAGCCGTACGCCCGGGCGAGATGCGCCAATGGACTAAGCCGCTCTCGCGGCAGGGTGCTGCGGCGTGGGGTTCGCTGAGATTTCGCCTGTGAGGCGCTGCATCCGAGGATTTGGGGGTCGTTTCCCCTGATCCTTGGAGGTTTCCATGATCGACGCCGTCACCGTCAGCCCGCTGCGCCAGCGGATGATCGAGGACATGACCATCCGCCGCCTCAGTGAGCATACGCAGCGCGACTATGTGCGGCAGGTGCGTGAGTTCACGGCCTTCCTTGGGTTGCCGCCGGACCGGGCCGAGCCGGAGGATCTGCGGCGCTATCAGCTTCACCTGGCCTCGCTCGGTGCCAGCTACGCCCGGATGAACCTGGCCTGCACGGCGCTGCGCTTCTTCTTCCACGTCACGTTGGGCCGGACCGGTTTCGGTGACCGCATGGCGCGGATCCCGAAGCCCGATCGCCTGCCGGTCGTACTGGACACGCAGGAGGTGGCGCTGCTGCTGGCCCATGCGCGGAGCCTGAAGGATCGCGCCGCGCTGAGCATCGCCTATGGCTGCGGCCTGCGGGTCTCCGAGATCGCCAACCTCAAGGTCGCCGACATCGACAGCGCCCGCATGCTGATCCGGGTCGAGCAGGGCAAGGGCCGCAAGGACCGCTACGTCATGCTCGCACCCGACCTCCTCGACCTCCTGCGGCAATGGTGGCGGGTGAAGCGCCCGCGCGGCTGGCTCTTCCCCGGCCAGCAGCCGGGCCAGCCGATCACGACGCGCCAGCTCAACCGCGCCTGCCATGCCGCGGCCGAGGCCGCCAGGCTCGACAAGCGGGTCTCGATGCACACGCTCAGGCACAGCTTCGCCACGCATCTGCTGGAGCGGAAGACCGATATCCGCGTGATCCAGGTCCTGCTCGGCACCGGAAGCTCGACACCACCGCCGTCTACACCCGCGTCGCGCTCAAGACCCTGCGCGAGGTGACGAGCCCGCTCGCGCTGCTGGCGCCGCCTCCACCGCCATAGCGGTCCTGCGCCGATCATGGCGCGGCCTTCGCTGGAGGTCGCGGACATCCTGAACCGGCATGGCGAGGCTTATCTCGCGCGTCATCGGCTCAGCCGCGGCCAGCTCAAGGTGATGGGTGCCATCCGGGCCTGCCGCACGGCTGCGCTCGGCGGCCATGTCATGCGCTGCAGCGACTGCGATCACCCGACCATCGCCTACAACTCCTGCCGCAACCGGCACTGCCCGCGCTGCCAGGGCGCAGCGGCCAAGGACTGGCTCGCCGACCGGCAGGCCGATCTCCTGCCCGTGGCCTACTACCATCTCGTCTTCACTCTGCCGGCACCGATCGCGGTGATCGCCTTCCAGAACAAGGCCGAGGTCTATGGGCTGTTGTTCAAGGCCGCGGCCGAGACGCTCGCCACCATCGCGAGCGATCCCCGGCATCTCGGCGCCCGCATCGGCTTCACCAGCGTCCTGCACACATGGGGGGCGGCGATGACCCATCATCCCCATCTCCACATCATCGCGCCCGGCGGCGGCCTCAGCGCCGACGGCGCTCGCTGGATCTCATGCCGGCCCGGCTTCTTCCTGCCTGTGCGCGTGCTCTCGCGGCTGTTCCGCAGGCTCTTCCTCGAAGGGCTCGCCACCCTGCACGCGGCCCGGCGGCTTATCTTCCATGGCGATCTCGCTACGCTCGCCGAAGCTGATGCCTTCGCCGCCCTGCTGGCACCGCTGCGGCGCGCCGACTGGGTCGTCTATGCCAAGCGTCCCTTCGGTGGCCCTGAGGCTGTGCTGGCCTATCTCGCCCGCTACACCCACCGCGTCGCCATCGCCAACCGCCGCATCGTTGCCATGGACCGGCACGGGGTCACGTTCCGCTGGAAGGACTATCGCGCCCGCTCGGCCGGGAAGATCTGGCGCAAGACCATGACGCTGACGTCCCCCGAGTTCATCCGCCGGTTCCTGCTCCACGTCCTGCCCGACGGCTTCCACCGTATCCGCCACTACGGACTGCTCGCCTCCAGCCGCCGCGCCGATACCATCGCCCGCATCAGAGAGATCATCGCGGCGGCGACGCTGGACGACATCGCTAGAGACGACGTCCCGGTCGCCGCAGCGCAACCCGAGCAGGCCTCTGAACCGCACCTGCCATGCCCATGCTGCGGCGGCCGCATGATCCTCGTCGAGCGCTTCGCGCCGGGCACCGCGCCGCGCACCATCCTCGCCGTCAGGATCGACACATCATGACGATGGCCCCATGGCGGCACCTTCAGGAAGCACTGCCGATCTCGGCCAGAGGGCGGGCAATCCCGTTCGGACCGATCGCGGAAACAGAGATGGCCGCGGTGTCGGATCCACCAAATGTGCAGCTAAACCTCCGCTTCGGGGCCGCTCGGTCGGAGCATCACACCGTCGCCTCGCGCCTCGCACGATCCCGCAGACCATACCGCGCGGCGAAATCCCCATAGCCCACGGCCCCGGGCCGCGGCTTCCTCCCCTGGAGGCTTTCGGACGCCGGCCCTCAGCCCGGTCCGACCCCGCTCGCACGGGCCGGCATCCGAAACCCTTCACACAAGCTGACCTGAAGCGACGCCCTGAAACCGGACGTAAGCGCTCCAAGCAGGATCCCGTCAGTAGATCGTAAGCGCAGGGACATAACTAACGAGCAGCAAGACGAGCATAGCCACGCCGAAGAATGGCCAGAGTTCGCGTGTCGTTTCGCCGAGCGACGTCCGCGCGATCGAAGTCGAGATGAACAGCGTTGTGCCGATCGGCGGCGTGTAGAGGCCGATGCCCAGGTTGAGCACCATGATGATGCCGAGTTGGACCGGATCGAGGCCGATCGAGGCGGCGAGCGGTACGAAGATCGGCCCGAGCAGAAGGATCGCCGGTGGCAGGTCAATCGGCATACCGACGAGCAGGAGCAGCACGTTCATCGCGAGGATGACGAAATAGGGGTTGGAGATCGTCGCCGAGACCCATTCGGCGAAGCGTTGCGGCACCTGGTCGAAAGTCAGGATCCAGCCGACGATGGCCGAGCCCATGATGACGAGCATGACCACGCCGGTGGCAACACCGGCCTCGATCATGCTGGTCCGGAAGCGGGTCCAGTTCATGTCGCGGTAGAGCACGATGCTGAGCACGAGCGCGTAGATCACGGCGAGCACGGCGATCTCGGTCGGGGTCGCGATGCCGAAGCGCAGGCCGAGCAGGATGAACAATGGCATGAGAAGGGCCGGCATGCTCCGCCAGGCCAGCCGCGCGAGCTCGGCCTTTGAGACAGGCGCTTCCTGCGAGACATAGCCGCGGCGCCGAGCGATCCAGCTGCACAGCACGATGAAGCCGCCCGCCATCAGCAGCCCAGGCAGGATGCCGGCGGTGAAGAGGTCGGCGATCGAGACGTTGGAGACCAGCGAATACAGGATGAGCGGGATCGAGGGCGGTATCAAGATGTCGATGATCGCCGAGGTGGCGTTGTTGGCCGCGCAGAGAGGCGCGGGGTATCCCTGCCGCTTCTGCCATGGGATCAGCACCGACCCGAGGGCACTGGCATTGGCGACGGCGCTACCCGAGACGCCGCCGAACACGACAGAAGCGACCACCGTGGTCGACAGCGGTCCGCCGCGCCAGCGCTGCATAGCCTTGGAGGCGAAGGCGAGGAGTTCGTTGCCGAGCGCTCCGCCGAGCATGAGCGACCCCGCCAGCATGAAAAAGGGCAGAGCCAGCATCGGGAAGGATTGGGTCTGCTGATACATTTGCTGCGCGATGATCGTTAGCGGGATCTGCCCCTGCACGAGCAGAGCCGTTCCCGCCGCGACGATCAGGGCATGCCCGACCGGGATGGCCAGCAGCATCAGGAGGATGAAGGCGACGATGAGAGTGAAGCTCATGCGACTTGCTCCTCGGGACCAGGCACGGGCATGGCCTCAGGTCCCATCAGCGTCACGCGGGCTGCCTGTGTCGCCGTCACGACGATGACGAGGCCCAAGCCGATGGCGATCGTGTAATACCCGTAGCTGGCGGGGATCCCCATCACCGGAGAACGGTCGATCCAAAGCATCTCGGCCAGTAGCAGGATATCGTGGCTGAGCAAGACATAGCTGCCGATGACGATGAGGTGGCCGACCAC
The DNA here is from genome assembly GCF_048595345.1 of Allobosea sp. Taxonomy (GTDB): domain Bacteria; phylum Pseudomonadota; class Alphaproteobacteria; order Rhizobiales; family Beijerinckiaceae; genus Allobosea. The sequence goes on from NZ_JBMDWH010000214.1 coordinate 4,343, forward strand.
CAGCATAAGCCGCGCCCCTTCGCGGCCGAGCATGGCGAGCACAGTCTCGACGGCCATGTGTCCGCCCTTCTGAACGCCGAGCACGACGCCGGCCATGATAAAGACCGGGAACAGCCGCTCAGGCAGTTCCTGAGCAAAGCGGAAGCCGCCCGAGTCGAGCACATATCGCGCGCCGACATTGGCCGCGAGGAGGGCGAGCAGGACGGAGCCGACCGCGATCACGACGGTCTCGCAGAGCTTCGCGACAACGAAGTCGACGCCGTTCGCCAGGCGGATGACGCAATCGCGCCACCCCGCTTCGAGCTTCCCGGTCATCGCGTCAGGCCCTGGCGGCCTTGGCCAGACGGTCGACGAAATCGCCGAACGGCTTGGCCTTCCAGGTGTCGTACACCTTGGCCGAAGCCTCTCGGAAGGCGGCCTGGTCGGCCTCGTTGACTTGGAGCTTGGCGTTCGTCCTGAACTCGGTCGCGAACTTGGTCTCGGCGTCGAGGAAGAGCTTGCGCTGCAGTTCTCCTGCCTCCTTGGCCGTCGCCTTGACCACGTCGCGATCGGCCGGGGACAGCCGCATCCAGGTGATCTGCGACATCAGGAAGGGCGAGCACTCCCATTTGTGCGCTGTCAGCGATATGAAGGGGTTGACCTCGAAAAGCTTGGACGAAGCGATGTTGACGAGGGGATTCTCCTGCCCGTCGACCACACCCTGTTGCAGCGCGACGTAAAGCTCGCCGAACGAGATCTGCTCGGTCCCCGCGCCGAGTGCCTGGAAGATGTCTATCGTCATTGGATCGGGCGGCGTGCGGATCTTGAGGCCCTTCAGGTCGGCCGGCTTCACGATCGGGCGCTTGCTGTTCGTGACGTGGCGGATGCCGTTGTCCCACCAGCCAAGCGGGACCATGCCGATCTTTGCAAAGCGCTGGTCGAGTTCCGTCCCGATCGGCCCCTCGAGCACCTTGAACGCGGCCGCGGAGGTCGGGAACAGGAACGGCAGGCCGAGCGAGGCAAGTTCCGGCAGCAGCGCGGAGGTGGAGCCTTGGCTGTTGGCCGTCATGTCGACCGCGCCCGTACGCAGGCTGGTCAGCAGCGACTGCTCGTTGCCGAGCTGCTCGGCGCCCGCGACTCGCACCGCGAGCCGCCCATTGGTCCGCTCCTTGAGGAGTTCGCCGAACCTGTCGGCGGCGATCCAGCGCGGATTGCCGGCGGCAGCGTTATGGCCGAGCGTCATCGTCACCTGGGCCTGCGCACCGCGCGGCAGGGTGAGGATCACCGGCGCGGCGAGTCCCGCCGTGAGCAGGCTTCGGCGGCTCAGGCTCGCGCTGGGATTGTCCGTCTTCGTCATGATGTCCTCCCTCTTCGTCGCCGCTTGCTGCGGCTCTTCTGTCCGTCCTGCGCGGCGCTCGCCGCAGCAGCTCAACCCAGCCAGCCTCTCACCCTGGCGCAGACGGCATCGGTCGAGATGCCGTAGCGGTCGTGCAGCGTCGGCAAGGCGCCGGCTGCGAGGAATTCATCGGGCAGGCCGATCATCCGGAAGGCCGGGTGAACCCTCTCGCGCATCAGGAGCCCGGCGACGGCTTCGCCCAACCCGCCGATGACGGTATGATTCTCGGCCACGATGACGAGGCGGCCGGGCTTCGAACACGCTGCGAGGATCGCTTCGGAATCGAGCGGCTTGATCGTCGATACGTGCAGAACGCCGGCGCCGATGCGGTCCTTCTCCAGCGCCTTCGCCGCCTCGAGCGCGCGCATCGTCATGATGCCCGAGGAGATGAAGAGGACCTCGGCACCGTCGCGCAGGAGCTTCGCCTTGCCGAGTTCGAACCGGTAGTCGTATTCGTCGAGCACCAGCGGAACCTGCCCGCGCAGCAGGCGCATGTAGACCGGGCCCTGATGGGAGGCGATGACGGGCACGGCTTGCTCGATCTCGTGAGCGTCGCAGGGATCGATCACGACGATGTTCGGCATCGCGCGGAAGAGCGCGAGATCCTCCGCCGCCTGATGCGATGGGCCATAGCCGGAGGTCAGGCCGGGCAGCGCGCAGACGATCTTCACATTGCGGTCTTCCTCCGCGATCGTCTGGTGGATGAAGTCGTATGCGCGACGCGAGGCAAAGACCGCATATGTCGTCGCGAAAGGTGTGAAGCCTTCCGCCGCCAGCCCCGACGCCGCGCCGAACAACAACTGCTCGGCCATGCCCATCTGGTAATGCCGTTTGGGAAACGCCTGCGCGAAGATGTGCAGGTCGGTGTACTTGCCGAGATCGGCCGTCATGCCGAGCACGCGCTCGTCGCGCTTGGCGAGCTCGACCAGTGCGTGGCCGAAAGGCGCTGGCCTGGTGCGTTGCCCCTCGCCGGCGATCGAGGCGATCATCGCCGAGGTTGTCAGCCGCGGCTTAGCCGCGGCTGGCGGCGGTGCGGATTTCATGCCGGCCTCCGCTCGTCGAGGGCGTCGAGCGCGAGCTGCCATTCCTGCGGCTCGACGCGGATGAAGTGGTTCTTTTCTCTTGCCTCGAGGAAGGGGACGCCTTTCCCCATCAGCGTGTCCGCGATGATCATGGACGGCCGCGCCCCACCGCGCTGGGCCTTGCAGGCGTCGAAGGCGTCCCGCACGGCGTCGAGATCGTTGCCATCGACCCTGCGCACGAACCAGCCGAAGGCTCCGAGTTTCTCGGCGAGCGGCTCGAACCCCATGACCTTGGTCGAGGGGCCATCTGCTTGCTGATTATTGATGTCGACGATGGCGATCAGATTATCGAGCTTGTGATGCGCGGCGGAGAGGATCGCCTCCCAAACCGATCCCTCATCGAGCTCACCGTCCGAGAACAGGGTATAGACGGTGGCGTCCGAGCCCTTGCGCTTGAGACCGAGGCAGCGGCCGACCGCGATCGACAGCCCTATGCCGAGCGAGCCGCCGGACATCTCCATCCCGGGAGTGTAGGCGGCCATGCCCGACATCGGCAATCTGCTCTCGTCTGAGCCATAGGTCTCCAGCTCGTCGTCGGGAATGATCCCGGCCTCGATCAACGCCGCATAGAGCGCGATGGCGTAGTGGCCGTTCGAGAGCAGGAAGCGGTCGCGGCCCTCCCACTCCGGATCGTCCGGCCGGTAGCGCATGGCGTGGAAGTAAGCGGCCGCAAGCACGTCGGCGATATCGAGCGCCTGGGCGATGTAGCCCTGACCCTGGACTTCGCCCATCCGGACGGCGAGACGCCGGATGTTCCAGGCGCGACGTTCGAGGGAAACGTTGTGGCCGATCGGCGCGCTGCCGCCAGCAGCGCCAGAGCACGCGTCAGCCATGGATCAGCATGCCTCCGTTCACGTCGATGACGGCGCCGGTGACGTAAGCCGAGAGATCCGACGCAAGGAAGAGATAGATGCCGGCGACGTCCTGAGCGCTGCCAAGGCGGCCCAGCGGTATGCCGGCGATGATGTCGGCCCGCATCTGCTCGGTCAGCTTGCCACCGGTGATGTCGGTTTCGATCAGGCCGGGGGTCACGCAGTTGACACGGATTCCGTCCTTGCCGAATTCGCGCGCCATCGCCTTGGCGAGACCGAGGACGCCGGCTTTTGCGGCCGAGTAGTGCGGACCGCCGAAGATGCCGCCGCCGCGCTGCGCCGAAACGGACGACATGCAGGCGATCGAACCGCCGCCCCGCGCCTGCATAAGCGGTATGAAGACCTGACTCAGAAACAGCACGCCCTTGGTGTTGATGTCCTGGATCCGGTTCCAACTCACCTCGTCGATGTCCAGGGTCTTCACGGGCTGGGTGATGCCGGCATTGTTGATCAGAACATCGATACCGCCGAACGCCGCGACGACCTGATCGGCCGCTGACTGACACGACGCCTTGTCGGCGACGTCGCAGAACAGACCGAGATGCTGTGGCCCGAGCGAAGCGGCAGCCTCGCGCGCTGCACGCTCGTCGATGTCGAGGATGGCGACGCGTGCGCCTTGCGCCGCGAAAAGCCTGGCGGTGGCGAGGCCGATGCCGCGCGCGCTGGCAGCGCCGGATATCGCCGCCGTTCTGTTCTGCAGGAGCATTGCCGTCCCTAAAGTCGTTTCTTGATTAGGCGCGACACTGGCTCATGCTTATCGCCTCACAAAACGCAAAAAATCTGCTATGGCATGAATTCAGTTCATCTGAGAGGCGGCTGACCCCTCCCAGCGTCGGAGTTCGTAGATGCGTCGGCTACCGTTGTCTTCGCTCCAGGCCTTCGAGGCTGCGTCGCGAACCGGGTCTTTCCGTGCTGCCGGCGAGGAACTCGGCATCTCTCCGAGCGCGATCAGTCATGCGGTTCGCAAGCTGGAGCTTTTGATGGGCTCGGCCTTGTTCGACCGGCAGAGCCGCGCCATCCGACTGAACGGGGCAGGTGAGGCCCTGCTTGTGCATGTCTCAGCCGCATTCGACCAGATGCGGCAGGGTGTTGAGACGGTCGGTGCTCGGTCCGGCAACCTGCTGCGCCTGCACTGTGCGCCCTCGATGGCTACACAATGGCTGATGCCCAGGCTGCGTGACCTTTTTGCGGCGCAGCCGGGGCTCGAGGTTCGGCTGGCGGCGGGAATTGACTATCCTCGCTTCGAGCATGACGAGTTCGATGCCGATATCTGCTACGGCCCACCGCGTCAGGAAGGGCTCGTCGTCATCCCGCTCGGCGAGGAAACCATCACACCTCTCTGCACACCAGAACTGGCCGACCGCCTTCGCTCGATCGACGATCTCAGGGCCGCGAAGCTCATCGAAAGCGACAATAAGAGGGTTCGCTGGGCCGCGTGGTTCGAGGCAAACGGCATCGGCTCGCAGACGCCGCGTGGATCACGCTTCGATCGCTCCTTTATGGCGATAGCGGCTGCGGTCGACGGACTGGGCGTCGCTTTGGAATCGACCCGTCTCGCTGAACGAGAGTTGGCCAATGGAATGCTCGTTGCACCGTTCTCAGGCCACGCCCAAGATGTGCGCTATGTCGGACATTTCCTTGTCTTTCCGCGGGTCGCGATGCCGCGACGAGCAGTTCGATACTTCGCAAACTGGCTGATCGCAGAGCTGGGACTACCTCCACACAAGTGGTCTTAGACTTTGCAAACGCCTACTCCCTTAAGCTGAAGACCCGCTCTTCAACAAGTTGCCCACGCGACCTTTGAGCACACCGATCGCGCTCAGGGACAATCCTGCAGCGGTTGACCGCCAACGGCAGAAATTTCCATCGTCAGCGATGTGCCTCACTCAGTGGCTTGCCTACAGAGCTCATCGCAACGCCCGAAAGCGGACGTTCTGAACGTCAGAATAGGGCCAACTTCCTACAAGTTGCGACCTGCTATGGCGTCAATTTCAGATTTGAGATTTATGCGCCAATCTGAATATAATTAGATTATAGTGATTGACACATAAATCCAAATTATGCGTCAATCTCGATATTGCTTCAATATCAGAATTGGCGCATAATCGTGGCAGGAGAAATGCCATGGTCGACCTCGCCCGCAGCCCCGATCAGATCGGCGCAATCATCCGCCGCAACCGTAAGCGAATGGGGCTCAGCCAGAGCGAGCTCGGCGAGCGAGCGGGCCTGCGCCAGGAAACGATCTCGCTGATCGAGACCGGCAATCCCGCAACCAGGATCGATACCGTTCTCGCAATACTGGCAGCGCTCGATCTGGAATTCCAGGTAACGGCGCGCGGCCGCACGGGCGGGGTCGAGGATCTGATCGGCTGATGGCCAGAACGCGCCGACATACGCCACTGCGGGTCTATCAGAACAATCGCCTGGTCGGTCACCTTCTGAAGGAACCGAGCGGCGCGATCTCGTTTCGCTATGATCCGACCTGGTTGGAACGCGGCAACGCCTTTCCGGTCTCGCTCTCGCTGCCGCTGCGCGAAGATGCCTGGCGCGGCGAGCCCGTCGTCGCAGTGTTCGAGAATCTGCTGCCGGACTCAGATGCGCTGCGACGGCGTGTGGCCGAGAAGGTCGGGGCGGCCGGGTACGATGCCTACAGTCTGCTGGCGGCGATCGGTCGCGACTGCGTCGGGGCGCTGCAATTCGTCGCCGGCGAAGAGGAGGAACCTCAAGACAGCACCGCGATATCAGGCGAACCGGTTGATGATGAAGCGATCGAGAAGCTTCTCAGCAATCTGGTTCAGGCGCCGCTCGGCCTTTCCAGGGACGATGATTTCAGGATTTCGGTCGCCGGCGCGCAGGAGAAGACGGCGCTGCTGCGTTTCGACGGGTGCTGGCTAAAGCCGCACGGCACAACGCCGACGACCCACATCCTCAAGACGCAGATTGGAAGGCTGCCGAACGGCATCGACCTGACCGACAGCGTCGAGAATGAATTCTACTGCCTGCGACTGCTCGGACATCTCGGCCTGCCGGTGGCCAAAGCGGAGATCGCGACTTTCGGTAGGACCACGGCGCTGGTGATCGAGCGCTTCGACAGGGTCTGGAGCAACGGTCGCTTGATCCGCCTGCCGCAGGAGGATTGCTGCCAAGCGCTGTCGGTCCCGCCGTCGCGCAAATATCAGGCCGATGGCGGTCCGGGCCTGCTGGAGATCGCCAATCTGCTCAAAGGCAGCGACAGGCCCGCCGAGGATCACCGGACGCTATTTCAGGCGCAGCTCGCCTTCTGGCTGATCGGCGCGACGGACGGGCACGCCAAGAACTTCAGCGTCTTCCTCCATCCCGGCGGCTTTGCGCTGACGCCGCTCTATGACGTGCTGACGGCCCAGCCCAGCCTCGAAGCGCATCAGATCGAGCGCCGGCAGATGAAGCTCGCCATGTCGGTGGGGGATAACCGGCACTATCGCATCGACGAGATCGCGGCGCGGCACTTCTTCCAGACGGCGGACAAGGCCGGCCTGCCGAATGCCCTTATTCGCCAGGCTATCGAAGATATCGCATCCGGCATGGCGAAGGCGATCGACCAGATCGAAGCCGAGCTACCCCCCCGGTTTCCGCAGAGCCTACACGCGGCCGTGAAAGCCGGCACTCTGGCCCGCCTGCGGGTGCTGGAAGCCGGCCTCGGCGCATAGCAGGTCATCTCTCGATCAGCCCTGATTCCCCGACGGTGGATCCAGCGAGAACCGCCTTGCGAAGGCCTTCAGGATCCGTATTGTAACCGCAGATGTAACCATCGGCGGCGCCTCGACCCTTTCGAGCGCGTCTGCAAGGACTTGTGGTTATTCGGCGGAGACTCCCTCCGTCTCCGCCACTCCTAAGCTTTTGAAAACGTTGAAATCGGCTCGAATCGATTTCGCGTCTTCCGTCACGCCGTCCTGTCACGTTCGGGATGGAGGGTCCCGATTGGAATCGGGGTCGCGATGTACCTGCATCGGCGCGGCGCGCATGGGTGGTGTCGTAAGGCCGTTCCCTCAGACTTGACCGGCGTCTTCGGCAGGCCGGACGTGCGCCGCTCCCTGCGCACCCGCAACGCCGCGCTGGCGCGACGGAGAGCGCTGCAGGTGCTGATCAATCCGGCAGCCCGGTCGTTCAGCCCGCTTCCAGCTGCGACGATGGTCACTTCTCGACGAAAGCGCGTTCCACCACGTAGGTCGCCGGCGCCGAGCTCGACCCTTCGAGGAAGCCGCGGCGCTCGAGGATGGGTTTCATGTCCGCGAGCATGGCCGGGCTGCCGCAGAGCATCACCCGGTCGTGCTCGGGCTCGGCCACCGGCAGGCCGTGCGAGGCGAACCAGCCCGGTGACGAGAACAGCTCGGTGACGCGGCCGCGATGGGGGTAGTCCTCGCGCGTCACGGTGGGGTGATAGACCAGCTGGGCCGCAGCCATCCCGCCGATCAGCTCGTCGTTCGGGAGCTGCCTGCGGATGACGTCCTCATAAGCGAGTTCCGACACCCGGCGGACGCCATGCACCAGCACGATCCTCTCGAAACGCTCATAGGTGGCGGGGTCGCGGATCAAGCTCATGAAGGGCGCCAGTCCCGTCCCGGTCGAGAGCAGATAGAGCCGGCGGCCGGGCGTCAGATTGTCGAGCAGCAGGGTTCCCGTCGCCTTGCGGCCGATCAGAACCTCATCTCCGGGCGCGATCGCCTGCAGCCGCGAGGTCAGCGGGCCGTGCGGGACCTTGATGCTGAGGAACTCCAGTTGCTCGTCGTAAGCCGCGCAGGCCATGCTGTAGGCGCGCAGCAGCGGCCGCCCCTCGACCATCAGGCCGATCATCGCGAACTGGCCAGCTTCGAAGCGGAAAGCCGGGTTGCGGCTCGTGCGGAAACTGAACAGCGTGTCGTTCCAGTGGTGGACCGACAGGACCGTTTCGGTCGACATATGGCTCATCGGCCCTCCGAGTTGCGTCGGATGCAAAGCGCGGCGCTCACGGGCCGTCGGCTCCCAGGATCAGCGCCTCCTTGCCTGGACGCTCGCGCCAGACCTCTGCATCGGCGGGAGGCGCGCGCTTCTCGCTGATCCGGGGCCATGCTTCAGCGAAGCGCGCGTTGAACGCCTGCCAGCGCCCGGCCTCCGGATCGCCGTCGGGGCGGATCGCCTGCACCGGGCAGGCGGGCTCGCAGACGCCGCAGTCGATACATTCCTCCGGGTGGATCACCAGCATCGCATCGCCTAGGCGGAAACAGTCGACCGGGCAGACGGCGACGCAGTCCATATACAGGCAACGGATGCAGTTCTCGGTGACGACATAGGGCATGAAACCTCCGAAGGCAGCGACGGTGCCTGCCACCAGACCCCAGCGCAGTGGTTTTCAGAAGAGCCAGTTTCACGGGGAGCGAACAGGCCACTTTACCCAAGGAACGGCTTGCTGTGGCATGGCGGTTGCTTGGAATCCTTCCAAGGGAGACCGCCCGATGAGACCCACGCCGTCCCGCGCCAAATGGTCCGAACTGCTGCATCTCCCGCTCGATCAGGACAGCAGGCGGCCGATCTTTCAGCAGATCTACCTCGCCCTTCGCGAAGCGATCGTGGCGAACACGCTGGCTCCGGGCAGCAAGCTGCCCTCCAGCCGTGACCTCGCTCAGCGCCTCGGCGTCTCGCGCACATCCGTGGTCTCGGCCTATGACCAGCTGCTGGCGGAGGGCTATGTGGTGGGTCGCGAGGGCTCCGGCACCTATGTGTCGGACGATGTGCCTGCCGCCATCGTCACGGCGGGGCAGCCGCCCGGCGCCGGCGGCAGCGCCGGGCGGCAGGTGGTCTCCCTCGCCGGCGCGCGCTATGGCCGTTTCGCGGCGGAGTTGACGCCGCCTGGCAACCTGCCCTTCGCAGCCGGCTGTTGCTCGGTCGACGCCAAGACGATCGAGGCCTGGCGGCGGATCGGCTCCGAACAGATGCGCCATCTCGACCCGGTGAACCTCTCCTATGCCGATCCCAGGGGCGAGGTTTCGCTGCGCCGGGAAATCGCCGCCTATCTGCGCGCGGCCCGTGCCGTGCAGTGCGACGAGGACCAGGTCATCGTCCTCTCCGGCGCGCAGCAGGCGATCGACCTGTCGATCCGCACCCTGATCGACCCTGGCGACCCGGTCTGGATCGAGGACCCCGGTTATGGAGCGACCCGCGCGGCTCTGTCCGCCGCCGGTGCCGGGATCGTCCCCGTGCCCGTCGACGAGCACGGCCTCGACGTGGCGGCCGGCATCGCCGCCACCGGCGGGGCTCGCGCCGTCTACATCACCCCCTCGCATCAGTATCCGACCGGGGCGGTGATGAGCATGTCGCGACGGCTCGAGCTGCTGGCCTGGGCAGCGCAGAACGGTGCCTGGATCATCGAGGACGATTACGACAGCGAGTTCCGCTATGCCGGCCGGCCTCTGGCCTCGCTTCAGGGGCTCGATCGCAATGGCTGCGTCGTCTATGTCGGCACCCTCAGCAAGCTGCTGTTTCCGGGCATCCGCCTCGGCTTCGCGGTCGTCCCGCACCAACTCGTCGATGTGTTCCGCGGCGCCCGCTACCTCAGCGACCGCTCTCCGCCGACGCTGCAGCAGGCGATGACGGCCGAGTTCATGCGCCAGGGCTTTCTCACGAGCCACATCCGGCGCATGCGCCAGCGCTACAGGGAGGCCCGCGACGTCTTGGTCGAGGCGATCGACCGGCATCTCGGCGATCTTGCGACCATCGAGGTCCCGGAATGCGGCATTCAGCTCGTGATCCATTTCCGCGAGGCGATCTCGGACATCGCGGTCGCGGAGGCGGCCGCTCGGCAGGGCCTCACCGTCAAGCCGGTCAGCCCGCATTACATGGAGGCGCCAGCGCGCCAGGGGCTGGTGCTCGGCTATTCCGGCTTCGACAACCACAGGCTGCGCGCCGCGGCGAAGGAACTCGGCCTCATCGTCCGAGGTCTCACCGATGCGCCGTCCTGGTCCGAACCGGGCCTCGCCTCCGCTCAAATGCCGCTATCGACGGCGATGGCCGGAGGGTGAGCATCACGCGACGGCCCGCGTGACATAGTGCTTCAGCATCGTCTCGACAATCTCCCAGCGACCCGTGAAGCCGGGTTCGATGACCATGGCATCGCCCGCTCGCAGCGTCCTCGGAGAGCCGCCTTCGGGGGTGACGACGACCACGCCCGCGATGACATGGAAGAACTCCCAGTGCTTGAAGCGGAAGGCGAAGGCGCCGGGTGTCGCCTCCCACAGCCCGGCCGACAGGATCTGCCCGCCTTCCTCGACATGATAGTGCCGCCAGTTGCGGCAGAGCGGTTCGCCCTCGACGACGTGAAAGCCACGCGGCCTGACATAGCCGGCGAGGGGCAGGCCCAAGGGCGCCGTCGGCAGAGGTGTGAACAGGACCTCGTCCATTTCCGCGGTCGTCCTCCATCAGGGAAGCACGCCAGTTCACCGGCGCAGCCCCGGAACTGAACAGGACCACTCGTCACCGGCCGACAGGGCCACTTTCGCAGGGCCCCGACGTGGTCATGCGGCACTGCAAAAAGTGGTTCTTTCAAAGGCTTCCAATCAGGACGGACGCTGCCCTCCATCACCTGGCATTCAGATGTGATCAGCCGGGGCGATGACGCGAAACCGTTGGGAGGCCTCCGTGATCAGCCGTCGCACAGCCTTGAAATTCGCCGCAGCCTCGTTGCTCCCCGCCCCTGCCCTCGCCCAGGGCGACCGTTCACGCACGCTCAAGCTGGTGCCGCAGGCGGCGCTGTCGGTGCTCGACCCGATCTGGACGACCGCAGCCGGCACGCAGAACCACGGCTACCACATCTTCGATACGCTCTATGGCCTCAACGCCAAGTTCGAGCCGCTGCCGCAGATGGCGGCGGGCCACAACGTCTCGAGCGACGGGCTCGTCTGGGAGATCCGCCTGCGCGACGGGCTGAAATTCCATGACGGAGAGCCGGTGCGCGCGGTCTATTGCGTCGCCAGCCTCAAGCGCTGGGCGGCGCGCGACGCGCTCGGCCAGCTGTTGGCGGCGAATGTCGACGAGTGGGTCGTCAAATCGGACAGGAGCTTCGCGATCAGGCTGAGCAAGCCGTTCCCGCTGATGCTCTACGCGCTGGCCAAGCCGGCGACCAACGAGCCCTTCATCATGCCCGCCCGCATCGCGGCCACCGACCCGTCAAAGCAGGTCACGGAGATGGTGGGCTCCGGGCCCTACCGCTTCCTCGTCGACCAGTACATGGCGGGGCAACGGGCGGTCTATGCGAAGTTCGACGGCTACGTGCCGCGGCAGGAGGCGCCCGAGCGCACCTCGGGCGGCAAGGTCGCCTATTTCGACCGGGTCGAATGGACCGCGATCCCCGACAGCGCGACGGCTTTCGCGGCGCTGCAGACCGGCGAGGTCGACTGGTGGGAGCAGGTTCTGCCGGACATGATCTCGCTCTTGCGCAAGGACCCCAATATCAAGGTCGCAAACGGGGATCCCAACGGCTATGTCGGGCTGATCCGCTTCAACAGCGCGCAACCGCCCTTCGACAACGCCAAGTTGCGCCTCGCGGTCCTCTCCGCCGTGAAGCAGGCCGACTATATGGGCGCGGTGACGGACAATGATCCGAGTGCCTATACGCTGTGCAAATCCTTCCTGCCGTGCGGCACGCCTTACGGCGTCACTCCGGCGAAGAACCACATCAGCGACAAGCCCGATCTCGCCGCCGCCGAGGCGCTGGTGCGTGCCTCCGGCTACAATGGCGAGAGGATCGTGGTGATCAATCCCACGGACTTCCCGACGATCCGCCCCATGGGCCAGATCACCCACGAGCTGCTGCGCTCGCTCGGGCTGAATTCGGAGCTGGTCGAGACCGATTGGGGCACCGTGCTGCAGCGGCGCAGCAACAGGGAATCCGTCGAGAAGGGCGGCTGGAGCATCTTCCATACCTGGTGGCAGGCGATCGGCATCACGACGCCGGCGACCAGCGGCTACATTCGCGGACAGGGTGCCGGCGGGTGGTTCGGCTGGTACGGCAGCCCGCTCGTCGAGGATCTGACGCGCCAGTGGCTCTCCGCCGGAACGGAGGCCGAGCGCGCCGCGCTGGCCGACAGCATCCAGAACGTCGTGGCCGAGGATGCGCCGGCCGTGCCGCTCGGCGTCTTCAACATCCGCACGGCCTACCGCTCCGGCATCACCGGCGTGGTCGAGGGCTGCGCGCCCTTCCCCTGGAACGTCAGGCGGGTCTGAGCGAGCCGCCGAGTGGCCTGCCGTTCCCGTCGCAAGTGGCCATTGCGGTCGGACGGCTTCGATCTGCGAAATCAAGCGGCGCATGCTGCGGAACATGTCCGCCGCTTGCCGGAGGATGCCTGATGAAGACCGTTCGCGTGGCTTGCGCCCATGACTGCCCGGACATGTGCTCCCTCACCGCCGAAGTGGAGGACGGGCGCATCACCAGGATCTCGGGCGATCCGGACCAGCCCTTCACCGCCGGGTTCGCCTGCGCCAAGGTCAACCGCGATGCCGAGCTGGTGCATTCGCCGGAGCGCCTGCAGACCCCGCTGCGCCGCTCCGGCCCGAAGGGTTCCGGACAGTTCGTCCCGATCGGCTGGGACGAGGCCCTCGACGAGATCGAGACGAAATGGAAGGCGATCATCGCGGAGTCGGGTCCGCTCGCCTTGCTCGGCTACGCCTACAGCGCCCATCAGGGCCAGATGAACCGCCACATCGTCAACGGCCTGTTCCACGCCATGGGCACAAGCCGGCTTCAGGCAGGGACCGTCTGCGACAGCTGCTGCGAGACCGCCTGGGACCTGACGCTCGGACCCGTCGGCGGCGCCGATCCGGAATCGGTGGTGGAGTCCGATCTCGTCATCGCCTGGGGCTGCGATCTCATGGCGGTGAACGTGCATTTCTGGGCGAAACTCGAGGTCGCGCGCAAGCGGGGCGTCCAGGTCGTGGTCATCGACCCGCGCCGCAGCCGGACCGCCGCGAGCGCCGACTGGCACCTGCCGATCCGCATCGGCACCGATGCGGCCCTGGCGCTCGGTATCGTCCATATCCTCGTCCGCGACGGCCTCTGCGACCGTGACTATCTTGCTGCGAATACGCTGGGTTTCGAGCCATGGGAGCGTGAGATCGTGCCGCGTTTCACCCCGGCGCATGTCTCGCAGGTCACCGGGCTGCCCGTCGCCGATATCGAGAAGCTCGCTGCGATGTATGGCGCGGCGAAGCGCTCCTTCATCCGCATCGGCGAGGGGATGACGCGGCTGGCCCGCGGCGGCCAAGCGCTGCGCGCCGTCGCGACGCTGCCGGCCGTCACCGGCGCCTATGGCCGCCGCGGCGGCGGGGCGCTGCTGCTGACCGCAGGATCGATGGATTTCAATTTCTCCTCCGTCCGCAAGCCCTCCGGCCCGCCCGCGACGCGGCTGGTCAACCAGAGCCTGCTCGGCCGCGAATTGCTCGATATGAAGGATCCGCCGCTGCGTGGCCTCTTCATCGCGGCGAACAACCCCGCGGTCACCTGTCCGGAGGCCGGGAAGGTCCGCGAAGGACTGTCGCGCGAGGACCTCTTCACCGTCGTCCACGACCCGTTCATGACCGACACGGCGGCCTATGCCGACATCGTCCTGCCCTCGACGACCTATCTGGAAACCGAGGATTTCTACCGCGGCTACGGCAACTACTACATGCAATATGCGCCGGCCGCGATCGAGCCGCAGGGGCAGTCCTGGTCGAACTTCCGGCTCGCGCAGGAGCTGGCGCGCCGCATGGGCGTGACGGACCCGATCTTCTCCAAATCGCAGAAGGAGATCCTTCCGGAATTCTTCAAGGGTTCGACCGGTGCGGTTGCCGCCGTCGATCCGGCGAGCCTGTTCGACGGGGTTCCGGTCAAGGCAGCCCCGCCGGAGGGCCAGAGCTTCGCCACGCCTTCCGGCAAGCTCGAAATCTACTGCCAGGCGCTCGCCAACCAGGGCGTCTCGCCCATGCCGGACTGGCAGCCCGACGAACAGGAACAGGCCGACGCCGCGAAATGGCCGCTGCGCCTGCTCACCGCCCCATCCTACTTCCAGCCGCACACCGCCTTTTCCGGCGTGTCGTTCCTGCGCCGGCGCGAGGGAGAGCCCTTCTGCGTCATCCACCCTGAGGAGGCGTCCCGTCGTGGGCTCGAGAGCGGTGCCAAGGTCCGCCTGTTCAACGAGCGCGCCGCCATCGGCTTGCGGCTCAAGGTGGCCGACGACGTCCAGCCCGGCGTGATTCTGGTTCCGGGCCAGCGGCCGGGAAGCGAGGCCATCGACGGCACCGTCAACATGCTGTGCTCCGACCGTCTGACCGATATCGGCGAAGGCGCCTGCTACCAGAGCACCTTCCTCGACGTGGAGGCCTGGGAGCGAAGCGCCTGAACGGGGAAGGCGGGGAGCGGGAGAAGTCGCGATGGGCGCGAACGGCGATCTTGCGACCCTGGCGGCCCGTGAGATGGCCGCTTTGGTGCGCCACAGGCAGGCCTCACCGGTCGAGATCGTCGAAGACGTGCTTGTGCGCATCGCGGTTCTCGATCCGCGCCTCAACGCCTTCGCCGCGCTCGACGCCGAAGGAGCCCTGGCCGCCGCCCGCGCCGCCGAAGCCGCCGTGATGAGCGGCGCGCCGCTCGGTCCCCTTCATGGTGTCCCCGTCACCATCAAGGACGTCCAGGCGGTGGCGGGGCTGCCCACGCGGCGCGGTTCCCGCCTCACGGACGCGACGGTGGCAGCCGAAGATGCGCCCGCCGTGGCTCGGCTGCGTGCGGCCGGGGCCGTCATCCTCGGCAAGACCACCACCACCGAGCAGGGCTGGACCGCCGTCAGCACGAGCCCGCTGACGGGCTCCACCGACAATCCCTGGAAGCCCGGCTACACCGCAGGCGGCTCCTCCTCGGGGGCCGCCGCGCTCGCCGCCGCCGGCTGCGGCCCTCTGCATCTGGGCACCGACGGCGCCGGCTCGGTGCGGCTGCCCGCGCATTTCTGCGGGGTGGTCGGCTTCAAGCCGACCTATGGCATGGTGCCTTATGTGCCGGTGCCCAACAACGGCGCCTTGTCGCATATCGGGCCGATCGCCCGCGACCCGGCCGATGTCGAACTGATGCTCGAGGTGATGACCGGTCCCCACCCCGCCGATCACACGACTCTGCCCGGGGGCTTCCGCGCCGCTGAAGCTCCAGCGGATCTCTCCGGTCTGCGGGTCGCTTTCAGCCCCGATCTCGGCCATGCCCGCGTCGATCCGGATGTCGCCGAGGTTGTCGCCAGGGCCGCTCGCCTCCTGGCGGGGCTCGGGGCGCACGTCGAACAGGTCGAGCCGCCTTGGGGTACCATGGGCCCGGACCTCATCCGGGCGCTCTGGCCAGCGCCTCTTTTCCCCTACGCGCCGGCCGACGAGGCTGCGGAGACCGCGACCGATCCGGGTCTGATGGCCTGTCTGCGCGAGACGGGTGCCGTCTCATGGCCGGTCCTGCATGCAGCCCAGACCCGCCGGAATGCCTATGCGAGTGCGATCGGGCGCTGGTTCGCCGAAGGCTGGGACCTGCTGCTGACGCCCTCGGCCTCCGTCGCGGCCTTCCCGCATGGGCGGCAAGTGCCGGACCATTGGCCGGCCCATGGCTGGGATTGGCTGAGCTGGGCCGAATTCTCCTACCCGTTCAACCTGGCGCACTGCCCGGCCGTTTCCGTCCCCTGCGGCCTGACGGCCAGCGGCTTGCCGGTCGGCCTCCAGATCGCCGGGCCGCGCCTGTCCGATGCCCGGGTCATGAGCGCCGCGCGCGCCTTCCTCGCCGCTTCACCCGCGCCCGTCTGGCGGAGCCGGCTGCCTTCATAGCTCCGGAAACGCTCCCGCCATCTGATCGGAGCGCGTGTGGCGGATCGTGCCCCATAGCGCGGCGCAGCCGGTCGGCACGGTCCCGCCGTCGATGATGTGCTCGGTGCCGGTGATCGCGCCGGCGCGGTCCGAGACCAGGAACGCGATCAGGCTGGCGACCTCGTCCGGCCGCGCCGGGCGCCCGAGGGGGATGCCGCCGAGCCCGTCCATGATGATCGTCTTTCCGCCCTCGTAATCGGTGCCCGCCTTCTGCGCCACGCGCTCGACGAACCGGGTCGCGGCCTCGGTCTCGATCCAGCCGGGCGAGACCCGCAGGACACGCACGCCTCTGGGCGAGACCTCCTTGGACAGCGCCTTGCTGTAGGCGGAAAGCGCCGCCTTGGCCGCGGCATAGGCCGTCGTCGATTCCGGCAGAGGCAGAAGCCGCTGGATCGACGTGACATGGATGACGACGCCGCTTGCGCGCGCCACCATGTCCGGCAGGAGCAGGCGGTCGAGGCGAACGGCCGGCAGAAGATTGTGGGCCAGTTCCTTCTGCCACTCCTCCTCCGTGAGCGCCGCAAATCCGCCGGCCGGGGCGGACGAGCCTCCCAGCATGTGGACGAGGATATCGACGCCGCCGAGGCGCTCGGCAACGGCGTCGGCGACCGTTCTCGCGCCGTCTTCGGTGGTCAGATCGGCCGGGACGAAAAGGTCGTCCGGCAGCGTATCGGGTCGTGAGCGGGCGCTCGTCAGCACTGTCGCGCCGAGTTCGCGAAACAGCGCGACCGTGGCCGCGCCGGCGCCCCTGGTGCCCCCCGTGATCAGGGCACGTTTGCCCTCGAGCGAGATGAAGCCGGTCATCACGCGATCTCCAGGTGTGCGATCGCGTCGTTCGCGACGGTGAAGGTGAGGAGCAGGGTCACCGGGCTGCCGGGGAAGTCGCCGCTGACACGGGTGCGGACCCGCGTGACGTCGCCGGTCGTGGTCGCGTCGAGCAGCGCGTTGACATGCGGGGTCTTCCGCTTCGCCTCGATCCACCAGCTGCGGATGGCATCGAGCCCGGCATGACGATGGCGCTCGTCCTCGACAACCGCCTCCGGTGAGAAGGTCGCCATCAGCGCCGCGGCGTCGTCGCGCTGATCGGCCTCGAAATAGGCCCGGATGCAATTCGGCAGGTCCATCTTGTGCCTCCACTCGACCAACAATGGTCTGATGCGACCTAAGATAGGCCTCGACGATTGTTCTGATAAGCGGGATACTGCGGGATGGAGAGATGAAAGAATCGGGACAATGGATCGGTTGGCCGTCAATGACCTGGAGGCGGTTCTGGCGATCGCGCGCAAGGGCGGCTTCCGTGCGGCGGCCGTCGATCTCGGCCTCTCGGCCACAGCGCTCAGCCATGCGATCGGCAAGCTCGAAGCGGATCTGGGCGTGCGCCTGTTCAACCGCACGACCCGGAGCGTCTCGCTGACCGAGGCAGGCCGCCTCTTCGTCGAGCAGGTCGGCCCGACGCTGCAGGACATGCGCAGCGCGCTGGACAGCGTCAGGTCGCACAGCGAGACGCCGTCGGGCACGATCCGGATCAACGCCGCGCCGTTCGCCGCGCGCGAGATCATGTCGCCGCTCGTCGTCGCGTTCCTGCGACGCTATCCCGACATGACCGTCGACATCGTCACCGAGGGCCGACTGGTCGACGTCGTCAGCGAGGGATTCGATCTGGGCGTGAGGGTCGCGGGCCTCGTGCCCAGCGATATGATCGCCGTGCCGCTTGGTCGCCCGCAGCGTTATGCGGTCGTCGGATCACCGGGCTATTTCGAGCGCCACGGCAAGCCACGGGTTCCGCCGGACCTTCTCCGTCATATCTGCATCCGCGTGAGATTGCCGGATGGCGGGCTGTTTCGCTGGCGCTTCGAGAAAGACGGGGAGATCGCTCAGCTGGAGGTCCGCGGCCCGATCATTCTGGACGAAGGCAGCCTCGCACGGATCGCCGCCCGCGAGAGCATCGGCATCGGCTTCTTCCTCGAGCAGGACGTCCTCGCCGACATCGCAAGCGGCGATCTCATCCGCATCCTGGACGATTGGACGCCCCCCTACCCCGGGCTCTGCCTCTACTACCCCGGCCGCCGAAACCTTTCGGCCGGCATGAAGGCCTTCCTGACTCTCGCGCGAGAGATCGCCGCGCGTGAGCGTCCTGAGTGATGAACGCCCCTGCGCCACTGCGCTTACCGGAAAGGCGCCGGAGTTGGCCGGCAGCGCCTGGCACGATGAGCAGGCCAATCGAAGGTCCGCTTGAGGGCGACCGGCTTGTGTCCGCAGTCGGCGCATGCAGGCGATCGTCGGCGAGAAGCCCAATGGATGCTGCAACACCTGCCCAAATCGCGCGATGCTGGAGGGTCTGCATTCAGGCGGGCTGCGCGTAACCCTGTGCCGAGGCCTCCCGATCCCAGTGCGAGAGAAGGTCATAGGCGCTGATATCCACCGGCCTGAACTCCTGCAGCAGCAGGCGATGACGCGCCGCTGCCAGTGCCGGTGACTGCCCGGCGGCGAGGAAGGCCTCACGCAGCGGGACTGTCACCGTTTCGGGGCAGGTCGGCGCGGCGACGATGAAAGGGATGGGCGCCGGAGCCGTCGTCGCGACGCTGCGCAGCCGATGGGCCGGATCGGCCGGGTCGAGGCGCATCAGGTCGAAGGCATAGGAATCGAGCGGGCCGATGTCGATCGCTCCAGAAAGCAGCGCGTTCACCACCCCGCGCGGCGTATGGAGCGGCCCGATGCTCTCGGCATAGAGCGCGGGGCGCTCTGCGGAGCGGTGGCTCAGCAGATGATGGCGGGGCGCGTTGAAGCCCGATTGGGATTCCTCGATCGTGTAGCCGATACGGTGGCCGAAGGTCGCCTCCAACGTCTCGAAAGGGCCTCTCCCGAGCACGACGAGATCGGTCATGTAGCGGGCCGTGCCGCCATAGCGCGCAGGCAACGGCACCGGCGCGACCAGAGGAACGGGCCTGGGCTGCGCCCGCAGCCAAGGACGACCGCACATGAAACCCGCCCCCAGATCGGCCCGTGTCCACAATTCGGCCATGGGCAGGCTGGTCGGATGCGCGATCGTCGCAAGGTTGACGCCGCTCTGCTGCGCCACCCACTCGAAAATCTCGGTCCAGGCCGCCGTGGCGTCGGCCGTGACGGAATACATCCGCGCATTGGCGACCCAGCTCATGCGGCTTCGTTCCCGCCGCCAAGGATCGCCTCGCGCGAGACATGACCGATCACGGCGCCGTCGGCCGCGGCGACGTTGACTCCCGGGGCGCTGGAGCCAATCAGCCGCGCCAGCGCTTCGCGCAGCGAACCTGACGAGTTCATGACCGGGGCGCCCGGCAGCACTCCGGGTTGGAGAACGCTTCCGACGGTCCGCAGGCTCAGCCGTTTCAGCGCCCGGTCCGGGCCGACGAAGCTTTCCACGAACGGGTCCGCCGGCGCGGCGAGAATCTCGTCCGGCGTCGCATATTGGACCAGGTGCCCGTCACGCATGATCGCCACGCGGTCGCCCATCTTCATCGCCTCGTCGAGATCATGCGTGACCATGACGATGGTCTTGCGGACGCGCTTGAGGATCTCCTTGAACTCGTCCTGGAGGCGCTCGCGGGCGATGGGGTCGATCGCGCCGAAGGGCTCGTCCATCAGCATCACCGGCGGATCGGCCGCCAGGGCCCGCGCTACGCCGACGCGCTGACGCTGCCCTCCCGACAGGCGATGCGGCATCATCGCGCGGAAACGCTCCGGCTCGAGCCCGACGAGGGAGAGGAGTTCGTCGATGCGCGCGTCCGTCCTGGCGCGTGTCCAGCCCAGCAGCTTCGGCACCGTCGCGATGTTCTCCGCCACCGTCATGTGCGGGAACAACCCGATCTGCTGGATGACATAGCCGATGCGCCGGCGCAGCAGCACCGGATCGAGCCCGGTGACGTCCTGCCCCTCGATGAAGATGCGGCCCGATGTCGGCTCGATCATGCGGTTGATCATCCGCATCGTCGTGGTCTTGCCGCAGCCGGAGGGACCGATGAGGGCCGTCGTCGTGCCCTCCGGCATCTCGATCGAGACATCGTCGACCGAGGGCCTGGGGGAGGCGCCGAAGCGCTTCGTGATGCCTTCGAGCCTGATCATCGCGCGCTCGCCCCCTCGTGAACGTTCCGGAACAAGCGCCGCTCAGCGAAGCCCAGCAGGATCTCGACGCCGAGCGCCAGAACCGCGATCGGTATCGCACCGGCCAGAAGCCGCTGCTGGTCCATGACCGCAATCCCGGCGGTGATGAAGTCGCCGAGGCCGCCGCCCCCGATGAAGGCTGCGAGCGTCGCGCCCGAAATGACCTGGATCGCGGCGGTGCGCATGCCCGCGAAGATCGCCGGCGCCGCCAGCGGAAGCTGAACCTTGCGCAGGATCTGGCCGCGCGTCATGCCCATTCCGGCCGCCGCATCGACGAGATCGGGATCGACCTCGCGCAGGCCGACATAGGTGTTGAGCAGGATCGGCGGCAGCGCCAGCACCACCAGGGCGACCACCGACGGCACGAGGCCGATGCCGAGAATCGGCAGGGCGGCGGCCAGAATGGCGAGGCTCGGAATGGTCCGCAGCGTGTTGACGAGATTGATCACGACAGCGGCGAGCCGCTCGCGGCCGAGCACCGCGATGGCGAGCGGAATGCCGATGGCCAGCGCAAGACCGAGCGACCACAGGCTCATTTCGGCGTGCTGGAGCAGCGCGGTCCGCATCAGCGACCAGTTGGTGGCGACCCAGGCGAAGGTTCCGGCGAGCAGCGTCATCTCAGTTCGCCCGCCCGCGCCGGATGCGCCGCTCGACACGGGTCAGCGCGAAATCGGCGATCACCGCCATGGCCGAGGCCAGCAGGCCCCCGGTCAGGATCTTCTCGGGATAACGCTGGTCGATGCCGGCGAAGATGATGGTCCCCAGCCCGCCGGCGTTGATGTAGGCCGCGACGGTCGCGATGCCGATCACCGTGATCGTCGCGATGCGGACGCCGGAAATAATCAGCGGCATGGCCAGCGGCAGCTCGATCCTCAACAGGCGCCGCCAGGGGTCGTAACCCATGCCAGTGGCGGCATCGAGCACCTCCGGCGGCACGGAGCGGATGCCGAGCGCGACGTTGCGGATGAGCGCGAGCAGGCAATAGGAGACGAGGCCGACGACCGCCGGCTTGAAACCGAGGCCGAGCAGCGGGATCAGCAGCGCGAACAGCGCCAAGCTCGGCACGACGAAGATCGCGCCCGTCAGGAACATGATGACGGCATAGAGCCGCGGCCGGCGGGCGCTGTAGATGCCCAGCACCAGCGAGATGGCGAAGGCGATCGCGACCGACACCACGACCAGCAGCATGTGCTCCCACAGCGCCTCGGCGATCTCGGGAAGATGCGTCGGGACCCAGCGCAGCATCACACGTCCTTCCCCGCGACAGCGAGGGTGAAGGCACCCGTAGCGATCAGCGCGTCGAGCGCTTCGATGTCGGGCGTGGCCGGCCGGTCTTCGGACAGCCCCGCGACGGCTGAGCGCACGATCCGGTGGATCTGCGCCGTGCCGGCCCCCAGAGCGATGCCGGTGCGCAGATCGACCGCCTGGGCCGCGACCATCAGTTCGACGGCGACCAGCAGCCTCAGCCTCTCGACGATGACCGCGGTCTTCTCGACGACGGCCGTCGCCATGGTGGCATAATCCTCGACCCGGTCGGCCACGGGAACGACGAAGGCCGGCATCGGATTCGAACGGTGCTGGATGTCCGCGACCAGAGCCGAAACGGTTTTCTGCACGGTCGCATAGCCGTTCCGGCCGTTCTGGAGCGGGCTCAGGAAGCGTGGCAGCTCGCTCGAGGCAGGCGACATCAGCTTCATCACCCGCTCGCCGATCATCGCGGCGCTGCGGGCAAGCGCGAGACCCAGGGTTTCGAAGGCGAGCGTCAGATGCGTCGTGTCGAAATTCGCATTCGGCAAAGAGACGCCTTCGGCCAGAATGGCGGGATTGTCGTCGCTGCTGCCAAGTTCGATCTCGGTGATGCGGCGCGCAGCATCGAGCGCAACCCGCATGGCGCCCAGGACCTGCGCGACGCAGCGGAAGCTCAGCGGATCCTGCAGGCGGCGCGCAGCGCCCTGCCCGACGAGGTCTCCGCCCTCGAACTGGCGGCCCAGGGCAGCGGCCACCTCGTCCTGGCCCGGCAAGGGCCTGAGGCGCAGCGCCTCGGCAGCGAGCGGCGCGAGAGAGCAGCGATAGGCCTCGAAGGACAGTGAGCAGGCGGCGATGGCCGCCGAAAACACGAGTTCCGCATCGGCCACGCAAAGCGTGGCCAGCCCGACCGATGCCGCGTTGGAGGAGACCAGAGCGAGCCCGTCCTTACCGGCAAGCCCCACCGGCTTCAGCCCGGCCTGCGCCAGCGCTTCGGCGCCCGGGACGATATGCCCGTCGACGATCGCCTGGCCCTGCCCGCTGAGAACCGCCGCGATGGCCGCGAGGGGTGCAAGATCACCTTCGCCGAGCGAGCCGATCATCGGAACGACCGGGCGAACATCATGGGCGAGCAGATCGAGCAGGCCGCGGCTTGCGGCAAGGCTCGCGCCCGAACGGCCTTGCGCCAGCCGCGCGGCTCGCACGGCGGCGATGGCCCGCCATTCGCGCAAGGTCGCAGAGCGCCCGACTCCGACGCAGCGCGCCAGCGGCACCCGCATCTGTACGCCGTCGTCATGGGTCAGCGTGGTATCGACCGCCGCGCCGAGCCCGGTGGTGACGCCATAAATGCGCTCGCCGGCCTGGGCCAGCCGGCCGAGCGCATCGGCGGATGCGGCGATGCGCGCTTCGGCGGCCGGAGCAAAGGCGGCCACGCGCCGTCCATCCGCAATATCGGCGATATCGCTGATGGTGACGAGCGACGCTCCGAGCAGAACGGGCGGCGACATCGCGAGCGCTCCAGACGCGGGCTTACTTGATGACGCCCTTCTCCTTCAGAAAGGCCTTGGCCACATCCTTCGGCTCCTCGCGGTCTTTCTCGACCTTGGCGTTGAGCTTGCGCATCGTGTCGTTGTCGAGCATCGCCGACAGGGCATCCAGCGTTTCGGCGAGTTTGGGGTTGGCGGCGAGCGCATCCTGCCTGACGACGGGAGCGACGAAATAGGGCGGGAAGAGACCCTTGTCGTCGTCCAGCGGCACGAGCTTGCCGTCTGCGATCTGCCAGTCGGTGGCGAAGCCGTTGGCGACATCGATCTGCTTGGCCGCGAGCGCGTCGTAGCGCAGGCCGAGCTTGGCGAACTGCCGGAACTCTTTGAACTCCGCTCCATAGGTCGCCTTCAGCCCCGGCAGGCCGTCCGCGCGCTCGCTGAATTCCGGGCCGGCGCCGAGCACCAGATTGGACGCGGCCTTCCCGAGATCGCTCAGCGTCTTCAGTTTGTAGGTCGCAGCAGTTTCCGGACGGACCAGCAGCGCATAGCCGTTGTTGATCGCGTCAGGCTTCAGCCAGGTGATCTTGAAGTTCTGCTCGTAGAAGGTCTTGACCTCGTTGTAGACGGCGGTCGGGTCGCTCTGGATCTTGCCCTTCACCACCGAGATCAGGGCGGTGCCGGTATATTCCGGATAAAGGTCGATCTCGCCTGCGGTCAGCGCCTGATGGGCGATCAGCGTGCCGCCGAGATTGATCTTGCGGGTGACCTTCATCCCGGCGTTCTCGAGCGCCGCGGCGTAGATCTCGGCCAGCACATATTGCTCGGTGAAGTTCTTGCTGCCGACTTTCACGGTCTGCGCCGAGGCGGGCGCTGCAACGCCCGCAAGGACGATCGCGGCGGCCGCCGCGCCCAGCATCTTGAACATCTTCATGACCCCTCTCCTTTTTCGTTTTCGGTAGTGCTCGACGTTATGCGGACGACCGCTCAGGCATAGCGCAGGCGCTGGCCGATCTTCATCGCGCGCGCCTTCTCCAGCATGGCATGGCCGAGCGCGATGTCGGAGAGCGACAGGCCGCGATGCCAGAACAGGTTGGTTTCGTCGTCGCTCGTCCGGCCCGGCTTGAGGCCAGCGACGATCTGGCCGAGTTCGGCATGGAGCGTCGCCTCGGACAGCTTTCCGGCCTCCACATGCGCGCGCAGGCTGCCGAACTTGCCGCCCTTGCACTGGCCCCAGTCGTCGACGACGAGCTTGTTCATGATGTCCGTCAGCGAGAGCTCCACCGCGCTCATGGTGCCGTAGGGCACGACGAAGGCGCCCTTCTTGATCCATTCGGTCTTGAGCATCGGCGTCGGCTCGGACAGGCGCGAGGCCTCGACCACGATATCGGCGCCCGCCACGCAGCTGTGCCAGTCCTCCGTCGCGACCACCGTTTTTCCGAGGTCGCGGCTGAGCTTTTCGGCGAAGGCGTTGCGGCTCTCGGGCCGGCGCGAATGCACCCGGATCTCATCGAAATCGAAGAGGTGGTCGAGCAGCCTGACATTCCAGTAGGCGGTGCCGCGCGCGCCGATATGGCCGAGGACCTTCGAGCCCTTGCGGGCCAGATATTTCGCCCCGATCGCCGTCACCGCGCCGGTGCGCATGTCGGTGATGCCGCTTGCATCGAGGAATGCCTTGGGGATACCGGTCCGCGGATCGAGCAGAAGCAGCGTCGCCAGCTCCGAGGGAAGACCGAGCTTGTAGTTGTCGACGAAGTCGCCGACGACCTTCACGCCCGCGCTGTCGATCGGCTCCTTCAAGGCTCCGCGCAGCACATTGAAATGCCCGTCGGCAACGCCCGGCTCCAGATGCACGCGCGGCTCGATGACCGCCTCGCCGCGGCCCTGGGTGGCCAGGCTGGTCTCGATCGCCGCGAGGATCTCGGCGTCGGTCATGGCGAGCTCTTCGACATCGAGCCGATTGAGGAAATCGATGTAGATCGGCTTCATGGCGGCTGTTCCCGTTCCCTTATCTCTCGATTATGTACATACAAATAGCGGTCGAGAAAGGGGATATTTTCGACGACTGACGAAACTTTCGGCACACCTTGCCCGCGCCGCGAGCAACTGCCGCTCGCCTTCGGTGGAGCCGCCTCCGTACCTCGTCGATCGCGGCCCCGGACGGAGGATGCCGGTTGGCGATCCCCGAAGGTTCGTCGTATGGCGGGATGATCGTCCGTGACGGCATGCGGTGAAAACGGGCCGCGGAGAGCAGATCCAGAGATGATGTCAGGCTCCAGGACGGCACAGGCCTCGACATTGTACCGCCGCATCCGCAGCGAGATCGAGGACAACATCATCTCCGGGCGTTGGCCGCCGGGATATCGCGTTCCGTTCGAGCACGAGCTGGTCCAGCAGTTTTCCTGCTCGCGCATGACGGTGAACCGGGTGATGAGCGACCTGGCGGCGGCGGGCCTGGTGGAGCGCAAGCGGAAGGCCGGCAGCGTCGTCGCGAGGCCCAGGGTGCAGCAAGCCCTGCTGGACGTGCCGGACCTCAAGGCCGAGGTCGAGAACAGCGGCGATTCCTATGGCTATGAACTCCTATTCCGGCAGCGGGTGGCGGCACGTCGGCCCGAGGCCGAACGGCTGGGCGTGGCGATCAAGACTCCGGTTCTGGCACTGCGATGCAGGCACCGACGCGATGGCAGGCCCTTCGCCGTCGAGGACCGCCTGATCAACCTCGCCGAGGTGCCGGAGGCGGAACAGCAGGACTTTTCATTGCTGCCCCCCAATACCTGGCTCGTCGGACAGATTCCATGGACGGAGGCGGAGCACCGCATCTCGGCGAACAATGCGGACAGGGAGATCGCGCTGCTACTGGGCATCGATGCCGGCTCGGCGTGCCTGAACCTGTCGCGGAGAACCTGGCGCGGGGGGAACAGCATCACCGCGGTGACGATCACCCATCCCGGAGACTGCTACCAGCTGTTCGCCCGTTTCGCGCCATCGAAACTCTGAAGCCTCAAAGCACCGGACCGAACAGGACGAGCCCTCTCCGGGAAGATCCGATGCTCCAGCATCAGCGTAAAGCATCGCGACCGCGTCGGTTCGGACGCACGATTGTCGCGAACGCACAATCCGGCGATCCGAAATCCGTGGTCGACGTATGATCCAGGACTGCGTCGAAGCCATCAAAGTGGCTCATCCGCTCACATGGAGAGCCTGGAGCATCAGCGATGACCGAAAGCGTCCAGGCGGGAGCCACCCCGTCGCCCCAGACAACGCTCGACACCTTGTCGAGCCTGCATGACTGGCGGCGCCGGATCTCCGACCTCTATTCAGCGGTGCGGGCGATGCCTCCCGCCGAGGGCTGGGCTCACTGGCGGCAGGTTCGCGATCGGTTGTTCGGCGGGCACGCGCAGTCGCCGCTGGACGCCGGCCGGCGCGCTCATTTTCAGACTCTGAACTACTTTCCCTACGATCCGGCCCTGCGTTTCGAAGTGGCGCTGGGCCCGGCCTCGGACCTGGACGTCATCGACATCGAACTCGGCAGGGACGGCCGCATGAGGCTCACGCCTTATGCGCTGACGCGCGGGCTGCGCGAGCGGCTCGGTGCAGAGCTCACGCTCTACTGGATCGAGGGGTATGGCGGCGGGGTCTTCGTTCCCTTCGGCGATGCGACGAACGCGAAGGAGACCTTCGCCGGCGGGCGCTATCTGCTCGACACCATCAAGAGCGCGGATCTCGGCCAATCCGGCGACGGCCAGATGATCTTCGATTTCAATTTCGCCTATTATCCGTCCTGTGCCTATTCGGAAGCCTGGGTGTGTCCGCTCTCGCCTTCCGAAAATCGCTTGCCGGTTCCGATCCGCGCCGGCGAACGCACGACTCCTTTTTGAGGAACAGAGGCCTGCGGTATCTCGGGGGAGTGGTCGCGCGCTGTGCTGCCAAGGCAAAAACGAGCCGCCTCAGACGACCCAGAAGCCGCATCAGCAGCAGCCGATCCCGCGGCATGGTCTGCCGTTGCTGCGCGGTCACGCCCTGCGTCTCTCCCATCCCAGACTCGTCCGGGTTGCGGGATGAGCGCTTGGTCAGAGTGGCGTGTCAGCCTCGCGCCAGATCAAGACGACGCCACCTGCTTCGTCCTCCCGACCGATCCAAAAGCGGAGATGGTCGATGTCGATAAGTTCGCTCACGCGACTGTCCTGGTGTTTTCGTCCAGAGGCTTGTGCTCGCCGATGCGAGGTACCGGCCCATAAGCCCGTCCCTGCCCTTCGACGATCGGAGCAGGCGCGGGCAGAGAGACCGGGCCGGCCGGCGTCTCGACGGTCATGCGGCGCAAATGCGGGTGGGCCGAGAGCGCAGCCATGTCGTTGACCGAGGCGAAGGCTATATCGGCATGCGTCAGCGCTTGGACAGCCTCCCCGGCATCCATTCGGGCGAAAGCGGCCGCCACCAGGGCGTCAGTCTCGCCCCGGCGGCGCACCCTCATCACATTGCTGCAGAAGCGCGGGTCGCGGGCCAGCGCGGCATCGCCGAGGAACTCGTCGCAGAGCTTCGCCCATTCCCGCTCGCTCTGGATCGAGATCAGGATCGGCTTGCCGTCGCGCGTTGTGAAGACGCCATAGGGCGCGATCGAGGGGTGGGCGAGCCCGACGCGCTGCGGCGGCTTGCCCGCCTCGGCGTGGAGCAGCGGCACCGCCGACCAGTCGGCCATGACATCGAACATCGAGACGCGGATATCGGCGCCCTGCCCCGTGATGCCGCGCCCGATCAGGGCTTCCAGCACGGCGGCGTGGGCCGTGGCTCCGGTGGCGATATCGACGATCGAGATGCCGACGCGGGCCGGCCCTTCCGGCCCGCCGGTGATCGAGGCCAGGCCGGATTCCGCCTGGATCAGCAGGTCATAGGCCTTGCGATCGGCGAGCGGGCCGGTCTCGCCATAGCCGCTGATCGAGCAGCAGATCAGACGCGGATGACGCTGGCGGAGCGCTTCGGGCGCAAAGCCGAGGCGGCCGAGCGCGCCGGGCTTGAGGTTCTGCACCAGCACGTCCGCCCTGGCGATCAGCTCGCCGAGCTGCGCCTTGCCTGCCGGTGTGGCGAGATCGACCACCAGCGATTCCTTGCCGCGATTGAGCCAGACGAAATAGCTGGACTGGCCCCTGGCGACATCGTCGTAGCCGCGGGCGAAATCGCCCTCCGGCCGCTCGATCTTGATGACGCGGGCTCCGGCATCGGCCAGGCGCGAGGTGCAGAAGGGCGCTGCGACCGCCTGCTCGACAGCGACGACGAGCAGCCCTTCCAGAGGCCGGTGGGAGGCCGTCATCAGAACGACCTCGGCAGGCCGAGGATATGCTCGGCGACATAGGAGAGGATCAGGTTCGTCGAGATCGGCGCGACCTGATAGAGCCGCGTTTCCCGGAACTTGCGCTCGACATCGTAATCGCATGCGAAGCCGAAGCCGCCATGGAATTGCAGGCAGGCGTTCGCCGCCTCCCAGGAGGCCTTGGCCGCGAGGTATTTCGCCATATTCGCCTGGCTGCCGCAGGGTTCGCGCGCATCGTAGCGGCGGCAGGCCTCGAAGCGCATCAGGTTTGCAGCCTCGATCTCGATGAAGGCCTCCGCGATCGGGAACTGCACGCCCTGGTTCTGCCCGATCGGGCGGCCGAACACGATGCGATCCTTGGTGTAATCCGTCACCTTGTCGATGAACCAGTAGCCGTCGCCGATACATTCGGCGGCGATCAGCGTGCGCTCGGCGTTGAGCCCGGTGAGGATATATTTGAAACCCTGCCCCTCCTCGCCGATCAGGTTCTCGGTGGGGATTTCCAGATCGTCGAAGAAGAGTTCGTTGGTCTCGTGGTTGACCATGTTTAGGATCGGGCGAACCTCCAGCCCCTTGCCGACCGCCTCGCGCAGGTCGACAAGGAAGATCGACATGCCCTCCGACTTCCTCGTAACCTGATCGAGCGGCGTGGTGCGCGCCAGCAGGATCATCAGATCCGAATGCTGGACACGGCTGATCCACACCTTCTGGCCATTGATGACATAGCGATCTCCCTTCTTCACGGCCGTGGTTTTGATCCGGGTCGTGTCTGTGCCGGTGGTCGGCTCGGTGACGCCCATGGATTGCAGGCGCAACTCGCCCGTCGCGATCTTCGGCAGGTAACGCCGGCGCTGCTCTTCCGAGCCGTGCCGGATGAGCGTACCCATATTGTACATCTGCCCGTGGCAGGCGCCGGAATTACCTCCGGCCCGATTGATCTCCTCCATGATGACCGATGCCTCGGCAAGGCCGAGCCCGGAGCCGCCATAGTCTTCCGGGATCAGCGCCGCCAGCCAGCCGGCCTTGGTCAGCGCCTCGACGAAAGCGTCAGGATAGCCGCGCGCCTCGTCGATCTTGCGATGATATTCGGCGGGAAACGCCGCGCACAACCCGCGGACCGCTTCCCTGATCTCGTCAAACCCCTGCCCGGCCGTCGTCTGCATCAATCCAATCTCCGATGCGCGATTGTAAGCGTCTTCGTTCACTCCTGGAACGCGACCTCTCGTCGGCTGCGCAGTGACGGGAGGACCAGCATCACGAGGAGCAGCACCGCAATGACCGGCAGGCTCGCGCTGATCGGTCGCGTCACGAAGACCATCGGGTCTCCCCGCGAGAGCAGCATGGCACGACGCAAGTTCTCCTCCATGAGGGGACCGAGCACGAAACCCAGCGCAAGCGGCGCCGGTTCGCAGCCGAGCCTGATCAGGGCGACCCCGAGCAGCCCGAGCAGAGCCGTCATCCCCACGTCGAACGTGCTGTTGTGAACGCTGTCGACGCCGGGCAATTCGGCAAGCGGCCGAGCCGAGTAGCGACGCGGCCATGGACCATGCGTCATCATCCGGCCCATGCGGGAGCAGACCGCTTCCGTTTTAACCCTCCGCTAACCATACGAGATGGCAAATCGCAGGGAGAGCCGGGGCTGCTGCCCGGCGATTCGGCGGGCGTGACGAGGCGCCCTCAAGTGCCGGGGGGCATGATGGCGGTCGCTGCATCTGATCGGGTTTCCACGGTCTCCAGAGCGAGCGCGCATCGCCGCCGATCCGTCTGCGCCGGGCTGCGGGCCGCGATGCTGGGCAGCGCCGCCCGGCGCGCCCTTTTCGCTGCCGGCCTCCCGGTCCTCCTGCTGGCGCAGGCTGTGCCGTTGGCGGTGGCGCAGGCGGCGGACGTGACCATCAACACGACGACGACTGGCGCGAATGGAGCGAACGGGGCGGATGACTTGTCGGCGCCGGGGAATGGCGCCGCAGGCCTCGTAGGCTACCAGTATGGCCAGACCGGGACCGTGACCGTCAATCAGGCCGTAACGGGCGGCGCGGGCGGCGCTGGTGGCTCAGGTGCATCCAACTGGGGTACGGGTGGCACAGGGGGCACGGGCCTGGAAGTCACCCTGGGAGGAACGGCGGCGATCAATGCGACTGTCTCCGGTGGCTCCGGCGGAACGGGGGGCCGCGACGCTTTTACCAATCAGATCGAAGGTGATGACGGCGCGGGCGGCGCGGGCCTGGTCTTTACGAATGGCGGCACCGCCCTCATCTCAGCGACGGTCAGGGGCGGGCAGGGTGTCAGCCCGGGTGTCGCCCGAGGTGGCGCGGGCATCGTCGGCGCCGGCCTGACAGTGAGGCTCGGCGCCAGCGCGACCGTTGCCGGCGGCCGTGACGTCAACAACTTGTATCAAAGTGCGTCTTTGGTCTTCACGGGCGGAGACAACATCCTGTCGCTCCAGGCCGGCGCGATCCTGACGGGCGGCATCTCGCTCGGCACCAACACCACGACGCTCCAGTTCGACCAATCGAACGACTATACCTTGGTCAATAACATCTCCGGCGGCGGTTCGGTCAGCATCACCGGCGGCGGAGTCCTGACCCTGACCGGAAACACCAGCCACACGGGTGGGACGACGATCAGCGCCGGCGCGCTCCGCGTCGGCAATGGCGGCGTGCTCGGCACCATCGCCGGCAATGTGGTCAACAACGCCGCCCTGATCTTCGACCGCTCCGACGCGACCAGCTTCTCAGGCGCGATCTCGGGCACTGGGTCGGTCACCAAAGAGGGCCTGGGCGCGCTCACCCTGACCGGGACCAACAGCTATGCGGGCGGAACAACGATCAATAGCGGCACGCTTCGCGTCGGCAATGGTGGCACCAGCGGCTCCATCACAGGCAATGTCGTGAACAACGGCGTCCTCGCCTTCGACCGCTCCGACACGACCAGCTTCGCAGGCGCGATCTCGGGCACCGGATCGCTCACCAAAGACGGCCTTGGCACGCTCACCCTGACCGGGACGAACAGCTATGCGGGCGGAACAACGATCAATAGCGGCACGCTCCGGGTCGGCAATGGTGGCTCCAGCGGCTCCATCACGGGCGATGTCGTGAACAACGGCGTCCTCGCCTTCGACCGCTCCGACACGACCAGCTTCGCCGGCACGATCTCAGGCACCGGATCGCTCACCAAAGACGCCTTGGGCGCGCTCACCCTGACGGGAACGAACACCTATACCGGCGGGACGACGATCGCCAACGGCTCGCTCCGCGTCGGCAATGGTGGCACCAGCGGCTCCATCGCCGGCAATGTCGTGAACACCGCCGTCCTGATCTTCGACCGCTCCGACGCGACGAGCTTCGCTGGCGCGATTTCAGGCGTCGGCAGGGTCGCCAAGAACGGCGCTGGCACGCTGACCCTGACCGGGACGAACAGCTATACGGGTGGGACGGTGATCAATGCCGGCACGCTCCGTGTCGGCAATGGCGGCACGAGCGGCGCCATTATCGGCGAAGTGTGGAACAACGGCGTCCTCGCCTTCGACCGCTCCGACACGACGAGCTTCGCTGGCGCGATTTCAGGCACCGGCTCGGTCAGCAAGAACGGCACGGGCACGCTGACGCTGACGGGGACGAACACCTACACGGGCGGGACGACGATCAACGCCGGCGCGCTCCGCATCGGCGATGGCGGCACGAGCGGCTCCATTACTGGCGATGTCGTGAACAACGGCACACTCGCCTTCGTCCGCTCCGACTCAATAAGCTTCGGCGGTACGATCTCCGGCACGGGCGGCTTGGGCAAGGGCGGCGTCGGCACACTCACTTTGACCGGCGGGAACACTTTTACGGGTGGTACGGTCATCGTCGATGGAACGCTACAGATCGGCGACGGCGGTACGAGCGGCTCGATTCTGAGCGACGTGGTGAATCTCGGAACGCTCGCCTTCAATCGCTCCGATACGACGAGCTTCGCCGGCGTCATTTCAGGGAATGGCGGTGTCAGCAAGATCGGCGCGGGCAAGCTGACCCTGACCGGCACCAGCACTTATACCGGTCCCACCTCGGTCTCGGCCGGCACGCTCTCCGTCAACGGCTCGATCGCGTCCTCATCCAGCGTAACGGTGAATCCCGGCGGTACGCTCGGCGGTTCGGGCACGGTGGGCACCACGACGATCGCCGGCGGCACGCTGGCGCCGGGCAATTCGATCGGCACGCTTTCGGTCGCCGGCAACCTGTCCTTCAGCGCCGGCTCGACCTATGCGGTAGAGGTCTCGCCCTCGGATTCGGACCGGGTCAACGTCAGCGGCACGGCGACGCTGGGCGGAGCGACGGTGGCGGCGTCCTTCGCCGCCGGAATTTATGTCGCCAAGCAGTACACCATCCTCAACGCGACGGGTGGGGTGAGCGGCACCTTCGGCAGCAAGGTCGATACCAATCTGCCCTCGGGATTCAAGTCCAGCCTCGGCTACGACGCCAACAACGCCTATCTCAACCTCGCGCTGGATTTCACGCCGGCTCCGACAGCCGCGCCGACGGCAGCTCCCGCCCCCGCATCCACCGCCGCGGTGCCCCCCACGCCCGCGCCGACCTCGCCCATTCCCAATCGCGGCCTCAACCCGAACCAGACCGCCGCCGCCAACGCCCTGACACAGTTCTTCGACCGCACGGGCGGGATTCCGGTCGTCTTCGGCAGCCTGACGCCGGCGGGCCTGTCGCAAGCCGCCGGCGAGCCCGCCACCGGCACGCCGCAGACCAGCGTCAACGCGATGGGGCAGTTCATGGCGACGCTCGCGGATGTCTCGCCGGAGGGGCGCGGGGTCTCGATCGCTCCGGGGCCCACCGGCTTCGCAGGCTACTCGTCCTCGAGCGGCAAGGGAAGTGACCTCCCCGCCAAGCAGCTGCCTCTGGCCGCGGACCCCGATGCTTGGCGCTGGAGCGTCTGGGCCGGCGGCTTCGGCACGGCGCAGTTCGTCGGGGCCGATGCCGGAGCGGGCACGGCCGCCAGCACCAACCGCATCTACGGCGCCATCGCGGGCGCCGATTACCGGATCTCGCGGGATACGATCGCCGGCTTCGCGCTCGGCGGCGGGGCCACCAGCTTCAACACCTACGGGCTGGGCTCGGGCTCGTCGGATCTGTTCCAGGCCGGCGCCTTCATCCGCCAACGCTTCGGCGCGAGCTATGTCAGCGCCGCGCTCGGCTATGCCTGGCAGGATGTCACGACGGACCGCTCGATCACCGGCGCCGATCATCTCCAGGCCCGCTTCAACGCCAACACCTGGTCGGGGCGGGTCGAGGCCGGTCATCGTTTCGGGTGGGCCGCCTTCGGCGTCACGCCCTATGCCGCCGCCCAAGTCACCACGGTCGCGCTGCCCGGCTACAGCGAGACCGCGCTGACCGGCACCTCGCCCTTCGCGCTGAGCTATGCCGGCCGGGACACGACGCGGACGCGCAGCGAACTCGGCCTGCGCGCCGATGCGGACCTCGCCGTCGCCCATCTGCCGCTGAAACTGCAGGGCGGCATTGCCTGGGTCCACAATTACACCATCGGCAACAGCGCGATCGCGACCTTCCTGGGCCTGCCCGGCGCCACCTTCTCGGTCAATGGCGCAGCGCTCGACCGCAACGCCCTGCGCACGACCGCCTCGGCCGAACTCACCCTCGGCAAAGGCCTCTCGCTCGCCGCCCTCTTCGAAGGCGAGTTTGCCGCCAACTCCCGCAGCTTCGGCGGCAAGGGCGCGCTCCGCTACAGTTGGTAAAGCCCCTCGCTGTGCCAAGCAGGACCTCGAAGGCGCTCATTCCCGCATGCGATCGGCAGCCGCCCCCGCAGCAGCCGGAACTGCACACGGGACCGTTCTGCGCGCTTCATGCTCGACGAAGTCGCTATCTGACGTCCCGATAACAGCCTGTCACGCGGGGCGGGGTCCGATCGTCTCGCCATGGGACACGCGCTCGGGCGCGCCGTGGACCATGGTATAGGCGTAGTCGATGCCCATGCCATAGGCGCCGGAGTGCTCCTTGGCGATCGCGACCACGGCGTCATAGGTCTCCTTGCGGGCCCAGTCGCGCTGCCATTCTAGCAGCACCTGCTGCCAGGTCACCGGCACCACGCCGGCCTGCACCATCCGGTCCATGGCGTATTTATGCGCATCGGCCGAGGTGCCGCCGGAGGCGTCGGCGACCATGTAGATCTCGTAGCCGCCCTCCAACATCGCACAGAGCGCGAATGTGGTGTTGCAGACCTCGGTCCAGAGCCCCGCGACGACGACCTTCTTGCGACCATTGGCGGCGAGCGCGTCGCGAACGTTCTGGTCGTCCCAGGAATTCATCGATGTGCGCTCGAGGATCTTGTTCTGCGGGAACACCGCGAGCAGTTCGGGATAGGTGTGGCCTGAGAAGCCCTTGGTTTCGACGGTCGTGATGGTGGTGGGGATATCGAAGGTCTTGGCCGCCTTGGCGAGGCCGACGACGTTGTTCTTCAGCACCTGCCGGTCGATCGACTGCACGCCGAAGGCCATCTGGGGCTGCTGGTCGATGAAGATAAGCTGGCTGTTCTGCGGGGTCAGGACTTCGAGATGGGACATGATGTTCTCCTCTTGGAATTCTTCGGTGGGGCTTTCAGAAGGTGACGGCCGCCCAGCCGGCGGCGAAGGAGCCGGGCGATGGAGCCGGTTGGCACCGACGCTCACGGCTATTCCGTCGCGATCGACCGAGCGCCCTGTTGCAGCGCCTCGAGATGAAGGAAGTGGCGAACGA
This sequence comes from Allobosea sp., assembly GCF_048595345.1. GTDB lineage: Bacteria > Pseudomonadota > Alphaproteobacteria > Rhizobiales > Beijerinckiaceae > Allobosea. The sequence continues at coordinate 39,450 of NZ_JBMDWH010000214.1, forward strand.
CCGGCCCGGCCTCGCCGACATGGAAGCGCCGGACCTCGGCCTGGAGATCGGCATCGGCCTTGGAGACGCGGCGATGCTGGCGCAGGTGTTCGGCCCAGGACGACACCATGAACCACTCGACCAGCTTTCCGGGATCGGCCGTATCCTCGGTGACGCCCCAGCCATAGGCACCGTCTCGCCGCCGCTCGACCGAGAGCGCATGAATGGCGCTAAGGAAGGCCTCGCGATCGGCTTGCGGCACGCTGTATTCGATCAGGATCAGCACCGGGCCGCGATCATGCTCGATCTCGCCGGCGGTGAGCGGCTCGGGCCAGTGGTTGGACGGCGCCAGATCGGCCTCGCCGGCCGGCAGTTTGATCCGATGCATCACGAGCCCGGCCACGAGCAGGGCCGCGGCGCCGATCAGCAGCGTGCCACGGATGCCGGCAGCTTCCGCCACCGCGCCCCATCCGAGGCTGCCAGCGGTCATCGCGCCGTTGAACACGGTGAGATAGACCGCCAGCGCCCGGCCGCGCACCCAGTTCGGGAGGATCGCCTGCGCGACGCCGTTCAGCGTCGTCAGCGCCACGATCCAGGCCGCGCCGAGCAGCAGCAGGACGATGATCGCGAGCCATTGCGGCGGCGCGAGCGTCAGCGTCGTCATCACCACGGCCGTGACGACTGCAGAAAGCAGGAGCAGCCCGTCCGCGTCGAGCCGGGCGCGCAGGCGGGGCAGCAGCACCGCGCCGCCGATCGCGCCCGCGCCGACCGCGCCGAGCAGCACGCCATAGAAACCGGCGCCGCCGCCGAGAAGGTTGCGCGCCACCAGTGGCAGCAGGGCCCAGACCGCGCTGGCGCAGGCGAAGAAGATCGCTGCGCGCAGCAGCACGACATGGAGTTCGCGGCTCGCCCGCGCATAGCGCAGCCCGGCCCGGAACGCACCGGCAAAGCGCTCGCTCAGCGCATCGTCGGCGCCTTGCGGCCGGCGCCACCAGAGCAGCGCCCCGATGACGATGACATAGCTCAGCACATCGGCGCCATAGGTGAAGCCGGCGCCGAAGGCGGCGAGGATCAAGCCGCCTAGCGCCGGGCCGATGGCGCGCGAGATGTTGATGCCGAGGGAGTTGAGCGCGACCGCGCTCTTGAGGTCGGCCTTCTCCACCAGCTCCGGCACGATCGCCTGCCAGGTCGGCGCCATCAGCGCCGCGCCGACGCCGCCGAGGAAGGTGAGGCCGACGAGCGCAGGCACGCTGAGCTGGCCGAAGCTCGCCAGCGCCATGAGCGAAAGGCTGACGCAGCCGAGCAGGAGCTGGGTCGCGATCAGAAACCTGCGGCGATCGAGAATGTCGGAGAGCACGCCGGCGGGGATCGCCAGCAGGAAGACCGGCAGCGTCGCCGCCGCCTGGATGAGTGCGACGGCGGCGGGCGCCCCCGAGAGATCGGTGACGAGCCAGGCGCTCGCCACGTCCCGCATGAAGGAACCTATATTGCCGATGATCGTCGCGGCCCATAGGACCGCGAAGACCTTCTGGCGGAGCGGTGCGAAACCTGAAGCCGACGGCGCGGGCGGCGTGGCGGCGCTCATCGGGCGCCTCCCCTGTGGCTCGACCGGTCGTCGAGCGCGATCAGAATGAAGCCGCCGATCAGGCCGAGATGCTCGAAGAAGGCGTTCATGGCCATGGCCCGCCCCTGCCCGGCCGGCAGCTCCCAGAAGTGGATCGCGACGAAAGTGGCGGCCAGCGTGAAGGCTGCGAGCGCCAGCGCCGCCAACCACCGCCAGCGCCCGATCAGGATCAGTGCGCTCATCGCCAGTTCGAAGACGATGACGCCGACCGCGAAGAGCGGTGCCGGGGCCAGTCCAAAATGCTCCATCTCGGCCATCGCGCCGGGAAAATCGAGGATCTTGGTCAGCGGTCCCTGGATATAGGCGGAGCAAAGCAGGAGCAGCGCGAGGCGGTGAAACGCGCCGGTCCGCGAAGCGGCATGGGTCGCGGCCATGGTCACACCGCCCAGCAGGCGCAACCCAGCGCGCCCCAGAAGCTCTTCAGATCCGAAATCGGCAGCTTGCTCGACCAGGCGCCGGCATGGTCGTGCCCATGGACGCCGCAGGCGCTGGCGCAACCGCAGCTCGCCATGGCCACACGACGCAGCGAGTTCCTGCCGCCACCCTCCGGCTCGCCCCAGGCGGCATAGCCCTTGAAGGTCCTGACCGGGGACCAGTCCGGCATGGCCGGCGGCGGGGCGCTCTCGTCGAGGCTCGCGAAATCGCGGGCGCCGTAGACGACCTTGCCGCCGAGGACCGTCAGATCCGCGCTGATATGGGAGATCTCGTCCTCGGCGCAGGAGAAGAAATCGCGGTCCGGCACGATGAGATCGGCGAGCTGGCCGGCGGCGATGCGTCCCTTCTTGCCCTCCTCGTTCGAGAACCAGGTGACGTTCTCGGTCCACATCCTCAGCGCCGTCTCGCGGTCGAGGCAGTTGCGCTGCGGCGTGATGCGCAGCCCACCGACCGTTCTGCCGGTGATCAGCCAGGCGAGCGAAACCCAGGGGTTGTAGGAGGCGACGCGGGTGGCGTCGGTGCCGGCCGAGGTCCTGATACCCTTCTCCAGCATCCGTGCAACGGGCGGCGTCGCCTCGGCAGCGCCGATGCCATAGCGCTCGACGAAATACTCGCCCTGATAGGCCATGCGGTGCTGAACGGCGACGCCGCCGCCGAGCGCGGCGATCCGGTCGATCGAGCGCTCCGAGATCGTCTCGGCATGGTCGAAGAACCAGTTGAGGCCCTTCAGCGGAATATCCTGGTCGACCTTCTCGAAGACGTCGAGGGCGCGGGAGATCGTCTCGTCATAGGTCGCGTGCAAGCGCCAGGGCCAGCCGTTCTCGGCGAGGATGCGGACGACCCCTTCGAGATCGCCCTCCATCTCGGGCGGCATGTCGGGGCGCGGCTCACGGAAATCCTCGAAATCGGCCGCAGAGAACACCAGCATTTCGCCGGCGCCGTTATGGCGGAAATAGTCGTCGCCCTGCTTGTAGGTGGAGGTCTTCGTCCAGTTGAGGAAGTCCTCCTTTTCCTGCTTCGGCTTCTGCGTGAACAGGTTGTAGGCGAGGCGGATGGTCAGCTGGTTCTCGTCGGCCAGCTTCTGGATGACGGCGTAGTCGTCAGGGTAGTTCTGGAAACCACCGCCGGCATCGATAGCGCCGGTGACGCCGAGCCGGTTGAGCTCGCGCATGAAATGCCGGGTCGAATTGACCTGATAATCGAACGGCAGCTTCGGCCCCTTCGCGAGCGTGGCGTAGAGAATGCCGGCATTGGGCCGCGCGAGCAGCAGGCCGGTCGGATTGCCGTTGGCGTCGCGGGTAATCTCGCCTCCCGGCGGGTTGGGGGTGTCCTTCGTGTAGCCGACGGCTCGCAGGGCGGCGCCGTTCAGCAGCGCCCGGTCGTAAAGATGCAGGATGAAGACGGGAGTCTCGGGCGCGACGGCGTTGAGCTCGTCGATCGTCGGCAGGCGCTTTTCGGCAAACTGGTGCTCGGTGAAGCCGCCGACCACGCGGACCCATTGCGGCGGCGGCGTCACCGCGACCTGGCGCTTCAGCATCGACATCGCGTCGGCCAGCGAGCGCACGCCGTCCCAGCGCAGCTCCATGTTGAAGTTGAGCCCGCCGCGAATGATGTGGAGATGGTTGTCGATCAGGCCCGGCAGAACGCGCCTGCCCTCGAGATCGACGATTTTCGTCTCCGGCCCGGCATGGGCCATCACCTCGGACTCGCTGCCGACCGCGAGGAAGCGCCCGTCCTTGATCGCCACCGCGCTGGCCGCGGGATTGCCGCGGTCGAGCGTGGTGATCAGGCCGCTATGCAGAATGAGATCGGCGGACATCGGCTTGTCTCCGGAGGGTGAAGGCTGGCCCAGGGCAGAGGCGGCCAGGCCGGGAACGGCGAGCCCGCCCAGAATGGCGCGGCGGGTCGGCATCAGCCGTTCCCCTCGAGCTCGGATCCAGGCTTTCTGCCGGACGCCTTGCCGCCCGGGAGATGCCCGAAGACATGCGGCTTGACCTGATGCTCGCAGGATTGAGCGGCCGGCGCCTTCGACCAGAGGCTTCGCGCCAGAGGCGGCAGTTGCTCGCCCACCAGAATCCCGAGCAGTCCAACGAGCGCCACCACGGGCGGAGCCGGAGAGCGCACATTGATCAAGGCGTAGATCGCGCCGACCAGAAGGCCGGCGCCGAGGGACATCAGGTAGATCTTCATCGCGCGGCCGGGGCTGCCGAGGACGCCTCGCTGGCGCCCGCGATGCTATCGACAGCGTCGCGGATGACGGCGGCGACTGCATCGGGCTGCGACAGCAGGGCCATATGGCTCGCGGCAAGCTCGATCGTGCGGGCCTTGAGCCGAACCGCCAGTTCGCGCTGGAGCGGCACGCTGACCGCGCGATCCCCGCTCGAAAGGACGTACCAGTTCGGCCGGTTTTTCCAGGCCGCTTGCGTGATCTTGTCGCCGAAGGTGGCAGCGCCGAGCGGCGGGGCGATCGCCGCGAGGACGCGCGCCTCATGTTCCGGCAGGTCCTGCGCCACATTCTCGATCCAGCTGGCGACGCTCATGCGCAGGCGGCCCGTGCCGTCATCGGCGACACCGGAGAGGCCGGGCGGCGGGGCATGGGCGCCCACCTGATCGCCCGTGGATTCGCCGACGTCCGGTGCGAAGGCCGCGACATACACAAGGCCCGCAACCTTCGGATCGTTGCCAGCCTCGGTGATGACGGTTCCGCCCCAGCTATGCCCGACGAGAACAACCGGGCCGTTCACCGTCGCGAGAACGGCTTGCGTCGCAGCGACGTCATCGGCGAGCGAACTCGTCGGATTCTGGACGGCGACGACATCGAGCCCATCGGCAAGGAGACGGGCGATGACGCGCCGCCAGCTCGAGCCGTCGGCCCAGGCTCCGTGGACGAGCACCACGGTACAGGCGCGTTTGGAGAGGGTCGTCATGACCAAAATCCTTTGCGATGACTGGGAAAGTGTGGCCGGCGTCCCTCGAACGGGGCGCCGGCCCGTCGCTCAGCTCTCGATGAAGGCGAGCAGATCGGCGTTCAGCACATCCGCATTGACCGTCAGCATGCCGTGGCTGAAGCCGGGATAGGTCTTGAGCGTGCCGTTGCGCAGCAGCTTGATCGAGGCATGGGCCGAGGCGTCGATCGGCACGATCTGATCATCCTCGCCATGGAGCACGAGCGTGGGGACGGAGATCGCCTTCAGGTCTTCGGTCTGGTCCGTTTCGGAAAAGGCCTTGATGCCTTCGTAATGGGCGACAGCGCTGCCCATCATCCCCTGCCGCCACCAGTTCTGCACGACGCCGGGATAGGATTTCGCGCCGTCGCGGTTGAACCCGTAGAACGGACCCGCTGGCACATCGGTGAAGAACTGCGCGCGGTTTTCGGCAGTGGCCTTGCGAAATCCGTCGAACACCTCGAGCGGCAGCCCGCCAGGATTGCCTTCGGTCTTCAGCATCAAAGGCGGCACGGCGCTGACCAGTACCGCCTTGGCTGTGCGCCCGCCCGGCTCGCCATATTTGGCGACATAGCGGGCGACTTCACCGCCGCCGGTGGAATGGCCGATATGGACTGCGTTGCGAAGGTCGAGCGCCTCGACGACGGCGAAGGCGTCGGCTGCGTAATGGTCCATGTCGTGCCCCTGCCAGACATGAGCCGAGCGGCCATGGCCGCGGCGGTCATGCGCGACGACGCGATAGCCCTTGCCGAGGAAGAACAGGATCTGCGCGTCCCAATCGTCGGATGACAGGGGCCAGCCGTGATGGAACATGATGGGCTGCGCGTCTTTGGGCCCGAAATCCTTGTAGAAGATCTCGACCCCATCTCCTGTCTTGACGATCGGCATGTTCAAATCCTTCTTCTGAGCTGATTTCACAAATATTTCATGGTTCAAGATCGGACGTGCAGGTCTTCCGGTTTGCGCCTAAAGCACCGGAAAGTCGATCTTCACGCCGAGGAAACCGAGTTGGCTTCAATAGTCCCGCTGTGCTTTAACGAACTTTCGTCGATATGTTAGCGAGGCCATCGTGCGAACGCCATTAGTTACCTCTCGGATACCGGACGCCGACGAGAGCGTGGAGCGGCCCGCCGGCCCCGATGCCCGTGAAGCCTGCGCCGCCGATGGCTTCCTCAAGTTCTTCGCGCAGGAATGGACGAGCCATATCGTGCTCGCGCTGGCGCGCCATGGTGCGCTTCGCTTCGGTGCGCTCCGCCGGCAGCTCCCGCCCGGCCTCTCGGCACGGGTCCTGTCGGCACGGTTGAAGGCGCTGGAAGCGGCAGGCTATGTCGAGCGCCGCGACCTCAGCGGACGCGTGCTGCATGTCGAGTACTCCCTGACGCCCTCGGGTCTGGCGGTCGACGCGGCTCTCGCCAGCAGCGAAAGCCTGATGTCTGCCGGCCTCTCCAAAACTGGCCAGAAAGAGACGTCAGGGTCTTGATCGATCGTCCGGGCTTTTGGCCCGATCGTCCAGCCGGGCCAGCCCCGCCTCAGGCCCCGCGGCGCCAGGCTCCCGGCGGAGCACCCGTCCTCGCGGAGAAGACGCGGGTGAAGTGGCTCTGGTCGGCGAAGCCGCATCGCGCGCCGATTTCCGCCAGCGACAGTTCACTGCCTTCCAGGAGCCTTTTGGCCGCCTCGATCCGCCTTTGCGTGAGCCATTGCATCGGCGTCGTGCCGGTGGTCGCGCGGAAGCCCTTCATGAAGCTGCTGCGAGACATCCCGCACGCCGCAGCAATGTCTCCGACCAGAACATCGCCGTCGAGATGGCCGGCGAGCAACTCCTTGGCACGGGCCTCTTGAGCCCGCGACAGCAGAGGCCTGCGGCGGGGCGAAGAGGGAACCGGGCCGAACCGGCTGATCAGATGCGCCTGCATGGCCAGCACCATCTGGTCCACGAACAGGGTCGAGACGAGGGATGCTTCCGAAAGGCTCGGCAGCAGCGCCGCGGCCAGATGCGGCAGCACGGGGTCGGTGTCGGCCTGGAGGCGCGGCAAGAGCGAGAGAGAACGGGCCTCCAGCCATTCGTCTGCCGGATCGTCATAGGGAATTTCGACCAGCAGGAAATCGAACGCGGTCTGCAGCTCGGCGCGGTAGGGTTCTGCGAAGTCGCGCAGATAGATTTGCCCCGGATGGAAGGTGAAGGACTTTTCGCGGCCGTCGATCACGATCGAGCGACGGTGATGCCCCGAGAGCGAAACGCCCAGCAATGCCCCCCGGATACTCTCATTGGTCGTGACCCGCCCGAGGGGCCGCCTCGACGTCTTGCGCATGACGACGGAGCGTCCAGCCTGCAGCCGCTCATTGCGCAGAAGACCGCCCAGATCGCAGCCGAGGCTGTCAAGAGAGGCGGCTCGGCAGGTCTCTTGAAGTTGAGCGGACATGGGCCCGATTAGCCTAGGAGCCTGCGCCGATTGTCAATCGCTACTCTCGGCCGAGGCGTGACCGAGGTCCGCTTTCGGCCGCCGATGAATGGCAGCTTTCGTTGGGCGCGGCATGCCCGCACCGACCCGGTCGTCCTGCCGGAGCACTTCATCGGTCTCCGGCACCAAACGCCCCGCTGCGTTGCGCATGAGGTCGCCCTCCCCGGCCGATCATGCCCATCCCGCCAACCGCGCCGGTCACGAGACGTGGCCCTCAAGGGAGAGCCGGTGCCAGCTCGGACGGGCGTGGGTTCCATCTCGGGTCCGCAGCGAAGGGACGGGCCTGCCGGATCGGACTCCGTCGACAGGCGATTTTAACCGCAGTGGGGGAGATGGGCGAGGCCGAGCATCTGGCTCACTGCTTGGGCACGTCCTTGAACACGTCCGCCCACCGATCGACTTCCGCCGTCACGAGCTTGCCCAGCGGGGCCGGTCCCCGCATGGTCGCCGGCGGCACCGGTACGGCGAGGTCGTCGAAGCGCTTCTTCACGAATTCGGAGGACAGGCTTTTGTCGAGCGCCGCCACCAGCTTGTCGACAATGGCGGGCGGGGTGTCCTTCGGCACCGCGAGGGCGTTCCAGACCGTCATGTTGAAGGCCGGAAGACCCGCCTCCTTGAAGGTCGGCACGTCGGGCGCCTGTGCCAGCCGCCCCTCGCCGCTCACCGCGAGGGCCGTGACCGACCCCGCCTGATGCAATGGCAGCAGGGTCGCGGTCTGATCGATGACGCCATCGACGAACCCCCCCATCAGATCCTGGATCGCCGGGCCGGCTCCACGGTACGGCACCACGGTTGCCTTCAGCTTGGTCAGATGAAGGAGCAGGGTCGGCGCCATGTCGGAGGTCGCACCGTATCCGTCCGAGCCGAAGCTGATCTTGCCGCCTTCGGCCTTGATCTTGTCCAGGAAGGATTTGAGATCGGCGACGCCGCTTTTCTTGCTGGCCGCAAGGACCATCGGCACGTCGGCGACGATGCCGATCGGCTTCAGATCCGTTCGCGGATCATAGCGCGTATCGGCGAACAACGCCTTGCTCGCCGCCATCGGGCCCATATTGCCGAACAGGATGGTCTGCCCGTCAGGGGCCGAGCGGACCACCCGCTCCGTGCCGGTGCGCCCACCGGCGCCGCCGATATTCTCGATGATGACGTTCTGGCCGAGTTCCTTGCCCATCGCCTCGGCGATGATCCGCGCGAGCACGTCCGTCGTCCCGCCGGCCGCGAAGGGCACGACCATCGTGACCGGCCGGCTCGGATAGGTCTCCGCCTGGCCCGGCACTGCCGCCACAGCAGCGAAAACGGCCGCCGCCGCCGCCCACAGAATCTTCATGTCGCTTCCTCCGGATGATGTATTGTTTTAATTGACTGCCATCAGACAATCCGACAAACGCGGCGTCAAGAGGGGAGATTGACGGCGGCTTCGCCCGCGGCAATGTGTTGCTCATGAACGACGTCAATCTGCGCATTCCGCGGCAGGCCGCCACCCTCCGCCTTCTCGTCGAGGATCGCATCCGCGAAGCGATCTCCAGCGGCCATTTCAAGCCGGGGCAGCGCCTGGTGGAGCGCGAGCTGTGCGAGCAGATCGGCGTCGGCCGGACCTCGGTACGCGAGGCGCTGCGGCAGCTGGAGGCCGAGGGGCTGGTCGTCACGGTGCCGCATCGCGGCCCGGAGGTTTCGTCGATCAGCTATGAGGAGGCCCGGCAGCTCTACGAGGTCCGCGCGCTGCTGGAAGGCTTCGCGGCGCGCTCCTTTGCCCAGCGTGGCGATATGGCGGCGCTCGAGGAGTTGCGGGCGGCGGTGGCAGGCTTCCGGCGGGCGGCCGAGAGTGCCGACCGCGCCCATCTCGTCGCGGCCAAGACCCGGTTCTACAGCGTGCTGATGAACGGAGCGCATAATGTCTTCGTCAAACAGTCGCTGACCACGCTGCACAACCGGATCACGCTCCTGCGCGTGACCTCTATGACCCAAAAGGGGCGGCTGGCCGACAGCGTGTCCGAGATCGAGGCGATCTTCGAGGCGATCGCCGCGCGGGACGGGGACCGTGCCGAGCAGCGCGCCAAGCATCACATCCAGATGGCGGCCAAGATCGCGCTGGCCGTGCTCGCCGGAGACCAGCCGTCACCACCGCAGACAGATTGACAGATTGTCTGATGGCGAGCAGTAATTCGACCGATCAGGCGCAGCGATAACGCGCCGTCGGAGGATTCCGCCATGTCGAACGCGCTCGCTGCGCCCGCCACCATCGCTTTCATCGGACTGGGCCAGATGGGCCTGCCGATGGCGCGCCGCCTGATCGCGGCCGGTTTTTCGGTGCGTGGCGCCGATCCGGCCGAAGCGGCGCGTGCGGCCCTCGTCGAAGCGGGGGGATCCGCCTTCTCCGCGGCGAAGCAGGCCGTTGCGGGGGCGGATGCCGTCATCACCATGCTCCCGACGGGGCGCATCGTCCGCGAAGCGCTTCTGGGGCCCGGCGGCGCAGCGGCGGCGCTGTCCGAGGGCACCCCCGTCATCGACATGAGTTCGTCGGCGCCGACCGATACGGTCAGCCTCGCGGCCGAACTTTCGCCGATGGGCCTCGTCCTGCTCGACGCACCGGTTTCCGGCGGCGTGAAGCGGGCGATCGACGGCTCGCTCGCTATCATGGTCGGCGGACCGGCAGAGGCGGTGGAGCGGGTGCGCCCGGTGCTCGAAGCGATGGGCAAGTCGATCTTCGCGACCGGGCCGATCGGTTCGGGCCATGCGATGAAGGCGCTGAACAATTACGTCTCCGCGGCGGGGCTGATCGCGGCCTGCGAGGCGCTGCTCGTCGGTGGTCGGTTCGGCCTGGCCCCCGACACCATCGTCGACGTGCTGAACGCCTCGACCGGTCGCAACAACTCGACCGAGGTGAAGATGAAGCCCTTCATCATCTCGGAAGCCTATAATTCCGGTTTCTCTCTGGCTCTGATGGCCAAGGACCTCCACATCGCCGCCGACCTCGCCGAGCATCTCGAGCTGCCGCTGCCGCAGATCCAGGCGGTTGCGACATTGTGGGAAGAGGCCAAGGCCGAACTGCCGGCGCAGGCGGACCACACCGAAATCCACCGGCATCTCAAGGCGCTGGCAGACGGCGGAAAGACCGGCTGATGGAACTGCGGGCGCGGCTCGCCCAGGCCCTCGGCGATCCGGAGCTCAGGCGCCTCGGGGCCGGGCTCGTCGCGACGCTGCGAATCGAGGGCGCGGGGGATGATATTCTGCTGCGGCTGGATGGCGGCCAGCCCTGCTTCGACAGCAGTGGGAACGCTGACATCGTGATCGCCGCGCCTGCGCAGGACTGGCAGCCGGTGCTGCGCACGCCGCCCCTGCCGCGCTATCAAGCCTTCACCGCGCTCGCCATGGCCAACCCCGCCTTCACGATCACCGGCGATCCGAAGCTCGTCGCGCAGGCCAGGGCCGTGCTCGAGCGGCTGTTCGAGCTGGTGACGACCTCCCCCGCAGCGCCGGCGGCGCCGATGGCGCGCACGCTCATCGCGATCAGCGGGCGCTATCACCGGGTGGCGCTGCCGGAAGGCCAGGCCGATCTCCATGTGGAGAGCGCAGGCGCCGGCCATCCGGTGCTGTTCCTTCACACCGCAGGCGCCGATGCGCGTCAGTTCCATGGGCAGCTCTCGGATCTCGATCTCGGCGCGACATGGCACATGGTGGCACCCGACATGCCCTTCCACGGCCGCTCGATGCCTCCGGAGGGCTGGCAGGGCGAGCCCTATCGCCTGACCGGGGCGCGCTATCTCGGCTGGTGCGCGGCGATCATCGAACAGGTGATCGGCGAGAAGGCGATCGTCGCCGGCGGCTCGATGGGGGCGGCGCTGGCGCTGCTCCTCGCGGCCGAGAGGCCGGATCTCGTGGCCGGGATCGTGGCCATCGAACCGCCCTTTCGCTCCAATGGGCGGCGCAACCCGTTCCAGCACCATGTCGGCGTGCATGCGGGGCTCCACAACGCCGCCTTCGTGCGCGGCTTGATGAGCCCGACCAGCCCGCTCGACGCCCGGCGCCGTGCCGCATGGATCTATTCACAGGGCGCGCCCGAGATCTATGCGGGCGATCTCGCCTTCTACTCGGACGAGTTCGATGGCGCCGCTATCGCTCCCCGCATCGACACGACGCGCACGCCGGTCGCGCTGCTCTGCGGGACCTATGATTATTCGGCGACCCCGGAGGATGGCCGCAAGCTCGCCGAACGCATCCCCGGCGCGATGCTCCGTGTGATGGAGGGCCTTGGCCACTTCCCGATGTGCGAGCATCCCGACCTGTTCAGGCCGCATCTCGTGGCGGGACTGAACCATGTCGCCGGCTCGGCCGTGGAGGACTGAGGCGCCCTGCCCCGCAGGACCTCGCCTCGCATGACCTTGCCTCGAATGACCTTGCCTCGAATGACCTCGCTTTGCGCGCGTCAGCGCAGCGGCGGGAGGTGAAGCGCCACCGTTTCCCCACCGGACCCCTCCACGGCCGGGTGGATCTCTCGAACCAGCGGGTCATGACCCGGGATGATGCGGGCCTCGTCCCCGGCCAGGCGGCGCGCGGCGTGCCAGCCCTGGGTCAGGTCCCCGAGATCGATATAGATCGGAAACGGGTTCGAGCGCTCGATATTGGCGAGAAAATGCGCCGCGTCGCTCGCGAGCACCAGCGGCCCGCGCCCGGTCTCGACGCGCACCATCTGCAGGCCGGCGCTGTGTCCGCCGACCTTGTGCAGACTCAGGCCCTGCTCGATCAGCGCATCGCCATCATGGAAGACCACGCGCTCGGCATAGACCGCGCGCACCATCCGCACGACGTCCTCGACGTCGAAGGGGTAGCGGATGCAGGCCTGGCACATGTGGCGGCCGGTGGCGAAGCCCATCTCCGCCTCCTGGAGGTGGAAGCGGGCCTTGGGAAACAGATCGAGATTTCCGGCATGGTCGTAATGAAGATGGGTGATCACCACATCCTCGACCGCGCCGGGCTCGACGCCGAGCTGACGCAGCGCCGCATCGACCGGGCGGATCAGGGTGCGCCCGCGCCGGGCGCCCCCCTCGGGCGTGAAGCCGGTGTCGATCACGATCACCCGCTCGCCGCGCCGTGCCACCCAGACGAAATAGTCCATGGGCATCGGCGCGTCATGCGGATCCGGCGGGCGGATGAAGTTCTCGAAGGCCCGGCGCTCATGCACGGCATAGCGCAGGGCATAGACGTCCCAACTCGCCATCGTCAGCCCTCACCCTGCTCTTGCCGGCTCTCTTGCGACGTTACTTGCCTGCGGGCACGGCGCCTTCGGCCTTCAGGACCTCATGGGCGGCCTTGAAGGCATCGAGACCCGCCGGGATGCCGCAATAGACCGTGGCGTGTAGCAAGATCTCCTTGATCTCGTCGACGGTGACGCCGTTGGCGAGCGCGCCCTTGACGTGCAGCTTCAGCTCGGCCGGCTTGCCGAGGGCGGTCAGCATGGCGAGGTTGAGCATGGAACGGGTCTTGTGCTCCAGGCCCGGCCGCGTCCAGGCATAGCCCCAGCACCATTCGGTGGTGATGTTCTGGAAAGCCATCATGAAGTCGTCGGCCTTGGCGAGGCTGCCATCGACATAGTCCGTTCCCAGCACCTTGCGCCGGACTTCGAGACCCTTGTTGAACTGATCGCTATGCGACATCGGATGGTCCTTTCGCTTCGAAATCGGGAGGGCTCTGGCGTTCAGAGCCCGAGATAGGCGCTTCTGACGGCGTCGTTGCCGGAAAGCTCCGCGCTCGTTCCGGAGAGGACGACGCGGCCGCTCTCCAGCACATAGCCGCGGCTGGCGACCGAGAGGGCCAGCGTCGTGTTCTGCTCGACGAGCAGAATGGCGGTGCCGGTGCGGCTGACGGCAAGGAAGGTGTCGTGCAGTTCGTCGACGATCTTCGGCGCCAGCCCGTGGCTCGGCTCGTCGAGAAGCAGCAGGCGCGGCTTCAGCATCAGCGCCCGGCCGATCGCGACCATCTGCTGCTCGCCGCCGGACAGCGTGCCGGCGAGCTGGCCGATGCGCTCGCGCAGGCGCGGGAACATGGTGAGCACCGCCTCGCGACGCTCGGCGAGGTCGCGGCTGGAGCGCACCGAATAGGCGCCGAGCATGACGTTCTCCTCCACCGTCATCTCGGGGAAGACGTGGCGGCCTTCCGGCACATGTGCGATGCCCAGCGCCGGAATCTCGTGGGCGGGCCGGCCGACCAACTCCGTGCCGTCGAAGCGGATGCTGCCGCGGGCGGCGACAAGCCCGGAAACAGTCCGCAGCAAGGTGCTCTTGCCCGCGGTGTTGGCGCCGATGACGCAGACGAATTCGCCGGCGCCGACCGAGATGTCGACATCGTGCAGGACGTCGACGGCGCCATAGCCGGCTTTCAGGCCGCTGACCGCCAGCAGCGGGGCGGAAGAGGTCGGCGCGGAGGACAAGGTCATGGCGCCCATCCTCATGCGGCCGAGCGGCCGAGATAGGCTTCGATCACCGCAGGGTCGCGCGCGATCTCGGCCGGGGTTCCGGTGGCGATGAGCTGTCCGAAGTTGAGCACCACGAGGCGCTGACACAGCGACATGATCGCCCGCATGTGATGTTCGACGATGATCAGGGTCAGCCCCTCCTCGCGCAGCTGGCGCAGCAGCGCCATGAACTCGTCCATCTCGGACTGGTTGAGCGCGGCCATCGCCTCGTCGAGCAGCAGGATGCGCGGCTGCGTACACAGCGCGCGGGCAACCTCGACGCGCGCGCGCTCGGGAAAGGAGAGGTCCCGCGCCAGCTTGCCGGCGATGGCGCCGATGCCGACCCGTTCCAGGCAGGTCCGCGCCAGCTCGCGCGCCTCCTGGACGCCATGGCGCATCAGCCCGCCGGTGAGGACGTTGTCGAGCACGGAGGAATCGAGGAAGAGCGCGACGTTCTGGAAGGTCTTCACCATGCCGGCGGCGGCGATCTTGTGGGGCTTGTAGCCGACGAGGTCGCGGCCCCCCAGGCGGATCGTGCCGCTATCGGGCTTGTGGAGGCCGACCAGCGTCGAGAACAGCGTGGTCTTGCCGGCGCCATTGGGGCCGATGAGCCCGACGATCTCGCCCGCACCGGCCGAGAGCGAGACGTCGGAGAGGGCCTGCAGGCCACCGAAGCGCTTGCCGATGCCCGAGACCTGGAGAAGCGGCTCGCTCATGGGCGATCTCCCCGTGCGAAGAGACGTGCCAGGCGCGGGCCGATGGCCATGAAACCGCGCGGCTCGATCAGGATCACCAGGATCAGCAGCACGCCGAAGACGAGCTGCGACAGCCCCGCCGCCTGGCTGGAGAAGACCTGATTGGCCGCCTCCTCCAACGGGATCACGAACAGGGCGCCGAGGATCGGCCCGGCCGCGGTGCCGATGCCGCCGACGATGGCGATCATCGCCATCCGCACCGAGACCGAGGCGACGCCGAAGACGGTGTCGGGATCGAAGAAGAACTGGAACTGGGCATAGAGCGTGCCCATGCAGGCTGTCAGCGCGCCGGAGATGACTGCAGCCAGGATCTTGGTGCGGGTGGTGTCGACGCCGATCACCTCGGCGGCATCGGCGTTCTCCTTGATCGCGCGCAGGCGGTAGCCGAGGCGGCTGCGCTTGATCGCGACGAAGATCAGCGTCACCAGAACCAGCGCCGCCAGCATCAGCCAGTAATAGGACCGCGTCTCCTTGAACTGGAGCAGCGCGAAGCTCGGCTGCGAGAAAGGCACCGAGATGCCCACAGGGCCGCCGGTGAGCCCGCCCCAGCTGTTGGCGATGACCCGCATCACCTCGCCGAAGGCCAGCGTCGCGAGCGCGAAGTAATGGCCGCGCAGGCGCATGGTCGGCAGGCTGATCAGCAGCGCCGCGAAACCGCCCAGCGCCGCGCCCGCCACCATGCCCAGCCAGGGCGACAGACCGAAATGGATCAGCATCAACGTCGAGGTATAGGCGCCGATGCCGAAGAAGGCGGCATGGCCGAGCGAGATCTGGTTGGCGAGCCCCGCCACGATGTTCCAGGACTGGGCCATGGCCGCGAAGAGCAGCGCCAGGCACAGGATGCGGATGGCATAGCCGCGCGCATCGAAGGCGAAGGGCAAGGCGATGGCCAGCCCGGCGATCAGAGCGAGCGCGATCCAGTGCGAGGTCCAGAGCCGGGTCATCGGGCGGCCCCCAGCAGGCCCTTGGGCCGGAAGGCCAGGACGGCGATGAAGACGACGAAGAGCACGAGGTTCTGCAGCTGGATGGGGAACACAAGCGCCGAAAGCGACTGGATGATCCCGACGGCGAGCCCACCGACCACGGCGCCCGCCACGGAGCCCAGCCCGCCCAGCACCACGACGGTGAACATCAGCACGACGAATTGCGCTCCGACGGTCGGCGAGGCCGTGAGATAAGGCAGGATGACCGCCCCGCCGAAGGCCGTCAGCCCGACGCCGAGGGCGAAGGCGAGCATGTGCATGCGGTCGGAATCGATGCCCATCAGCCGCGCCGCCATGGGGTCCTGTGCCGTCGCCCGCATCGCCCGGCCGAACCAGCTGGTCTTCAGGAAGAGCCAGAGCGCCAGCCCGGAAGCGACGGACATCGCGAAGGCCGCCAGATACGGCACCGAGACGAAGAGCTGGCCGAGCTGCAGCGAGGAGGTCTGGTAGGGGGTCGAGACCGAGCGGAAGCTCGATCCGAACATCAGCAGCGCCGCGTTCTCCAGCACGATCAGGAGACCGACCGTCAGAAAGATCTGCGCGACCTCCGGCGCCTTCAGCACCCGGCGGATCAGAACGCGCTGCAGGGCGGCACCGAGCAGGAAGACCACGACGAAAGCGAGCGGGGCCGCCAGCAGCGGATCGAGGCCGAGCCAGGCCCAGGCATAATAGGCGACGAACATGCCGAGCATCAGGAACTCCGCCTGGGCGAAGTTCACGATGCCCATCACACCGAACACCAGGGTCAGTCCGATCGAGATCACGGCATAGACGCCGCCGATCATCAGACCGTCGAGGATGGCCTGCACCACCGCCATATCCGCGCTCTCCGCTCGCCGCCGGGCTGCCTGTCTCGCCTCAGCTCGACCAGACCGCCTTGCCCTTGGCGAATTGCGACGGCCAGACGGTGACGAGCTCCTTGTTCCGCCACTGCACCATCACCGGCACCGAGAGCGTGTTGAGGCCGGTCTTGTCGAACTGCACGGCGCCGCCGGTCATCGCCTTGGTCCAGCCGCCTTCGAAACGATGGCCATGCAGGATCTTGCGCAAATCGTCCGGCCTGGTGGACTTGGCCTGCTCGATCGCCTGGGCGAGCACATCCATGCAGACGGCGTGCTCCAGCGCCTCATGCACCATGAAATAGCCGTAGCGCTTGCGGAAGCGCTCGGTCAGTTCGGGCGCGAGGTCGTAATTGGCCGGCGAGATCGAGAGCACGCCCTCGGCAAATTCGCCGAGACCCTTCTCGAAATCGGGAATGACGTAGCCGGCGGCGCCGCCGATCGCGGGGATGGTGATGCGCTGCTGGCGCATCGCCCGGATGATCTGCAGCGAATCGTTGAGATAGGAGACCGGGAAGACGGCCTGGGCTCCCGAGGCGCGCAGCTTGTTGATCAGCGGCGTGACGTCGGTGATGCCGAGCGGATAGGCCTCGTCCATCACGATCTGCACATTGGCCGCCTTGGCGCCGTCGCGCAGCCCCGCCGCCTGCGAGGTGCCATAGGCGGTATCCTCGTACATGATGGCGATCTTCTCGAGCTTCTGCCCGGCGGCCGTGGCGATGGCGACCGTGCCATCGAACTGCGCCTTGCCGAGCACCGAGGCCTTCGCCACGACCTGGAAGATGTTCTCGAAGCCGCGGCCGGTGATCTGATCCGAAAATGACATGGTCAGCAGCGGCACGCCGCGCCGCTCGGTCACCTCGGAGATCGCGATCGTCAGCGAGGAGGCGAAGGCGCCCAGAATGGCGACGACGTCGTTTTGCGTGAGCAGGCGCTGGGCGACATTCGCGGCGGTCGTCGGTGTCGATGTGGAATCAGCCACCACGAGATTGATGCGCGCGCCGCCGAGAGCCTTGATGCCACCCGCGGCGTTGATCTCGTCGGCCACTAGCTCGATGCCATTGCGGGAATTGATGCCGAACTGGGCGTTGGCGCCGGATAGCGGCAGGATGACGCCGACATTGACGGCTTTGCCCTGTGCGACCGCATCGCGGATCACATGAGGGGCAGCGACGGCGCCGGCGGCACCGAGCATGAGGGCGCGGCGGCTGAGGGACAGCTTGGACATCATTTCCTCCGATCTGCCTTCTGCGGGCATGAACAGGGCTATGGTTCTCACGCCCTCATGGCGTCTGTCAACAGATTGACAGATTGTCTGAGGATTGGTCTGGTTTGTCTCTCCGACCTTTCGTCGCCACGCCGTGACGCCGATCAGCTGCGTTACGGTGCGCCTGGCGCCCTCTTTTCGCTGGTTTCCGACGTGATCGCCCCGCTCTAAGGATTCCGGAAGGGACATAGACGCGCTGGCCTATGAGGAGAGCCTCCGGGCTTTCTATCTCCAGAATGCTCTTGGCGACGCGGACATCGGCCCGCTCCGTGCCGCTCTCGCCCGTGCGGCGGGCATCGAGAAAGCTGCCGATCCTGACGACCTTGCCGGCTGTGCCAATGCGTTCGTCGCTCTCGGAGACGATGTCGGCGACCATGCCGGGCTTCACCAGCCGCACGAAGTTCTCCTGGATCTCGGCGCGGACGATCCGGGGCGTGTCGGGGATCATGACGAAGAGATCGGTCATCGCGGTCGCCGACACCGCGTCGCCCGGCTGGACCGAGCGACGCGCCACGCGGCCGGGCAGAGCCGCGCGAACCTGCCTGCGCTCGACCTCGTAGCGGGCCGCGTCGCGCTTGGCCGTGACGAGCGCGGTCATCGCCACCGTGCCGCGCCATTCTCCCGTCAGCGTCGCCATCGCCGCCTCCGCTTCGTCCAGAGACTGGGGCGAGACCGCCTGCTCCTTCGCCGCGCGGCGCAGACGATCGAGCAGACGCATCTGCACGGCCTTGCGGGCCTCCAGCGCGCCCCGCCGGGCCTGCGCCTCCTGCAGAGTGGCCTCTGCCGCGGCCTGCGCGCGCGCCGCCAGCGCATCGTCATGCGCCTGCTGGCTGGCCGCCTGCGTCTTCAGGAGCGCTTCGATCCGCCCGACCTGGAGCTGCGCGCGGGGGGGAACCGATTCAGCCCGCTGGAGGACCGCGGCAGCCATCGCCTTTTCGGCCGCGAAGACCGCGGGATCGAGCTGGAACAGGGGATCTCCGGCCGCGACCTCGCTGCCCTGCCGAAAGAGCTGCCGGCGAACGAGCCCACCGATATGGGGGCGGATCTCGGCGACGCGGTAGGCCGCCACCCGGCCCGGGAGCAATTCCGTGATGGTGACGGGCTCGGCCTTGAGTTCGACGACCGAGACTTCAGGAGGCGCCTCGCGCGCGGGAGCCTTCTCGCCCTGGCAGGAACCGAGGGCCAGCGCGAGGGCCATGACGATGAGCGGTGCGGCTGACGAGCCGACCGGACGAAACGGAGAGGCATTCATCCGCAGCGCTATCGGCGCACTGCCTTGCCGCAAGATTACGGGTCAGGCCGTGGCCGGACGGCTTTCCACGCGCGGGACGAGTGTATAGGGCGAAACACGACCCGGCGGCTGCGCCGGCCGCAGCCATCCGCCTGCCGGGCGTCCATCGGCGATCGGCCTTCCAGCGCCCTTTCGAAGCTCGGGCGCGGGGCAAGGTCACGCCGCGTCCGGCGACGCCGTCCGCTGCTCGTCTCGACGCTCTCCGGCATCGAGGCGCTGCCAGCGCCGGGCCCTGGAGGACGCCACGGCGCATGCGATGAAGCGCACGCCACGTGCGCCGTCCGACACGCGCGGATAATCGGCATCGATGGGATCGGCCCGGCCGCCCTCCCTGCGGGCGAGGATATCCGCGAACGCGCCGCGATAGACATTGGCGAAGGCTTCGATGAAGGCTTCGGGATGACCCGGCGGCAGGCGTGTGCCGCGCCTGGCCGCCTCGCACAGCCATGGCGAGCCCCGGGTGAGGATCGTGGCCGGGCCGTCCTGCTGGTAATGAACGAGGCTGTTCGGCTCCTCCTGCCGCCATTCCAGCGTGCCGCGTTCGCCCGAGACGCGCAGGCGCAGATCATTCTCCTTGCCGGCATTGATCTGCGAGGCGACGAGGACGCCTCGCGCGCCGTTCCTGAACCGCAGCAGCATGCCGGCATCGTCGTCGAGCGCCCGGCCGGGCACGAGCGAGCCGAGATCGGCGACGAGTTCCTCGATCTCCAGCCCGGTCACGGTCGCGACGAGGTTCTCGGCATGCGAGCCGATATCGCCGAGCGCTCCGGCGATCCCGCTGCGGGCGGGATCGGTGCGCCAGCCGGCCTGTTTGTTGCCGGTGGTCTCCAGGGCCGTGGCGAGCCAGCCCTGATTATATTCGACGACGACCTTGCGGATGGCACCGAGCTCGCCCGAGCGCACCATCTCCCGCGCCTGCCGGATCATCGGATAGCCGGTGTAATTGTAGGTCACGGCAAAGACGACGCCGGTTCGTGCGACGGTGGCGACCAGCGCTTCGGCCTGCTCCGGCGTGTGGACCAGCGGCTTGTCGCAGACGACGTTGAAGCCGGCGCTCGCGAAGGCCTGGGCGATCGGAAAGTGGCTGTCGGTCGGCGTCACGACCACCACGGCGTCGACGCGCTCCTCCGCCGGACGCTTCAGCTCCGCCTCGAGGAGAGCCTGCCAGCTGGCATGGTTGTGCGCAGCCGGCAACCCCAGCGCCTGGCCGGAGGCCAGCGCCCGCTCGGGCATGGACGAGAGCGCGCCGGCGGCGAGTTCGGCAAGACCATCGAGCGCGATGGCATGGCGATGCACGGCGCCGATGAAAGCGCCCTGCCCGCCGCCGACCATGGCGTAGCGCAGCCGGCGCGGGGTTTGCTCGGTCATCCGGCGTCTCCGTAAGTCGCAAAACGGGCCGCCCCCGGCACGGGAGCGGCCATGGTCGGTCTTCGCCTCAGAACGGCGAGTCGGCGAAGTAGAAGTCCTTGGCGTTGTTCCTGTCGATCAGCACCGAAGGGATGATGGTCGTCGCCGGCAGCTTCTCGCCCTTCAACCGGGCCTCGGCGGTCAGCTTGATCGCGTCGTAGATGAATTTCGGCGAATAGCTGACATTGGCCTGGATGCGCGGATCCTTGCCGTCGAGGATGGTCTTGACCATGTCTTTGGCGCCGGCACCGCCGAAGATCACCTTGATATCCTTGCGGCCGGCCTGGTCGATGGCGCGGATGGCGCCGAAGGCCATGTCGTCATCGGCCGCCCAGATGGCGTCGATGTCCTTGAAGCGGGTCAGGAAGTCCTGCGTGACCTTGTAGGCGTCGTCGCGGTTCCAATTGGCATATTTGGCGTCGAGCAGCTTGATGTCGGGATGGGCCTTCAGCACGGCGTTGAAGGCGTCCATGCGTTCATTGTCGAGCGTGGTCGGGATGCCGCGCAGCGCCACGACATTGCCCTTCCCGTTCAGCGTCTTGACGATGTACTCGGCCGGGATCCGACCGAAAGCAGTGTTGTCGCCGGCGACATAGGCGTCCTGGGCCGAGGTGTCGGTCAGGCCGCGATCGACCACGGTCACATAGGCGCCCTTGGCCTTCACATTGGCGACCGGGCGGGTCAGGGCGGCGGATTCGAAGGGGAAGACGACCAGCGCGTTGATCTTGTTGACGGTGCTCAGATCCTGCAGCTGGTTGGCCTGTTCGGTGGCGTTGGCAGCGGTGCGGATGGTGATCTTGAGGTCCTTGTGCTGAGCCTCGAGATCCTTCTTGGCGCGGTTCGCCCAGTAATTGATGCCGCCCATGAAGCTGTGGGTCGCGGCCGGGATCGACACGCCGAGATTGACGGGCTCGGCCGCGGCGCTGCCGGCGGCGAAGGCGAGGCCGGCCGCAGTGGCGGCGAGCAGCAGATAACGTCTGGTGTGGGCCATCATGGTTTCTCTCCCTTTACGGCCGGCCTTCAGCGGCGGCCCTTCTGCATGAACGCGACGATGATGATGACGAAGCCCTGAACGGCAGCGTTGAGATAGACGCTGATCAAGCTCGTCAGATTGAGGATGTTGCTGATCACCGAGAGCAGGATCGCGCCGATGATCGTGCCGGCGATGCTGCCATGGCCGCCCTTGAGCGCCGCGCCGCCGACAATGACGGCGGCGATCGCCTCTAGTTCCCAGAGCAGGCCGGTCGTGGGCGAGGCCGAGCCCAGCCGCGGCACGTAGAACAGGGTGGCGATGCCGACGCAGATGCCGAGCAGCATGTAGGTCAGCACCTTCACCCGCTCGACATCGACCGCCGCATAGCGCGCCACGGTTTCGTTGGAGCCGATCGCCTGGACATGGCGGCCATAGGTCGTCTTGTTGAGAATGACGGCGCCGATCACCGCCAACACCAGGAAGGCGACGACCGGCAGCGGCACGCCGAGCAGGTTGCCGTAATAGACCGGCGCGTAGAGATCGGAGAGGCTGTTCTCCAGCGTCAGCGCACCGCCATCGGCGAAATAGGTCAGATAGGCGCGGTAGATGCCGAGGGTGCCGAGCGTCACGATGAAGGGCTCGATGCGCCCCTTCGCGATCAGGAGGCCATGCACGAGGCCGAAGGCGGCGCCGAGCACCACCGCCAGGACGGTGCCGGCGACGACCGCCAGCAGCGGCGAGGCGAAGGCGCCGGCCGCCCAGTTGATGAACATGATCACGCAGCCCGCGATCAGCGCCGCCATCGAGCCGACCGACAGGTCGATGCCGCCGAGGATGATCACGAAGCACATCCCGACTGCGATGATGCCGATGAAAGCGGTGCGGGTCAGCACGTTCAGCGCATTGTCGAGCGTGGCGAAATCGCTGTTGAGGCTCGCGCCGACGGCGCAGAGCACGATGAGCCCGATGATCGGCCCCAGGCCCGAGAGGCGCTCGGCCAGCCCCGGCCCGGCCGCATCGCGACGCGGCTGCGCGCTCTGCGCGGTGCCCCCTTCGGCCGCCATCGTTTCAGGCTGCTTCATGGCGCGTCCCCGTGGCATGGGCGATCATCGTCTCTTCGGTCATCAGGGCCCCTTCCACGGTGGCGACGAGCCGGCCGCCGCGCATCACCGCGACCCGGTGGGCAAGACCGATCAGCTCGATCAGTTCCGAGGAGATGACGACGATGGCGAGACCCTTGCGGGCGAGTTCGGCGATCAGGAAATAGATCTCGCGCTTGGCGCCGACATCCACCCCGCGCGTCGGCTCGTCCAGCACCAGCACTTTAGGTTCCGGATGCAACACCTTGGCGAGAGAGAGCTTCTGCTGGTTGCCGCCCGAGAGCGCCCCCGCCCTGACCGAAAGAGAACCGGTGCGAATGCCGAAGGCCTCGACGGCGCGGGCCAGGGCGCTGCGCTCGGCGCGATGGTCGAGAAGCGGCCGGGCATAGCGCTCCAGCGCCATCAGCGTGAGATTGGGCGCGAGCGGAAAGTCGACATGCAGGCCCTTGCCCTTGCGGTCCTCGCTCAGATAGCTCAGCCCATGGCGGGTCGCTTCGCCGAGCGAGCGCAGCGTGACCGGCCTGCCGCCCAGCCGCACCTCGCCCTCGCCGGGCCGCAGGCCCAGGACGCCCTCGAACAGCTCGGTCCGCCCTGCCCCGACCAAACCGGCGAAGCCCAGGATCTCGCCGGGCCGCACCTCGAACGAAACCTCCTGCGCCCAGCCCGGCACGGTGAAGCGCTTGACCGCCAGCACCGGCGCCGCGGCGGCGTCGAAAGGCTCCTTTTCCGGAAACAGATCGGCGATCTCGCGTCCGACCATCATCGTCGCCATGGCATGGCGGCTCAGCGAAGCGGTGGGCGCGCGGCCCACGAGCCCACCGTCGCGCATCACCACCACCTCGTCGGTGATGCGCTCGACCTCGTCGAGCTTGTGCGAGATGTAGACGATGGTGGCGCCGTCGGCGCGCAGGCGCTCGATCAGACCGAAGAGCCGGGCGACCTCGGAGGGCGTCAGCGTCGCGGTCGGCTCGTCCATGATCAGCAGCCGCGCGTTCCGCGAGAGTGCCTTCGCGATCTCGACGAGCTGCTTTTCCGCGACGATCAGCTGGCGCACCGGCGTGTCCGGCGCGCGCTCCAGCCCGACCTGCGCCAGCACGGCCGCCGCTTCGGCCCGCATCGCCGGCTCGTCGAGGAACAGCCCCTTGCGCCTCTCATGGCCGAGGAAAATGTTGCCGGCGATCGTCAGATCGTCCGCAAGGTTGAACTCTTGGTGGATGAGGACGATGCCGTGAGCTTCCGCATCCCGCGAACCGGAGAAGGCGACCGGCTCGCCGCCGATCAGCACGCGGCCCTCTGTCGGGCTTTCATAACCCGAGAGGATCTTCATCAGCGTCGACTTGCCGGCGCCGTTCTCGCCGAGCAGCCCGTAGACCTTGCCCGGTTCCAGACCGAAGGACACGCCGTGCAGCACCTCGACCGGGCCGAACCGCTTGACGATCCCTTCGAAGGCGACCGCGAGGCCGGGCTTGGCGGTCGCTCGCCCGGTGGTCGCTGGCCCGGTACCGGCTGGCGCGCTCATGCCGGGGCTCCGCTGCGCAGCGCGGCGCGCATCGCCAGCACGCCGGCGCCGATCAACCCGGTCTCCGCCCCGAGTGGAGCCGAGGTGATTTCGAGATGGCGGGTCGAGAGGGCGAGCGAGCGCTGATTCACGCTCTGACGGATCGCGGCCAGAAAGAGAGGGCCGATCGCCGCCACGCCGCCGCCGATGAAGATGTGCGAAGGGTTGTAGAAATTCACCAGCGCCGCCAGCACCTGGCCGATCAGGCGGCCGGACAGGCGCACGATGGCGTCGGCCGCCGGATCGCCCTCGCGGCAGGCGGCCCCGATATCGGCCGCGCCGAGGTGGCCCTTGCGCGCGAGCGCTTCCGCGAGCATCGGGCTGCGGCCGCTCTCCGCGGCCTCGCGTCCCATCGCCGCGATCGCAGGTCCCGCCGCCATCGCCTCGACGCAGCCGCGATTGCCGCAGCGACAGAGCGGCCCTTCGGGATCGACCCCGATATGGCCGATGTCCCCGGCCGAGCCCGTGGCGCCCCGATACAGCTCGCCATGGCAGACGATGCCGCAGCCGATGCCGGTGCCGATCTTGATGACCAAGAAATTCTCGATTTGCCGGCGCTGGCGCCAGAGCACACCGAGCGCCATCAGGTTCACATCATTGTCGACGAACACTGGCGCATCGAGGATTTCGCGCAGATCGTCGCGGATCGCATAGCTGTCCCACCCAGGCATCAGCGGCGGATTGACCAGCTGGCCGGCAGCGAAGTTCACCGGGCCGGGCACGCCGATTCCGACCGCGATGATGCGGTCGCGGGCGATGCCGTTCTGCGCCAGCATGGCCGGGATCAGCGCCCGCAGACGCGCCATGATCGGGCCGGGACCGGCCTGGACGTCCGCCTCCTGCGAATGGCGGGCGATGACCGAGAGGTCGGGCTGCAGCAGCGCGATGTCGAGGCTGGTCGCACCGATGTCGATGCCGATCAGGACGCCAATACGCCCATGGATGCGCAGCGTCTCCGGGCGTCGTCCGCCGGTGGAATGCTGGACGCCGGCCTCGTCGAGAAGCCCCTGGTCGATCAGCCCCGCAGCCAGCGCGTTGGTCTTGCTGCGGGAGAATTGCAGCGTGTCCGCCAGCGCATGGCGCGCCGCGCCGCCGGACCAGAAGGCGGCTTCCAGCACGGCAAGCTCGTCCGGACCCAAGCTCTCCCAAGGCTGTGCGATGACGGCCTCCCGCGTTTCCCGATCGGCCTTTTCGCGGCCGTTGCCGAGAGCTAGCCACTGCCTGCTGAAGCCGACAAGACCGAACTTCGGCCCGATTCAGGCGGAAGATCCGCGAATGTCGGGGCCGATCCGCCGGGCTGCCGAGCTGGACCCGGCGAGCGCAGCGCTTCATCCTCCCGTTCGGAGGATGACGATGGCGAAGACGATGCACGGCCCCGCGATCTTTCTGGCGCAGTTTGCGGGCGATGCGCCCCCATTCGACAGCTGGGCCTCGATCACGCGCTGGGCGGCCTCGCTCGGCTATCGCGGAGTGCAGCTGCCTTCCGGCGACACGCGCCTGTTCGACCTGAAGAAGGCGGCTCAGTCACAGGATTACTGCGACGAGGTCGCAGGCGTGGCGCGCGAGAGCGGCATCGCCATCACCGAGCTTTCGACCCATATCCAGGGCCAGCTCGTCGCGGTGCATCCGGCCTATGACGCCGCGTTCGACGTCTTTGCGCCGGAGGCCGTCAGAGGCAGGCCCGCGGCGCGGCAGGAATGGGCGGTGGAGCAGATGAAGCTTGCGGCGCAGGCGTCGCGGCGGCTGGGGCTCGGCGGATCGGTCTCGTTCACGGGTGCGCTGGCCTGGCCGTTTCTGTACCCTTGGCCGCAGCGCCCGGCCGGGCTGGTCGAGGAGGCCTTCGGCGAGCTGGCGCGGCGCTGGCGGCCGATCCTCGACGTCTATGACGAACACGGCGTCGATATCGGCTTCGAGATCCATCCGGGCGAGGATGTCTTCGACGGCGCGACCTTCGAACGTTTTCTTGAGCGGCTCGGCGGCCATTCGCGCTGCCGGATCAATTACGATCCCTCGCATTTCCTGCTGCAGCAGCTCGATTATCTCGCCTTCATCGACATTTATCACGAGCGCATCAGCGCCTTTCATGTGAAGGACGCGGAGTTCCGCGCCACGGGCCGGCAGGGCGTCTATTCCGGCTTCGCATCCTGGATCGAGCGCGCCGGGCGCTTCCGCTCGCTCGGCGACGGGCAGGTCGATTTCAAGGCGATCTTCTCCAAGCTCGCGCAGTACGGCTTCGGGGGCTGGGCCGTCCTCGAATGGGAATGCCCGCTGAAGCATCCCGAGGACGGGGCTCGCGAGGGAGCGGCCTTCATCGCCGATCACATCATCCGCGTGACCGAGACAGCCTTCGACGATTTCGCCGGGGGCGGCGATAGCGGCCTGGCGCGGCGGATGCTGGGCCTCGACGGGGACGGCGGCGCACGGCGCTGACAGACGGCGCCTGCCGGGCCGGGCTGAAGCCCTCCCGCACTCGCTGCTCGACTCTAGAGCTTTGCCTTGGTGCTGCGCGGTGTCGCCAGCAGCAGGTTCGTCTCGCTCGCCGTCACGCCGGCGATCAGCCGGATCTGCCGCAGCACCCTGTCGAACTGGATGAGGTCGGCCGTGGCGAGTTCGACGACGAGATCCCACCGGCCATTGGTCGTGTGGATCGCGGAAACTTCGCTGAAGCCGCTCAAATTCCGGATGACCGCATCGGTGCCCTGGCCGCCGACCTCGATCAGCATGATGCCCCGGACGGGCTGTTCGATCGCGTCGGACCGCAGGATGACGGTGAAACCGACGATCTCGCCCGCTTTCGTCAGCCGGTCCAGCCGCGCCCTCACCGTGGCGCGGGTCGTGTTCAGGTCTTGGGCCAGGTCCGAGATGCTCCGGCGTCCATCATGGCGAAGCGCGGTGATGATCCGACGATCGAGAGAGTCCATGACTTACCAGAATGAGCAATTAGGTTAACCAATATGGTACAAACCCGATGCGGATTGCTCAAGATGCCTTCTTCCGGCCGCCGCGCGAACGGTGTCCAATCAAGGGAGCAGGAGGCGGCGCATGACATGCAGGTCGATCGGATCGGCGGTCGAGGCCGGCACCGTCCTCTGTCGCGCCAGCCAAGCCGCGTGAGAGCCATGACAGCCAAATTGAACGTCGTGCCCTTCGTCAGCGTCGATCGCATGATGGCCCTGGTCCATGAGACCGGGGTGGAGCGATTCCTCGCCGAACTCGCGGCCTATATCGAGGAGGATTTCCGGCGCTGGGAGACCTTCGACAAGACGCCCCGCATCGCGTCGCACAGCCATGACGGGGTGATCGAGCTGATGCCGACCAGCGACGGCCAGCATTACGGCTTCAAATATGTCAACGGGCACCCCAAGAACACCCGTGACGGCCTGCAGACGGTGACCGCCTTCGGGCTGCTCTCGGACGTCTCGACCGGCTATCCCATCCTGCTGACCGAGATGACGATCCTGACGGCGCTTCGCACGGCGGCGATGTCCGCCCTGGCCGCCAGGTATCTCGCCCCCTCGGATGCCACATACATGGCCATCATCGGCAATGGCGCCCAGTCCGAATTCCAGGCCCTGGCCTTCAAGGCCCTTCTCGGCATCCGGGACATCCGCCTCTTCGACGTCGACGCGCAGGCGACGCGCAAATGCGCCGCCAACCTCTCGCGTCATGGCTTCGCCGTGACCTGCTGCGGCAGCGCCATGGAGGCCGTGGAAGGGGCGCAGATCATCACCACCGTGACCGCCGACAAGCAGTTCGCCACGATTCTCTCGGAGAACATGGTCGGCGCGGGGATCCATATCAACGCGGTCGGGGGAGACTGCCCCGGCAAGACGGAGATCCAGCGGGAGGTGCTGCTGAAGTCGTCGATTTTCGTCGAGTACCCGCCGCAGACGCGGATCGAGGGGGACATCCAGCAACTGCCTGGGGACCATCCCGTCGAAGAGCTCTGGCGGGTGATCCTCGGCGAGGCGGCGGGCCGCACCAGCCGCCAGCAGATCACGCTGTTCGATTCCGTGGGGTTCGCGATCGAGGACTTCTCCGCCCTGCGATACGTCAACGACGCGATCCGCAGGTCGCAGCGGTTCGACGAGCTGGACCTGATCGCCGATCCAGACGACCCCCGGGACCTTTTCGGCATGCTCATGCGCGCCGAGCTTCCGAAAGCCGCTTAGAGCATCGGAGATCGCGCGGCGCCGCATCCGCTGGACCAGGCTGAGCGGCGAACCGACACGAATTTGCAGGCGCTCGTGACGGGCCGGCCAGCTTTCCGGCCTGATCGGCCCGGTGAGCGCCTCAGCCGGCGGCGGCGAGCATCTGCCGCAGGTCTTCCCGAAGATCTTCGTGATGCTCCAGCCCGATCGAGAGGCGCAGAAGGCCCGGCGGACACTCGGATCCAGCCCCCTCCGTGCTGAGCCGGTGCTCGATCAGGCTTTCGGGCGAGCCGAGCGAGGTCGAATGGCGAAAGACCTCAGCACGGGCGCAGATGGCGGCCGCGGCTGCCGCATCCTCCATTTCGAAGGAGAGCATGCCGCCGAAGCCCCCCTCGAACTGGCGCTGGGCCAGCTGGTGCTGGGGATGTCGGGGCAGGCCCGGGTAATGGACGGCCCGGATGGCCGGCTGGAGCGTGAGCCAGGAGGCGAGAGCCATGGCCGTCCTGGAGACATGCTCCATCCGCAAGGCCAGCGACCGCATGCCCCGCAGCAGGAGCCAGGCCTCGAACGGAGGCAGGATGCTGCCATGGGTTTCGCGGGCGAGGATGATCTCGTCCCAAAGCGGATCGCGACGGGCCGCGACCAGCACGCCCGCGACGAGATCGCCATGCCCGTTCAAATATTTCGTCGCCGAATGCAGCACGAGATCGGCCCCCATCCGCAAAGGGCGGCAGAGCACCGGCGTGGCCGCGGTCGCATCGACCAGCAGCCGCGCTCCATGGCGATGCGCGAGCTGCGAGAGCGCGGCGATATCGGGCACCCGCCAGAGCGGATTGCTCGGACATTCGGCCCAGACGAGGCGTGTCGGCGCCGCTGCGAGACCCTGCGCCGCACGGTCGAGATCGCACAGATCGACCCGCTGGAGTTCCAGCCCGAAACGTGCGGCGAAAGCGGCGACGATCCGTCCGAACTCGTAATAGAGGCCGGTGTCGATGAGCACGCGGTCGCCCGGCCGCAACGTCGCCAGAACGGCCTGCGCCGCCGCGGCGCCAGCGCCGAAGGCGGCTGCGGCGCTGCCGTCCTCCAGCTTGCGCAGAATGGTCTCGACGAGTGCCGCGCCGCTGTTGCCGGAGCGGGCATAGCCTGTTGCGCCGCCATCGCCTGAGCGCCTGTGGGTCACACCGGGCTGGATCGCCGGCACCAGCGCCCCGGTCACCGGATCGGCGACATGGTCGAGCTGGGCGAGGATGGTCGCGGCGTGCATCGAGACGATCGTCCTACGGCGGATCGCCACTTTAGAACGAAATTGTCGATTGTCGATCCTCGGTCGGATTGCGACGGCTAAGGATCTGTGCGAGGTTCCGGTCATCCTTACCGTCCGTCAGAGACGCCGATGTCCGCCGACCGTCTGAACGACCTGTCCCACGCGATCGAGCGCCATGTCGCCGGAATCGAGCCGCAGCTGATCGCCATCCGGCGCGACATTCATGCTCATCCCGAAATCGGCTTCGAGACCGTCCGCACGGCCGAAATAGTCGCTAAGGAGCTTGAGCGGCTCAGGCTTTCTCCGCGCCGCGGTGTCGGCCGGACGGGCGTGACGGCAGAGATCGCCGGCGGAGCGCCGGGTCCGTGCCTGCTGATCAGGGCCGATATGGACGCGCTGCCGATCGAGGAGCGGACGGGCCTGCCTTTCGCCAGCACGATCCCAGGCAAGATGCACGCTTGCGGCCACGATCTTCACACCGCGACGCTGCTCGGCGTCGCCTCGGTGTTGAAGGAGATGGCGCCGCAATTGCGCGGCAGTGTCCGTCTCGTCTTCCAGCCGGCCGAGGAAACCGTTGAGAGCGGCGCGGAGGCGATGGTCGCCGATGGTGCGGCCGAGGGTGCAAGCGTCGCGCTCGCTTTCCACAACCGCCCGGAAATGCCGGTCGGGCGCTTCGGCTATGTGCGCGGCGCCTCGACGGCCTCCAGCGACGAGTTCGACGTGATCGTGCGCGGCAAGTCCGGCCACGCCGCCCGGCCGCATTCGGCGCTCGACCCCATCGTCGCCGCATCGGCCATGATCATGCAGCTTCAGACCGCGATTTCGCGCGTCATGGACCCCACGCGCTCGGCCGTGCTGACGGTCGGCCATATCCAGGGCGGCGCCACCCACAACATCATCCCCGACAGCTGCCTCTTCCAGGGCACCGTCCGCTGCCGCTCGGCCGAGAGCCGCGACAGGATGGAAGAGACGTTCCGGCGCATCTGCGAAGGCGTAGCGGCGGCCATGGGCGTGAGCTGCGAGATAGACTACAAGCGCGGCGCGCCGGCCCTGGTCAATGATGATGGCGTGGTCGATGCCGTCATCGGCTCGCTCACCTCCCAGTTTGGCGCGGAGCGGATCGACCAGCTGGAAGGCCGCTTCGGCGCCGAGGATTTCTCCTATTTCTCCGAGCGGATCCCATCCTGTCAGATGCTGGTGGGTTCGTCCCAGCCGGGCCGCGACGACCGGGTCCACAACTCCGATTACCAGCCCGACGAGCGCTGCATCGGCCTCGGCGCCGCCGCGCTCGCCCGCACAGCGCTCGACATCCTGTCCTGATTCCGCCGCCGCTTAGACAAGGCACTGGAGACCTCGCCATGACGATCACCCGTTCGGATTTCCTCAAGCTCGGCCTCGGCGCCGCCGCCGGCCTTGCCCTCGGCGCAGCCCCGCGCGCCGCCGCCGCCAAGGAGTGGAAGCTGATCCGCGTCGCCACCGAAGGCGCCTTCCCTCCCTACAACATGCATGCGCCCGATGGCCGGCTGATCGGGTTCGAGCCCGATCTGCTGCAGGAGCTGTCGGCCCGCATGGGGATCAAATGCGAGATGATCGCGCAGGCCTGGGACGGCATGATCGCCGGCCTCACCGACGGCAAATACGACGCCATCATGGATGCGGTCTCGATCACGCCGAAGCGTGAGGAGGTCATCGCCTTCTCGCGGCCCTACGCCTCCGCCGGCTCGGGCTTCGCGATCATGAAGGAGGGCAGCATCAAGTCGCTGCCGGGCACGGGTTCGCCGCGCGTCCCCTTCGCCGATGAGGCCGCCGCCAAGAAGGCGATCGACGAGCTGGCGAAGGCGCTGACCGGCAAGACCGTCGCCGTGCAGGTTTCGACCATCCAGAACGACGTCCTCAACCGCTACTTCAAGGATGTGGTGACGGTGCGCACCTATTCCTCCGGCCCGGACACCTTCCTCGATCTCAAGAGCGGCCGCGTCGACGCGGTGATGGCCTCCCAGATCAACATCCAGGCCAGCGCCAAGAAGTCGAATGGCGAGATGATCCAGTCAGGCTATCTCTTTACCGGCGGCCTGCTCGGCGTCGGCTCAGCGGTCGGCCTGCGCAAGGGCGACCCGGAGCTGAAGGAGATGTTCGACAAGGCGCTGAAATCGACCATCGACGACGGCACGCTGAAAAAGCTCGCGCTGAAGTGGTTCGAGATGGACATCACCCCCGCGAGCTGATGCGCGCGGGCGAAACGGGATGGATGACAGCCTGACATTGCTGGGCTTCGGCCCGGAGGGCTGGGGCCATGCGCTGCTGAACGGCGGGCTGACGACGCTCGCCGTCTCGGCCTGCGCCTTCGTGCTCGGACTGGGGCTCGGCACGCTTCTGGCTTGGGCGCGCATCGCCGGCTCGGCCACGCTCCAGCGCTTCGCGCAGGGCTATGGCGTGGTGATGCGCGGCATTCCGGACCTGCTCGTCATCTACCTGTTCTATTTCGGCGGCCGTCAGATCGCGTCGGCCGTCGCCAAGCAGTTCGGCCATGTCGGACCGGTCGAGATCAGCGGTTTCGCTGCCGGCTGCCTCGCGATCGGGCTGCTCTCAGCCGCGACGCAGGCCGAGGTGCTGCGCGGCGCCTATCAGGCCCTCTCGCCGGGCACGCTGGAGGCCGCGCGCGTTACCGGCATGCGCCGCTGGACGATGTTCCAGCGGATCATCGCGCCGCTGGCCCTGCGCACCGCCCTGCCCGGCCTCGGCAATCAGTGGCAATCGGTCATCAAGGAATCGGCCCTGGTCTCCGTGACCGGCCTCGTCGAGACGCTGCGCGCCGTCACGGTGGCGGCCAATTCGACCGAGCTGCCCTTTCTGTTCTTTCTCGCCGGCGGGGCGATCTATCTCGCCATCACCACCCTCTCGGGTTTCGTGTTCCGCATCGCCGAATGGCGCGCGATGCGGGGCCAGCCCGCCGCGACCGGGCGAGGCTGAGGCATGGATTTCGCCTTCATCGCCCAGACGTTTCCCAAGCTGATCGCCGGGCTGCCGCTGACCCTTCTGCTGGCCGTGCTCTCGCTGCTCGGCGGCGGGCTGCTCGCGCTCGGCCTCTCCGGCCTGCGCGCCACCTCCTGGCTTGGCGCGCGGTTTGCCGATTTCTATGTCTATGTCTTTCGCGGCACGCCGCTGCTCATCCAGATCTTCCTGATCTATTACGGGCTTGCCCAGTTTTCGGCCGGGCGCCATTCCGTGCTGTGGCCGCTGCTGCGCGAGCCTTATATCTGTGCGCTGCTCTCGCTGATGCTGAACGACGCGGCCTATACATCCGAGATCCTGCGCGGCGGCCTGCGGGCCGTGCCGGCCGGCGCGATCGAGGCGGCGCGCGCGGCGGGAATGACGCGGCTGACGATGCTGCGCCGGATCATCCTGCCGCTGGCGTTCCGCCAGGCTCTGCCGGCCTATGGCACCGAGATCACCAGCATGGTGAAGGCGACCTCGCTCGCCAGCGTGGTGACGCTGATGGAGATCACCGGCATCGCGCGGGCGGAGGTCTCGGAGACCTATCGTGCCGTCGAGATCTTCCTGTGCGCGGCGGCGATCTATCTCGTGCTCGTGACGGCGATCGCCAGGGCGGTCGATCTGCTGGAACACCGCCTCACTCCTTACCGCCGCCCGACCAGCGCCCGGAGCGTGGCATGAAGCCGATCACGGTCAAGCTGACCCACATCCGCAAGAGCTTCGGCGGACAGGAAGTCCTGCGCGGCATCGATCTGACCGCCCGAGACGGCGACGTCACCGCCATCATCGGTGCCAGCGGTTCGGGCAAGAGCACGCTGCTGCGCTGCATTCCGCTGCTCGAGATCCCGGATCAGGGGGAGATCGCCGTCGGCGACGCGCAGATAGGCCTTCGATCGCCCGGGCATCGTTTCTCGCGCGCCGAGCGCGAGACCGTGCGCCGCCTGCGCGGCCAGCTCGGCTTCGTCTTTCAGAGCTTCAATCTCTGGCCCCATATGACTGCGCTGCAGAACGTCATGGAGGTGCCGCTGCATGTGCAGGGGCGCCCGCGCGCCGAATGCCGCGAGGAGGCCGAGGCGATGCTCGCAAAGGTCGGGCTCTCGGACAAGTTCGACGCCTGGCCGGCCCATCTCTCCGGCGGCCAGCAGCAGCGCGTCGCCATTGCGCGTGCGCTCGCGATGCGGCCCCGCGCCCTGCTCTTCGACGAGCCCACCTCGGCGCTCGATCCGGAGCTGGTCGGCGAAGTGCTGCGCGTCATCCGGGCCCTGGCGGAGGAAGGCCGCACCATGCTGATCGTCACTCACGAGATGGCTTTCGCCCGAGAGGTCTCGAACCACGCGATCTATCTGCAGGATGGGCGGATCGAGGAAGAGGGACCGCCGGCGCAGATCTTCCTCGACCCGCAGTCGGAGCGGACCCGGCGCTTCGTCGGCATGCAGCGCGGCGGCTGAGGTCTTCGCCATGGCCCTCCAGGACGACCAGCAACCGATCGAGCGGCTCAGCCTTGCGGACGCGGCGATGCGCCGACTGCGCGACGAGATCGTTCGCGGGCGGCTGGCGCCCGGCGAGGTGCTGACCGAGATCGCTCTGGCCGGCAGGCTCGGCGTCGGTCGCGGGACGGTTCGCACGGCGCTGTTCGCGCTGGAAGCCGACGAACTGGTGGTTCGGGCGCCTTACTCCAATTGGCGCGTCGCCGGTCTGGACGATCAGGTGATCTGGGAGATCTACACCCTGCGCGAGGCGATGGAGGGGCTGGCCGCGCGCATTCTCGCCGAGCGCGACGAGCCGCAGGCGAAAGAGCTGCTGGCGGTGGCCTTCGCGCGGCTGGCGCCGGCGGAACAGGGGTCCATCGACGATCGTGTCGCGGCCGATCTCGGCTTTCACAGGGCGATCGTGGACGCGACCGGCCACCGCCACCTGATCAAGCGCTATGGCGCGCTCTCGACCAAGATGGAATGGCTCTATCGCTGGTCGGAAATGCATTGGCCGGCGCGCTTTCCGCTGGAAGCGGATCATCGCGCTCTCTTCGACGGCGTCACCAGTGCCAGCCCGGACGAAGCCGAACGCGCCGTGCGCGCCCATATCGACCCCAGCCTCGCGGCCGATCTCGACGGCTATCGCGCCATGGTCGCGGGGCGCGGCGCCGCGCCTGACACAGCAACCGGAAAGAACGATCGGCAATGACGGACAGGGTGATCGTTCTGGATGGCGGCATGGGCCGCGAACTCAAGCGCATAGGCGCGCCGTTCCGCCAGCCGGAATGGTCCGCGCTGGCGCTGATGGAGGCGCCGGAAACGGTCGTCGCGGCACACCGCGCCTTCATCGAGGCGGGCGCCGAGGTCATCACCACGAACAGCTATGCGGTGGTGCCCTTTCATATCGGCGAGGAGCGCTTCGGGCAGGAGGGCAAGCGGCTCGCCGCCTTGTCGGGAGAACTGGCGCGCCGCGCCGCCGATGAAGAAGCGCAGCGCAGCGGCCGCAGGATCGTCGTGGCCGGCTCACTGCCGCCGCTCTTCGGCTCCTACCGCCCCGATCTCTTCGATGCCGCGCGCGCCCCCGCGATGCTCGCCGTCCTGGTCGAGGCGCTGTTGCCGAGCGTCGACCATTTCCTGGCCGAGACGCAAAGCTGCATCGCCGAGGCGCTGGCGGCCTGCCAGGCCGTGCGCGCGACCGGCAAGCCGATCTGGGTCTCCTTCACCCTGCGCGACGAGATCGCCGCTGGCGAGGGGCCGAAGCT
>NZ_JBMDWH010000215.1:0-22034 GCF_048595345.1 Allobosea sp.
AGATCTGTACCGAAGTGGCGCGCCCGACACGATTCGAACGTGTGACCTTTGCCTTCGGAGGGCAACGCTCTATCCAGCTGAGCTACGGGCGCTAACCGTGGAAGCTGGATAGCCGATCCCCGCCGCTTCGGCAATGCGGGATTTCGCGAGCGAGCGATGACCAGGGCGGCAAAGGTCGCAGGTTCGGATCGTGTCGGGCGTGGCGGGCGTTGGGCCGGGTGCGGGCGGGACCGGGCATGGCAGTCGGGCTGGCTAGCCAGCGATGCTCTCCACGCCGCACCATTCGGCGACGAAGAGCGCCATCGCGCCCGTGATGCGCTTGAGCGAGGCCAGGCTGACGCGCTCGTCGAAGGCGTGGATGTTCTCCGAGATCGGGCCGTAGCACAGCGCCGGGACCTTGTCGTAGAGCGCGTGCACGCGCGCATCGAGATAGCCTGCGGTCATGAAGCTCTTCAGCGGCTTGCCGATCGCCGCCTGATGGGCGCGGGCGAGCACCGCTTCCGCCTCGCTGCCGGGCTCCAGCACATAGCCCTCCGCATGGAAGCCGTTGAAGGTCACGCGCGGCGGGTTGTTGGCGAGGAAGCTGTCGGAGCGCGCGAAGCCGAGAATGCAGGTCTCGACGCGCCGGGCGATCTCGCCGGCCTCGACGCCGGGATAGATGCCGATGCGGCAGTCGATCCGGCACCAGCAGGGCACCGATGAGGCCCAGTCGCCACCCTCGATCTTGCCGATGTTCAGGTTGATCGGATGCGCCACCTCCTCGAAATGCGGCCGACCCGCCTTTTCGCGGTTGATCTCCTCCTCCAGCGTCCGCAGCGCCGCGACGACGCGGTAGGCGCCGTCGATCGCATTGGCGCCCGCGCCCATCTCGCGCACATGCACCGGCTTGCCGCGGATCTCGACCTGGAACCAGAGCACCCCGGTGTTGGCGCGCACCAGCATCTCCTCCTCGGGCTCGGGGATCAGCGCGGCCTCGGCGCGATAGCCGCGCAGATGCGTCATCAGCGCGCCGTTGCCGGTTGATTCCTCTTCGACCACCGACTGATGATAGAGCGTCGCGGCCGGTTGCAGCCCGATGCGGCGCAGCGCATCGATGCAGAAGAAATTGGCGCCCGCGCCCGCCTTCATATCGGCCCCGCCGCGACCATAGAGCCAGTCGCCCTCGATCACCGGATCGAAGGGCGCATGCGTCCATTGGTCGGCCGGGCCGGTGGGCACCACGTCGACATGGGCCTGCAGGATCAGCGAGCGGCCCTTTTCC
The DNA here is from genome assembly GCF_048595345.1 of Allobosea sp. Classification (GTDB taxonomy): domain Bacteria; phylum Pseudomonadota; class Alphaproteobacteria; order Rhizobiales; family Beijerinckiaceae; genus Allobosea. Next base: position 1,262 of record NZ_JBMDWH010000215.1, read on the forward strand.
TCGCGCGGATGATGGATGCCCACGACGATCGGCGCAGCGGAATGGGATACGGAGAAGGGGGCGCCGCCCGGATGCGCGGCGATCGCCGCCTCGTCCATCTTGAAGCGGTCGAGGGTGAAGCCGCGCTCCTTCAGCGCGCGGAAGATGAAGTCCTGGCAGGCATGCTCGTCGCCCCTGAGCGAAGGGAAGCGGATCAGCGCCTGCGTGAAGGCCAGTTGCTCGGCGAAACCTGCCTCGACGGAGGCGAGGATCTTGTCGCGAAGGGCCGGGTCGAGAGGCATGAGCTCAGTCTCCGAACAGCAGGCAGTGACGTCAGATCGTCGGATCCACGCGGTCATCTCGGCCGAGCGGCAAAGCCGCGCCGCTCCGGGTGAGGGGGCGGGCAACCGCAAAGGCATCCCGCTCCATCAATGCCCGAAGCGCAAGCCGCTGGGCACCGCCGCCAGCGGCGGCTGGGTATACGCCTGCTGCGGGGCGGCGAAGAGCGAGCCCGTCTCACCGATTTCGACGATGCGTCCTGCGGCAGAAGCGTTTGAGGAAAGCCGTGCGCGGCTTCTCATGCCCCGGTCTCGATGCGCGGATCGGCGATGCGGTGCCCAGCTCGGTGTGGACGTGAACCCCACCAGCAGTTTCGCGGTCGATCGACGGCCGCGCCTCAGAACGAGGCGCGCAGGACGGCGCTGCCGGCGTAGCTGCGGGTGTTCTGCCCTGCATTCAGGTCGAAACGACTGCCGAAGGTGATGTTCGGGGCCAGTTCGAGATCGAGCCCGGTGGAGAGCAGCATGACATCGCGGGCAGGGCGCGCGCCGGTGATCGTGAAGGCAGAGCCGGCGACCCCTGCGACGCTGGCCGTGAACTCCGCTTCGCGCAGCGCGTAATGCCCCCACGCGATCTGGCCGCTCAGCGCCGCCTTGTAGCCGCCCAGCGAGAGCTTCTGGCTCACACGCAGGCCGAGCTCGGTGCGAAGAGTGGTTCGCGTCTGGTTCTGGCCGGCCAGGCCGGCCACCGCGCCGGTCAGGCTGGTCCGTTCCACGAAGGACGGCATCTGCACCGACTGGGCCTGAACGGCAGCCACGGGCGAGAGAGTGAGGCCGTTGCCGTTCCAGATCTCATAGGCGCCCTGAAGCCGCCCGCCCCAGACCGACAGCGTGTAGTCGGCGCGGGCGTTCAGCCCCAGAGCGGGAATGAGGCGGCTGGTTTCGGTCGCGATCGCGGAATAGGCGGCCGAGGCGCCCAGTTCGAGCGCACCGAGCCGGCTGGACCCGTAGAGACCGGCCTGGAAGATATTGCCTTCCGAGGACCCGAGTCCTTCGCCCAGCTTGGCGCGCGATTGCCCGCCCGAGAGGGCGAAGCCCGCGATCGTGCCCGGTGCCACCAAAAAGTCGGCTCCGACGGCGAGATTGAGGTCACGGATCTCGCGCTCGGTCGATCCGACCGTGCGACGCTCTCCCCCCACACGGTCGACGCCCCCGAAACTGGCGCCCCAGACCTGGTAGCTGCGGCGGAAAAGGGGCGCCGGCGCATTGCCGGTCTCGCCGGCGGTTCCCGCCAGAAGGCTCCCGTCCCGGCCGAGCGCGCTGGGGTCGAGCATGACGCGCAGGAATTGGTCGGATGCGCGCTGGCCGATGGCCATCGAAGCGGTGTGGACCTCTCCCGATACGGTATTCAGGGCCGTCTGCAGGGCGGCGGCCGTCGGCTGGTTGTAGATCGGGAACAACGACGAGAGGTTGGCACCGGCATTCCGGGCATTGTCCAGCCCGCGGGCCACGGCAACGACATTGCGTGTGCCCGGCACGGAGCCTGCCGTGGCCGAAGCGACCGCTGACCCACCCGCTACCGGCGCGGCACTGGCGGCGGGATTGGTCACGATGGGCGCGAGCGGTGCCGCGGTCAGCGTCACCTGCACGGCATTGCTGCCGTAGATCACATCCGAGGTCACGCCGACGCCGAAGGAGCCGGTCGTCGTCACCGTCGCGAAGGTCCCGCCGCGGGCGCCGGTCGTCGTCAGGATGGTATAGGGCGTGCTGAAGCTGTAGGGCGTTCCCGCCGCGATCAGCTGCAGCGTGCCGTTCAGAATCGCGCTGCCGGTGACCTCGATGCGATCGGCCGCGTTGCCCTCGATCTCGATGGCGGTGACGGCCGTCGAACTGAGCGTCAGCCCGCCGTTCACGCGCAGCACGCCGACCGAGTTGCCCGGCGCGATGGTGCCGTTCACCGTCAGCCTCGGCACCGATCCATTGCCGCCCAGGGACGCGCCCTGCGCGATGGTCAGGCCGCTGGAGCTGGCGATCGAGCCGTTGACGACGAGCTTGCCGGCATTGACGCTGGTCGCGCCGGTATAGGTATTGACCCCGTTCAGGATCAGGGTGCCGCTGCCGCTCTTGACGAGGCTTGCCGACTCCGCGCCGCCGCCGACGGTCTGACCGTTGGCGATGACGCCGGTCAGCGTCAGCGTATTGGCCTGGGTGTCGATGACCGGCGCGCGCAGGTTGTTGAGTTCGATGCGGTTCGCGAGGGTGACGGACGAAGCGCCTGCCCGCAGGGCAGGTGTTCCGGCACCGGTGGTGTGCAGGAAGAGCGTGCCCGTTCCCAACGAGCTGGACGCCCCGGCCTCGACGGTGCCGTCGACGACGGTGAGGCCGCCGCTGAAGCTGTTGGCGGCGTTCAACCGGAGCACGCCGCCGACATCGTGGCGGATCATGCCGGTGCCGGTGATGGCGCCGTCGAGCGTCAGGGTGAGGCCGGCATTCACGCGCAGGCTGTGCAAGCCGCCGACATCGATCGCATTCGCCAGGCGCAGCCCATCGACCGCCGCTGTCAGACCCGCGCCGCCGCCGAGCGTCAACGGGCCGCTGCCCAGGGCGAGGCTGTTGCCGATGATCAGGGAGCCGGCGGTGGCTTCGACCCCTCCGGAGAAGCTGTTGGCGCCGTTCAACCTCAGCGTCCCACCGGTGAGCTTGAGGCCGCCCGCTCCCGAGATCGCCCCGCCGAGCACGAGGCTCGAACCCGCTCCGGTCGGACCGGCGACGAGGCGTTGGCCGGCGCCCGTCAGGCTCACGGCGTTCGCCAGGGTCAGGGTCCCCACCGTTTCGGTGGTGAGCGTGGTCCCAGCGGCGAGTGCGAGCGCTCCGGTGCCGGCGGCCTGGTTGTCGTTGAGCGTCAGCGTTCCTGCCGTGACGGCGATGCCGCCGGCGCCGCTGCCGGCAGCGTTCAGGCGCAGGATGCCAGCGCCGAGCTTCTGCAACTGACTGTTGAAGGTGACGCCGCTGTCCAGCGTCAGCCCCGAGGGGCTCAGCGCGCTGGCTCCGACCGCCTGGACATCGACGGCGGAATTCGCGCCGGAGACGGTGAGGCTGCGGCTGGTCTGGAGATGGTTGGTGATCGCCAGCGTTCCGCCGGCGAGGGCGAGGGCATTGGTGGCGGCGCCGAGATTGTTCGAGGCGCTGACGGAGAGCACGCCGCCCGTGACGGTGGTCGTGCCGTCATAGCTGTTCGCACCGGACAAGGTCAGCGTGCCGATGCCGCTCTTGGTGAGGCTGAGGCCGGTGCCGGAAATGGCGCCCGAAAACGTCGCATCGGTCGCGGCATCGACGGTGACCGCTCCCGTACCGGTCAGGTTGCCTGCACCGCTGAGGCCGCCGAGCGAGGTGGCGAAGCCGCCCGTGTCGAGCGTCGCGCCGGCCGCCACCGCGACGGGCGCTCCGGAGGGCAGGGCGCCGGCGACGCCCTGCACCAGCGTGCCGGCGGTGACGGTCAGCAGCCCGGACTAGGTGTTCGCGGCTGCGAGCGTGAGCGTGCCGGTGCCGATCTTTTCGACCGGCCGCGGGCCTCCGATCTCGGAGATCACGCCCGATTGCGTCGCCGCATCCGTGCCGACGACCTCGAGCTGTGTCGTGTTCGAGTTGATGGCGATCGGCGTCGCGCTGTTGACGCCATTGCCGAAGCTGACCACCGACCCGGTCGTGGTGATGGTGTTGCCGGCGCCACCGGCGGCCCCGCTGGCGCCGATAACGAGCTTGCCGCTCACGGTGATGCCGCCGGTCAAGCTGTTGTTGCCGCTGAGCACCAGCGTGCCGGCCCCCACGGTCGTCGGCCCGGAATAGCTCAGCGTGCCGGCCAGGGTCAGGCTGCCGGTCCCGGTTTTCGTCAGGGCGAAGTTGACGCCGCCGAAATTGGCGGTGGAGGTTTCGGTGTTGAGAATGTCGGCGGTGATGGCGCCGCCTCCGCCGAAGCTGCCGCTGCCGCTCAGCCCCGCCAAACTCGAGAGGGTTTGCGTGGTCGCGCCGAAGTCGAAGGAGGCACCATTGGCGACGGTGACGACGGAGGCGAGCGAACCGCCGGCGCCGAGGCGCACGGCGCCGGCATTGATGGTCAAGCTGCCGGTATGGGTGCTCGCGGCGGTGAGGGTGAGAATGCCCGCTCCGGTCTTGGTGATGGCGCCCGAGCCTGTCAGCGCGGCGCCCAGCGTCGCATCGGAGGCCTGGGCCAGGGTCAGGGTGGCGCCGCTGGCGATCTGGATCCCGCCCTGATAGGTCGCGGAACCCTGGGTCAGCGTGTTGGCGCCGCCACTGAACAGGATGGCGGAGGCCCGCTCGCCGCCACTTAGCCCGCCTTCGATCGCACCCCCATTGGCGACGATGGTCAGGTTCTGGCCGATGATGCCGTTTCCGGCTGCGCCATCGGTCGCGGTGCCTGAAAAAGCGTTGTAGCGTCGCACGCCTTTCGCGCCGGCATCGCCGCCGCGCACGGTGCTGCCATTGCCGATCGTCACCGTGGCGCCGCTGGCTCCCGTGATCTCGATGCCGTGGCCGCCTGCGCCGCCGGATCCGGCATTGGTGTTCGAGCGGCCGCCGGCGCCGCCCGCACCGCCGAGGGCCGAGCCGCCGCTGGACAGCGTCACATGGCCGTTGCTGACGATCGCACTGCCGCCGCCGCCGCCACCGCCTCCGCCTCCGCCGGCCAAATTGCTGCCCGAGCGATCCAGCGATTCACCGCCCTCGCCACCGGCGCCGCCGGTCGCGGTGACGCCGATGATCTCGATGGCGACGCCGGTATTGACCTGAATCCCCGTTCCGCCGCCGCCGCCGCCGCCGCCGCCCGCGCCCCGGGTCAAGCCATTGGTCGAAAACGACCCGCCAGCGCCGCCGCCGCCACCACCGCCGACTCCACCGCCGCGCCCGCCGCCGACATCGCCGCTCGCATTGGAGTTGACGCCGCCTGCACCGCCGGTCGCGCCGCCGCCAGCTGTGCCGGAATGGCCGAAGCTTTGCGTGTCATAACTGAACTCGCCGCCGTTGCCGCCGCTGCCGCCTGCCGTGGGGGATGCGCTGACGAAGCTCTGCCCGACTGAGCCGCCGGAGCCGCCGGGCCCCCAGGCCGGAGGCACCGCATCGACCGCGAGGCCGCCACCACTGCCTGCCTGGCCGGTTGCCGCGGTGTTGATCGTCTGTTGCGCCAGCGCTGGAGCGACCCCCCAGGCAAAGGCCACGGATGACACCAGCAACAAGCGAAGCACCGGACGCGCGGGTGCTCCGATCACCAGGCGACGAAACATCTCTCCCCCCGGACAGATCTGTTGTGGCTCGTTCATGCCGAAAATATCGGCAGGTGCCTTACCTTCTGTCACATCGCACATGACCGAGTGGAATTGCAATCATTCGATTCAGCTTTCGTTAAGATTCGAATTATCTTGCTTGTCTGAGGGTCGGATCGCCGTTGTCGCTGAGGAACTAGACAGGGGCAGGCGCTATTTCGACTCGGTACGCGGAAATAAATCGGCAGAAATAACTTAAAGGTGACAAACATTTGAGCAGTATATAGTTGGTTGTGTACAGAACTTTAAAGTTATTCGACCTCCAGACAGATATCGCGTCACGCGGGCAGGCGGATGCAGGTGCCGCGCCTCGGAGCCTCTGTGAAACCAGGGCCAGGCCCCCCGGCTCTCTGTTGCCTTCAAAACGCGCTTGGCGCGGCGGGCCGACGGGTGCGGCCTCTCAGTTGGCCGCGATCCGCAGGCAGCGGGCCCCGTGCCCCTCCGCGACCATCACCGTCTCCGGGATGATGCGAGCGCAATCCTCGCCGAACCTGTCGCAGCGCGGGCCGAAGGCGCAGCCCGGCGGCGGTGCGGCGAGGTCCGGCGGCGCACCGGGAATGGCCTTCAGCCGCTCGCCCGGCGCCAGCGTGCCATGGGCGCGCGAGGCCAGCAGCCCCTGCGTATAGGGATGCGCCGCGGCGCGGATCACGTCCCGGCAGGCGCCGCTTTCCACGATGCGCCCGGCATACATCACCGCGATCCGGTCGGCGATCTCGACCGCGACGCCGATGTCATGCGTCACGAAGACGATGGCAAGGCCGAATTCGCGCTGCAATTCGCGCAGCAGCAGCAGGACCTGGATCTGCACCGTCGCATCGAGCGCGGTCGTCGGCTCGTCGGCGAGCAGCACCTTCGGGCGGCAGGCCAACGCGAGCGCGATCATCGCGCGCTGGCGCATGCCCCCGGACATCTCGTGCGGATAATTGTCGAGCCGCCGCTCGGGGGAGGGGATTCGCACGCGCTCGAACAGGTCGAGCGCCCGGCGGCGGGCTTCGCCGCGCGACACGCGCTCATGCCGCATCACCGCCTCGGCGATCTGATCGCCGATCCGGTAGACCGGATCGAAGGCGAGGCCCGGATCCTGGAAGATCATCGAGACGGTCTTGCCGCGATAGGCAGAGAGCGCCCGCGGACTCAGCGCCAGCACGTCCTGCCCGTCGACGGTCACCCGCCCGCCGATCTTGGCGGAAGACGGATGCAGCCGCATCAGCGCCCGCAGCGTCACGCTCTTGCCCGAGCCGGATTCGCCCAGCAGCGCGACCGTCTCGCCCGGCTTCAAGGCGAGATCGACGCCGCTCACGGCGCGGATCGGCCCCTTGGGAGAGGCGAAATCGACCGTCAGCCCGGCCGCTTCGACGATGTTGCCGGTCGTGCTCATGCGGCGGCGAGCCTCGGATGGCCGGAGGCCGGATCGGCGAGATGGCAGGCGGCGAGATGATCCCCGCCGAGCGCGCTCAGGGCCGGCTCGGCCTGGCTGCACAAGGTCGAGACCATGCGGCAGCGCGGGTGGAAACGGCAGCCGCTCGGCGGGTCGATCGGGTTGGGCGGATCGCCCGTGAGCGGCGCCTCCTGCGTACGCGCATCGGGATCCATCGAAGGCATCGAGGAGAGCAGCGCGGCCGTATAGGGATGGCCGGGCCGCGCGAAGATGGGTTCGGTGGGGCCGAGCTCGGCGACCTTGCCGAGATACATCACCATGATCCGGTCGGACATGAAGCGCACGACATTGAGATCATGGGTGATGAACATGTAGGTCAGGGCGAAGTCGCGCTTCAGATCGAGCAGCAGGTTGAGCACCTGCGCCTCCACCGATTTGTCGAGCGCCGAGACCGCCTCGTCCAGAATGAGCAGGCGCGGGTCGAGCGAGAGCGCCCGGGCGATATTGACGCGCTGGCGCTGGCCGCCGGAGATCTCGTGCGGATAGCGCCCGGCGAAGCGGCGCGGCTCCAGCCCCACCCGGTGCAGCAGGTCATGCGCCTTGGCGAGCGCCGCGGCGGGCCTGGCGCCATGAACGCGCGGCCCGAAGGCGACCGTCTCCTCGACCGTCAGCCGCGGGTTCAGCGAGGCGTAGCTGTCCTGAAACACCATCTGCACCTGCCGGCGGAAATCGCCGAGGCTGAGCGCCCGGCTGCCCACCGTCTCGCCGTCGAACAGGATCTCCCCGGCATCGGGCCTGATGATCTGCATCACCAGCCGGGCGGTCGTCGACTTTCCGCAGCCGGATTCGCCGACGATTCCGAGCGTCTCGCCCTTGGCGACGCTGAAATCGATGCCATCGACGGCGCGCACGACGCCGGTCTTGGCGCCGCCGAACAGGCTGCGCTTGCCGCCGAAATGCTTGGTCAGCCCGCGCACGTCGAGCAGCTTCGTGCCGGGTCCGCCGCGGTCGCGGTCGGCTGGCTCGGCAGGGGCGCCGATGATCATTGGCGCACCTCCATCGCGCCCCGCAGCCCGTCCGAGAACAGGTTGAACGAGATCGAGGTGATGAAGATCATCACGCCCGGCAGCGCGGCGACGAGCGGCTGGTTATAGATCGCCGTGCGCAGCGTGTTCAGCATCAGCCCCCATTCCGGCTCGGGCGGCTTCACGCCGAGTCCGAGGAAGGAGAGGCCCGAGGACAGGATCATCGAAACGCTGATCAGGCTCGTCGCGTAGACGAAGATCGGCCCCAGAACATTGCCGAGCACATGCACGCGCACGATGGTGAACGGTCCGGCGCCGGAGATGCGCGCGGCCTCGACGAAATCGCGGTTGCGCGTCTGCGTCGTCACCGCCTCGGCGATGCGGGCGATCTGCGGCACGAAGACGACCGTGAGCGAGACGATCGAGTTCAGGATGCCTGCTCCCAGCGCTCCCGACAGCGCGATCGCCAGCAGCACCGAGGGGAAGGCGAAGAACACGTCGATGATCCGCATCACCAGCGTGTTCACCCAGCCGCCGACATAGGCCGCGAAGATGCCGATGCCGGAGCCCAGCACGAAGGCGAGGATGACCGGCGTCACGCCCATGAACAGCGACAGCCGGCCACCATACATCAGCCGCGTCAGCATATCGCGGCCGAGCTCGTCCGTGCCCAGCAGATAGCCCGGCGTGCCGACCGCGCGCAGGCGCCGCGCCATCGAGCCGCGGAACGGGTCGGCGGGGGCGAGATAGGGCGCCAGGATCGCGGCGAGCACGATGAGCACGATCACCGCGAGCGCGCCCATGGCGACGGGGTCGCGGCGCAGGCGCCGCAGCACGCTCGCCCAATAGCCCTCGCTCCGCTCGGCAGGAGGCAGCGCGACGCTGGAAAGATCGACGGCAGTCACGCTCAGCCTCTCTGGATGCGGGGGTCGAGCGCCGATTGCAGGATATCGACGATGAGATTGAGGGCGACGAAGAACAGCGCCAGCACCAGGATCGTGCCCTGCAACAGCGGCAGATCGCGCTGGAAGATCGCCGTGTTGAGCAGGAAGCCGGTGCCCGGCCAGGCGAAGACCGTCTCGATCAGGATCGAGCCGCCGAGCAGATAGCCGAGCTGCAGGCCCATCACCGCCAGAGCGGTCGGCGCGGCATTGCGCACCACATGCTTGAACACCGCCCATTCGCCCATGCCCTTGGCCCGCAGCGCCTGGACGAAATCCTGCGACAGGATGTCGGCGACGAGCGCGCGCACGGTGCGCGCGATGATGCCCATCGGGATGGCGGACATCGTGACCGCCGGCAGGATGATGAAGGAGAGATGCTCGAGGTCGAAGCGCCAGGCGCTCGAGCCCCCGGGGCCCGCCCCCGTCGAGGGCAGCCAGCCGAGCGTGGCGGAGAACACGATCACCATCACCATGCCGAGCCAGTAATGCGGCACGCTGACCCCGAGGATCGAGACGATCGAGGCCAGACGGTCGAGCGGGCTGCCGCGAAAATAGCCGGCGACGAAACCGAAGAACGTGCCGAAGCCGAAGCCGATCAGCGTCGCCAGGCACGCCAGGATCAGCGAATTGCCGACGGCGCGGCCGACCTCGCTGGCCACCGGCCGCCCCGATGCGATCGAGGCGCCGAGATCGCCTTGCAGCACCTTGAACAGCCAGATGCCGTATTGCACCGGCAGCGGCTTGTCGAAGCCATAGGCGGCGCGCATCTGCGCCTGCTGCTCGGCCGTGGCGTCGATCGGCATGATCGCGGTGAGCGGATCGCCCGGCGCCAGATGGACCAGCAGGAAGCAGACGATGCTGACCCCGAAGGCGACAGGCAGCACATAGACGAGGCGTTTCAGGGCATAGAGCAGCAAGGGCGGTCTCCCGGCGCGGACCCCGGCCGCCGCTGGCGGCCGGGGTCCTGCTGGCTCACTTGTCCATCGTGATCGGCGAGAAGTCCTGGAACCAGTTCTGCGCCTGGACGAAGCCCTTCACCTTGGCGTTCATGGCGCGCGGATTGACGTCATGCGTCACCATCAGGAAGAGGGCGTCGTCGACGTATTTCTCGTGGATCTTCTGCAGGATCGCGGTCTGCTCCTTCGGGTCGAAGGTGTTGCGTACCTGGTCGAAGAGCTTGTCCATCTCCGGATCGCAGTAATAGCCCCAGTTGGTGCCGGCCGGCGGCGCCAGGTTGCACTGCAGATGGCGGATGAAGCCGGTGAACGGGTCCTGGATGAAATAGGTGTAGTTCATCCCCGTGCCGCCGCGTGCGCTCGCATCCTTGGCGCCGGCGCGCCAGATGTTGATGAGCTGGTTCCACTCGACCACCTCGAAATCGACCTTGATGCCGACATCGGCGAGGTTCTGCTGGACGAACTCGTTCATCGGCAGCGGCTGCATCTGGCCCGAGCCCGAGGGCGAGATCAGGATCTTGGTGACGAGCGGCTTCTCCGGGGTGAAGCCGGCCTCCTTCAGCAGCTTCTTGGCTTCCTCCGGCTTGTAGCCGAGCTTGAAGCTCGGCTTGCCGAACCATTGGTGCCCGGGCGGGAAGAAGCCTTCGGCCGGGATCATCATGCCCGAGAGCAGTTCCTTCATGCCCTCGCGGTCGATGGCGAGATTGGCCGCCTTGCGCACCCGGATGTCGTTCCAGGGCGAGCCTTCGGCGCGGGAGAGATGCCAGGTCCAATTGTGCGGATAGGCGTTGGTGACGATCTTGAACCCGGCCGAGGTCAGCGACTTCACCGCATCCGGCGCCGGCGCCTCGATCCAGTCCACCTGGCCCGAGCGCAGGGCCGCGACGCGGGCATTGGCTTCCGGCAACGGGATCAGCACCATCTTGTCGAGCTTGGGCACCCGCGCCTTGTCCCAGTAATCCGGGTTGGGGACGAGCTCGGCCCGCTCGCGCGGCACGAAGCCGGTCAGCTTCCACGGCCCGGTGCCCGAGGGCGCCTTGGCGACCGCCTCCCAGCTCTTGCCCAGCTTCTCCCAATTGGCGGGGGACGACATCAGGATCCAGGCGAGCTGATAGGGCAGCGTCGCGTCGGGCGATTTCGTCACGATCTCCAGCGTCAGCGGGTCGATCGCACGATAGCTCGCGACGGCCGGGATGCGGGACTTGCCCTGGGCCGACTGGCGCGGATCGAATTGCGGCGCGTCGGTCTTCAGCAGCTTGTCGAGGTTCCAGACCACGGACTCGGCGGTGAACTCCGACCCGTCATGGAATTTCACGCCCGGGCGCAGCTTGAAGAGCCATTTCGTCTTGCCGGCATCGGCCGGGTCGAGGCCCCAGCTCAGGGCCAGGCCGGGAGCGAGATCGGAGGGTTTCGTCGCGCTCGACAGGTCCCAGTTGATGAGCGCGTCATAGACCGTATAGCCCATGAAGCGCTGCCCTTCGCCGCCATTGTCGGTCTGGCCGGTCGTGAGCGGAATGTCGGAGGCGGTCATGCCGATGCGCAGCGTGCCCTGCGCGAGGGCACCGCCGGCAGCGGCTTGCAGAACGGCGAGCGTGAACGCGGTCTTCAACAAAAACAGGCGCATGGATCCTCCCGATGTCGACGGGAAAAGAGCCAGCAAGCTCTGTGCCATTCGCCCCTGGCGCCGTCACGCGGGCCCTGCGGGCGTTGCCACCGGGCGTCGGCCCGTCACAGTGGAGCCATGCCGATTCGGGACGACATCCCCGCCGAGATCCGCCGCGCCGCCTGCGCCTTTCACGAGGCGGGCCATATCGTGGTCGGCTGGGCGCAGGGACGCTTCATCAGCCATGCCTGGCTGAAACCTCCTTACGGCTTCAGCGGCGAAACCTGCTTCGAGCCCTATGAGCGCGCCTTTCGTCGTGACCTCGCGGAGGACCGCGCCCGCGCCGAGGCCGAGATCGCGATCCTCTATGCCGGCCATGGCGGCGAGATGCTCTACTGGAACGAGGAGGGCTTGCGCTTCTACCCCGGCGCCATCGCCTCGCATGAGGATGATCTGCGGCAGATCGCGGGCTTTCTCGCCTGGCTTGGGCCGGTGGACGAGGCCGCGACCCGAGCCCGCTGCGAGGCTGCCGCCACGGCCATCCTCTACCGTCCGGCGATCCGTCGCGGCCATGCCGCCATCGCCCGCAGGCTGCTCGACCAGCGCCGCATTCATCGCGACGAGGTCGAGCGGATCATGGCCGACTGAGCCTGCCGGCAGGCCGCGACGGAGGCTCTCGCCATCGTGATCAGCGTGCCGGCTCGCCGTCCTCATTGGCCGCGTCGCGGGTGCGGAACAGGCGCCAGAGCGATTTGCCGATCCGCCGCGAGGTCAGATGCGCGCCGGCCGGGCGCCGCTCGAGCAGGATCTTGCGGTCGTGGAAATCCTCGAGGCCGGGGCGGTGGCCGACGCTGATGATGGTGGCGTAGGCCAGCTCGTCCTCGAACATCTTCATCAGCGCGTTCTGGCTGTCCTCGTCGAGCGCCGAGGTCGCCTCGTCCATCACGATGATGTCGGGCTTCTGGATCAGCAGCCGGGCGAAGGCGATGCGCTGGCGCTCGCCGCCGGAGAGGATTCGGTCCCAATCATCCGTCGCGCCGACGCGCGGCGCCAGATGCTGCAGGCCGACCCGCTCCAGCGCGGCGCGGATGGTCTCGTCCTCGACCTTCTCCTCGGTCGCCGGATAGAGCAGTACGCTGCGCAGCGTGCCCTTGGGCATGTAGGGCCGCTGGGGCAGGAAGGCGATGCTGCGCCCGCGCGGCACGGTGATCGAGCCCGCGCCCCAGGGCCACAGGCCCGCCAGCGCCCGGATCAGCGTGCTCTTGCCCGAACCGCTTTCGCCGGTGACCAGCACCTTCTCGCCCGGCCCGATCGCGACCGTCGCATCGGCGATGACGATGCGGCCATTGGTATGCGCGACCGAGAGATTGTCGATGCGGATGCTGTCACCCTCGCCATCCTCCATCTTGATCTGGGTCTCGCCCTCCATCAGCAGGCCGATATCGAGGCCCTGCAACTCCTCCACCAGCTCGTCGACGCGCGTGACCGAGGCGAACCACTCGGCCAGGCGCACGAAATTGTCGACGAACCAGATCAGCGCCGCCTGCACCGCGCTGAAGGCGGCGACGACCTGCATCACCGCGCCGAGCGTGACCTCGCCTGAGAGATATTTCGGGGTGATCAGCAGCAGCGGCACCACCGGAAACAGCGCGCCATTGGTGTTCAGCACCAGGGCGATCAGCCCCTGCTGGCGCACGATCCTCAGCCAGGAGCGCACCACGCGGCCATAGCTCTTGCCCACGGCGGCGAGCTCGTCGGCATCGCCGCGGATCAGCGCGATGCTCTCGGCATTCTCGCGCAGGCGGGTCATCTCGGCGCGGAATTGCGCCTCCATCTCGTTCTTGTGGGCGACGCGCCTCACCAGCGGGTGGCCGGTCGCATAGGCGCCGAGCGAGGCCACCGCCGCATAGATCATCGCGGCCAGCGCCATGTAGAACGGGATCACGAATGTGGTGCCGCCGATCGTGAACTGCGCGGAGCCCGCCACCTGCCAGAGCACCGCCGCGAAGGTCGCGGCTGTGACGAAGGCGCTGATCAGTCCGATCGCCATCTCCACCAGCGGCTCGATGGCGAGGCGCACATCCTCGGCGATGCGGTACTCCGGAGCCGATTTGATCTTGCTCAGGAAGCCGAGCCGGTAATAGCGCTGGTCGGCGATCCACCAGCCCGCCAGCGTATGCGTCAGGTGCTCGCGCCAGCGCACCTGCAGCAGCATGCGGCTCACCACCAGTGCCGAAATGCAGAGGGTGGACGCCGCCACCAGAAAAGGCAGCCAGGTCACCGTCGCCCAGACGGCGGCCGCATCGCGCTTGTCGAGCGCGTCGAAGAACCAGCGGTTCCAGGTGTTCATGGCGTAGGCCGCGGCGGTCTGGGCCGCCACGAAGGTCAGCACGGCGGCCGTCAGCCCCCAGGCGCGCCAGCGTGCCTCGCCCCGCCAGTAGCGGAGGGCGATGGCGAAGAACTCCCGGAAACGCGACCGAGACGGCGCAGTGGCGCGCTGCATAAAGACCTGTCACTCCGCGTCGCGGCGCGCCGGGATACGCGCCGTCGAAAGACCGAGCAAAAACCCGTTCGTGGCGGCAAGGTTCCGCTACGTCGCAGTCCGGTCAAGCGGATATCTCACCGGGGCTTTCCGGCCCCGCGCAGCGTCATGCGAGACGCGCATCGCCCGGCCCTGCCGGCCGGGCTGGACGTGGCGCGACGGTGCGGGTTCAACTGCGGCCATGAGCACGCACCGCATCGCCCCCCGCACAGCCGATTTCCGTTGCGAGAAGAAGCCGGCCGGCGGGTCGCGCGGCATGGTGGTGACCAACCATCCGCTCGCCTCCGCCGCCGGCAGCCAGATGCGGCTGGCCGGCGGCAATGCGATCGACGCCGCCGTGGCGGCGCTCTTCGCGCTGACGGTGGTCGAGCCGATGATGGTCGGCATTCTCGGCGGGGGCCTCAGCCATATACGGCTCGCCGACGGGACCCACCGGGTGATCGACAATCTCTCGACCGCGCCCGGCCGCGCGACGCCCGACATGTATGAGTGCCTCTCGGACGAGATCGGCCGCCAGCGCGAGACGCGGGGCCGCGAAAACGTCGTGGGAGCGAAGGCCGTCGCCGTGCCCGGCGCGCTGAAGGGCTGGTGCGAGGCGTTGGAGCGCTTCGGCAGCCTGCCGCTGGAGGATGTGCTCCAGCCGGCGATCGGGCTGGCCGCGCGCGGCTTCACCGTCACGCCCTATCTGTCCAACTGCATCACCGACAATGCCGGCGATCTGGCACGCGACAAGGGCCTTTCGGCGATGCTGCTGCCGGCCGGCTCGGCGCTGCAGCCGGGCGCGCGGCTGATCCAGGGCGATTATGCGGAGACCCTGCGGCTGGTCGCCCGGGGCGGGCCGCAGGCGCTCTATCACGGCCCGCTCGGTATCGAATTAGCCAGCTACATGGCCGCTCATGGCGGCCTGATCGACCAGGCCGATCTCGCCGCCTATCGCACGCAGATCCGCGAGCCGATCCGCGGCGCCTATCGCGGCTTCGAGATCGTCGGGCCGCCGCCGCCCTCCTCCTCGGGCGTGCACATCGCGCAGATGTTGAACATCCTCGAGGGCTACGATATCGGCGCGCTCGGCTTCGGCTCGGCCGATGCGGTGCATCTGCTGGCCGAGGCGCTGAAGATCGCCTTCGCCGACCGGGCCGTCGCCACCGCCGATCCGGCCTTCGTCAAGGTGCCGGTCGATCGCCTGATCGACAAGGAATACGCCGCCGAGCGCCGCGCGCTGATCGAGATGGACCGCGCCCGGAGCTGGAGCGCCGGGCTTTCGGGCGGGGAATCGGCCGATACCACCCATGTCACGGTCGCGGATGCCGATGGCAACGTGGTCAGCGCCACCCAGACCATCAACGGGCTCTTCGGCGCCTGTGTGCAGATCCCCGGCACGGGGATGATCGCCAACAACTACATGTTCAATTTCGATCCCCATCCCGGCCGCGCGCTCTCCATCGCGCCGGGCAAGCGCGTCTTTACGTCGATGGCGCCGATGATGGTGCTGCGGGAAGGGCGCCTGCGCTATGCGCTCGGTCTGCCCGGCGCGCTGCGAATCTTCCCGTCCGCCCTGCAGGCGATCGTCAACCTGATCGACCACCGCATGAGCCTCCAGGAGGCGGTCGAGGCGCCGCGTGTCTGGACCGAAGGCGGCGTGCTGGAGCTGGAAGAGGCCATTCCGGAACAGGTCGCCCAGGAGCTCGCGGCCCGTGGCCACCGGACGATCCGCTCGCCCCGCATCGCCGGCGGCATGAACGCCATCGCCTTCGAGGAGGACGGCACCCTGACCGGCGCCGCCTGCTGGCGCGCCGACGGGACGCCGGTCGCGATCTCCGGCGGTCTGGCGCGGGCGGGGGCGCGGTTCAGTATCTGAACGCTCCGCACGTCGCGCGAGCCCCTATCCGCATGAGGCCCGCTGGGCCGTCTCGAAGGATGGTCCAGATGTCGGCCGAGTCTCATCGAGCTGCCTTGGAGACCCAGCGTATCGCGGCTCCTCGGGATGAGGGCCGAGTCCGACGGGGTCGCTGTCAATGCAGCCCGCCGACGCCGACATAGCGCTCCAGCACCTCGCGATCCGCCTTCAGGCTCGCCGAGGTCCCCGACCAGACGATCCGCCCCCGCTCCAGGATGATGACGTCCTCGGCGAAGGAAAGCGCGCTCTCCAACCGCTGCTCGACGAAGAGAATCGTCATCGCCCCGCTGGCGGCGAGTTCCGTGAACGCCGCCATCAGCATGTCGCAGATCACCGGGGCGAGGCCCTCCAGCGGCTCGTCCAGCATCAGCACGGAGGGCTTGCCGAGAATGGTGCGGGCGGTGGCCAGCATCTGCTGCTCGCCGCCGGAGAGTTGCGAGCCGAGATTGCGTCGCCGCTCGGCAAGGCGGGGAAACAGTGCATAGGCCTCCTCGATCGCGCTGCGCGGCCGGTCCTTGAGGCCGACGAAGAGGTTCTCCTCGACGGTCAGCCCCTTGAAGATCTCGCGGGTCTGCGGGACCAGCCCCAGCCCCGCCTGCGCCCGCGCCTGCGCGCCCAGCGCCGTGACGTCGCGCCCGCCAAGCCGGACGCTGCCGCCATAATGGCGCGTCAGACCCATCAGCGTGGCGAGAAGCGTGGTCTTGCCCATGCCGTTGCGGCCGAGGATGGAGAGCCGGGCCCCGGCGGGGACCGTCAGCGAGACATCCTCCAGCACATGGGTGCGGCCATAGCCGGCGCTGAGATGACTCACGCTGAGCTCAGTGGCCGGCATGGGCATAGCTCCCCAGATAGGCCTCGCGCACCTTCTCGTCCCGGGCGACCTCGCCGGGCAGGCCCTGGAAGATCAGTTCGCCCGCCGCCAGCACCACCACCCGCTTCGCGAAGCGGAAGACGAGGTCCATGTCGTGCTCGATCATCAGTACGGCGAGATCGGCGGGCAGCCGCTCGAGCGCGCGCTCGATCAGCGGCGTGTCGGAGGAAGGCACGCCGGCCGCCGGCTCGTCGAGCAGCAGCACCTTGGGCCGCTGCGCCATCGCGATCGCGATTTCGAGCAGGCGTTGCTGGCCATAGGCGATTTCGCTCACCGGACGGCGCGCGACCTCGGTCAGGCCGAGCGTCGCGAGGATCTCGGCCGCCTCGTCGCAAAGCGTCGCATCGCCCCGGAACCGCGCCAGGATGCGCGTGGCCCGGCCCTGCCGCTGAAGCAGCGCCATGAGCACATGCTCCTCCGGGGTCATCTCCGAAAACAGCCGCGTCACCTGGAAGGTCCGCACCAGCCCGCGCCGCACGCGGCGGACCGGCGGGAGCGCGGTGATGGTTTCTCCCCCGAGCGTGACAGAGCCATGGCTCGGCCTGATCCGCCCGGTGACGAGATTGACGAAGGTCGTCTTGCCCGCGCCGTTGGGGCCGATCAAGGCCAGCCGCTCGCCCGCTGCCATCGAAAGGCTGATGTCGTGATTGACCCTCAGCCCGCCGAAGGATTTCGACAGACCCTCGACCGAGAAGACCGCGCTCATCGCCGGCCCTCCCGCCGCAGCAGCCGTGCCAGCTCGTCCAGCGAGCCGGAAAGACCGCGTGGGGCGAAGAGCACGATCGCGATCAGGATCGCGCCGACCAGCGTCATCCAGTGGAAGGGGTTGATCGCCGCGATGACATGCTCGATCGACAGGAAGACGACGGTGCCGATCAGCGCCCCGGTAAGATGGCCGAGACCGCCCAGAACCAGCATGACCAGCGCATTGGCGGAGAGCTCGAAGCTGATGCTGTCCAGCCCGACCACCTGCGTCGCGATGGCCCCCAGCGCCCCGCCCATGCCGGCGACCGCGCCCGAGATCGCGAACATCCGGATCAGCACGGGGAAAGCGGAGATGCCGAGCGCGCTCACCCGCAGCGGGTCTTCCTTCAGGCCCCGGCACACCATGCCGAAGGGCGAGCGCACCAGCAGCCGCAGCAGCGCGAAGGTGACGATCAGCAATCCCAGGCCGAAGAGATAGGCGGCGCGACCCCACAGGTCGAATTCGAACAGGCCGAACAGCGGCGCCGGCAGCATCCCGGAAAGCCCGTCGCTGCCGCCGGTCAGCCAGGAGAGCTTGTTGGCCGCCTCATGCAAAAGCTGGACGATGGCGATGGACAGCACGAGCTGCGGCAGGCCATGCGCCCGCAGCATCACAGCGCCCATGAGCAGGCCGGTCAAGGCGCCGGCCGCGGCCCCGATCAGGATGAGCGCGAAGGGCTCCGTCACTCCGTTCACGCAGGCGATGCCGGCGGCGTAGGCGCCCGCGCCATACAAGGCTGCTTGGCCGAGCGAGGCGATGCCGCAATAGCCGACGACCAGATCGAGCGAGAGCACCAGCAACGCGACCGAGATGACGCGGGTCAGGAAGGAGAGATTGTCGGGGAAAAGCCAGTAGCCGACGGCCCCGGCCAGCGCGATCAGGGTGATGCCGGCGAGATCCCGGACCAGCGGCCGTGCCGGGACACTCCCGGCCTTGAGCGTGAGCGCCGTCATGCCTTCGCCCGCCCCATCAGCCCGTTCGGGAACAGGCACACCACCAGGATCACGGCGAGATAGAAGAAGAAATTGCCGAAATCCGGCATCAGATAGCGTGCCGTCACGTCGATGGCGCCGAGCAGCAGGCAGGCCGCCAGCGCCCCGAGGATCGAGCCCGCCCCGCCGACCGAAACCACGACGAGGAAGGTCACCATGTAGCGCAGCGCGTAATAGGGCTCGATCGGCAGGAACTCGGCGCCCGCGACGCCGCCGAAGGCCGCGAGCCCGATTGCGAGCGCGAAGCTCACGGCGTAGATCAGCTCTGTCCTGACGCCGAGCGCGCGGGCCATCGGCGCATTCTCGACCGCCGCGCGCAGGCGGATGCCGAAGCCGGTGCGCTCGATCAGGACCCACAGCCCTCCCGCCACGACCAGCCCGCTCGCGATGACGAAGAGCCGGTGCCCGGCGATGCTGCGGAAGCCGAGATCGACCGGCCGCGCCAGCTCGGCGGGGAGGGGAATGGTCTTGAGCGTCGGCCCGAACAGATAGTTGGTGAGGCCGATGACGCAGAAGGTGATGCCGATGGTCATCAGCACCTGCGAAAGCTCGCTGCGGTCATAGATGTGCCGGAACAGCAGCCGCTCGAGCGGGATCGCGATCAGCACCGTGCCGAAGACCGCGAGCAGGATGGCGAAGGCGTAGCCGAGCCCGAGATCGCGGGCGGCCCAGGAGGCGATATAGCCGCCGATCATGGCGAAGGCGCCATGGGCGAGGTTCACAACCCGCATCAGCCCCATCGTCAGCGACAGGCCGATGCAGATGATGAACAGCGCCATGCCATAAGCCAGCGCATCCAGGGCGATGCTGAGCGCGGTCTGCATGCGATTATACGGCCTCTTCGAGGATGGCTGTGGACCCCCGCGCCGTCATCCCGGGCAGGCTGCGGTGGCAGCGCTGCTTCGGAATGACGAGGTGGAGAGGGCGAAGAACGATCCGTTACTTCGCCAGGCCGGGGTCCTTCTGCTCGGGAAAGCTCTGGATTTCCTTGTTGATCCAGTTGCCCTTGGCGTCCTTGGCCACCTCGCGCAGATAGATCGTCTGCGTAATGTGCCTCGTTTCAGGGTCGATCTTCACCGGGCCGCGCGGGCTCTCCCAGGCCATGCCCTTCACCGCCTCGACGGCCTTTTCGGCGTCCTGCTTGCCGTTGGTGGCGGCGATCATCTTCGCGATCACGGCCATGCCGTCATAGGCGCCGACAGCGGGGAAGGTCAGCTGCCCGGGCGCGCCGATCGCTTTCTCGCCGGCTTCGACGAACTTTCGGTTGGCGTCGGAGTCGTGGGACAGCGCATAGTGGAAGCCGGTGATCATGCCGGAGGCCGCCTCGCCCAGAGCCGGCAGGTCGGATTCCTGCGTCAGGTCGCCCGTGGCGAAGAGCTTGACGCCGCCGGACTTCAGCCCGGTGTCGTTGAAGGATTTGACGAAGCCGAGCGTCGGCGGGCCCGAGGGCAGGAAGGCAAAGACGCCCTGCGCCTTGGAATCGCGGATGCGCTGCATGATCGGGCTGAACTCGGTGGTGTTCAGCGGCATGCGGATGGTCTCGACCACCTGGCCGCCGGCCGCTTCCACCGCCTTCTTGAACGCGGCTTCGGCATCGATGCCCGGGCCGTAATCGGTCACGGCCGTCACGAAGGTCTTGATGCCGCGATCGACCGCCGCCTTGCCGAGCGGGGTCGTGGTCTGCGCGGTGGTGAAGGAGGTGCGCACGACGAGCGGCGAGGAGGTCATGATCGCCGAGGTCGCGGCGTTGAAGATCACCAGCGGCACATTGCCCTGCTTCAGCAGCGGGGTGATCGCCATCGCATCGGGCGTGAAATAGACGCCGCCGAGATACTGCACCTTGTCCTTGACGATCAGCTCCTGCGCCAGCGCGCGGGCCTGCTGCGGATTGGCGGTCGGCAGATCGCGATAGACGATCTCGATGTCATGGCCCGCGACGGATTTGCCGTTCTGCGCCAGCCAGGCCTCGACGCCGGCCTGGAAGTTCTTGCCCTGGAGCGCGAAGGGGCCGGAGAACGGCCCGATCACGCCGACCCTGACGGTGTCGGCCGCGGCCGCCTGCGCGAGGCCGAGGGAGCCGGCGAGCGCGAGCGCCCCGCTGCGAAGAAGGGTGCCGAAACGGCGTCTGCTGATCATGTCGTATCCTCCCGTTTGCTGTGGCGTCGCGCGATGGTGCCGGTTGTGTCCGGCATCCTTCATTCGGCCGAGGCTGTAGCACGGTCCTGGA